>NZ_CP040098.1:2959583-3280000 GCF_005377625.1 Desulfoglaeba alkanexedens ALDC | reverse complement strand
GCAGCCTCGGAGTGAGAATGGCGGAGGTAGAGCGCTGGATGGGCTAGGGGTCTCACCGGATTACCAAACCCAACCAAACTGCGAATGCCGTCATATCGTCTTCGGGAGTGAGTCTACGGGAGATAAGTTTCGTGGACGAGAGGGAAAGAGCCCGGATCGCCGGCTAAGGTCCCCAAATGCGTGCTGAGTGGGAAAGGAAGTGGGAATACTGAGACAACCAGGAGGTTGGCTTAGAAGCAGCCATCCTTTAAAGAAAGCGTAACAGCTCACTGGTCTAGTGTTCCTGCGCCGAAGATGTAACGGGGCTAAGCACGCTACCGAAGCCGCGGGTCTGGAGACGTAAGTCTCCGGGCGGTAGGGGAGCATTGTGTAGGCCGATGAAGCCACGCCGTAAGGGGTGGTGGAGGTATCACAAGAGATTATGCTGACATGAGTAACGATAAAGCGGGTGAGAAACCCGCTCGCCGTAAGCCTAAGGTTTCCTGGGTAAAGTTAATCTGCTCAGGGTTAGTCGGTCCCTAAGCCGAGGCCGGAAGGCGTAGGTGATGGGAAACAGGTTAACATTCCTGTACCACCGCGCGAGCGTTTGAGCGATGGGGGGACGCAGAAGGGCAGGCCATCCGGGTGATGGACGTCCCGGTGCAAGCCGGTAGGCGGAAGGTCCAGGCAAATCCGGATCTTCATCAACGCCGAGAGGTGATGCCGAGGCCGCAAGGCCGCAAAGTGGCTGATCCCAAGCTGCCAAGAAAAGCCTCTAGCGAGTTCGCGAGGTGACCGTACCGCAAACCGACACAGGTAGGCGAGGAGAGCATCCTAAGGCGCTTGAGAGAACCCTGGTTAAGGAACTCGGCAAAATGACACCGTAACTTCGGGAGAAGGTGTGCCCTCGTTAGGTGAAGGAGCGAGCCTCCGGAGCCGAGGGGGGTTGCAGAGAATAGGGGGTAGCGACTGTTTACTAAAAACACAGGACTCTGCTAAGTCGCAAGACGACGTATAGGGTCTGACGCCTGCCCGGTGCCGGAAGGTTAAGGGGAGAGGTTATTCTTCGGAAGAAGCCTTGAACCGAAGCCCCGGTAAACGGCGGCCGTAACTATAACGGTCCTAAGGTAGCGAAATTCCTTGTCGGGTAAGTTCCGACCTGCACGAATGGCGTAACGACTTCCCCACTGTCTCGACCAGGGACTCAGTGAAATTGTAGTCTCGGTGAAGATGCCGAGTACCCGCGGCTAGACGGAAAGACCCCGTGCACCTTTACTACAGCTTGGCATTGGATTTTGGGCGTGTATGTGTAGGATAGGTGGGAGGCTATGAAGTGGGGGCGCCAGCTCTCATGGAGCCGCCCTTGAAATACCACCCTTACGCGTCTAGGATTCTAACCTTGGGAAGTGATCCTTCCCGGGGACAGTGCCTGGTGGGTAGTTTGACTGGGGCGGTCGCCTCCCAAAGGGTAACGGAGGCGCGCGAAGGTTCCCTCAGGCTGATTGGAAACCAGCCGTAGAGTGTAAAGGCATAAGGGAGCCTGACTGCGAGAGAGACATCTCGAGCAGGGACGAAAGTCGGTCTTAGTGATCCGGCGGTTCCGTATGGAAGGGCCGTCGCTCAACGGATAAAAGGTACGCCGGGGATAACAGGCTGATCTCCCCCAAGAGTTCACATCGACGGGGAGGTTTGGCACCTCGATGTCGGCTCATCGCATCCTGGGGCTGGAGCAGGTCCCAAGGGTTCGGCTGTTCGCCGATTAAAGCGGTACGTGAGCTGGGTTTAAAACGTCGTGAGACAGTTTGGTCCCTATCTACCGTGGGCGCAGGAACTTTGAGGGGATCTGTCCCTAGTACGAGAGGACCGGGATGGACGAACCTCTGGTGTACCAGTTGTCCCGCCAGGGGCACCGCTGGGTAGCTATGTTCGGAAGGGATAACCGCTGAAAGCATCTAAGCGGGAAGCCCACCCCAAGATAAGAGTTCCCCCGTCCCGCTTCGGCGGGACGCTGAAGGCCCCTCGTAGACCACGAGGTTGATAGGCCGGGTGTGGAAGTCCGGTAACGGATGAAGCTGACCGGTACTAATAGGCCGTGAGGCTTGACCATCCCTTTTCCCAAAGGAAAAACCCAAGCCGACCCCCGCCCCATACCGTTTACCCCTGTTCAGAACTGAATCCCCCCTTGGGCCGGTGACTCAAGCGAGGAGGAAACACCCGTTCCCATCCCGAACACGGAAGTTAAGCTCCTCTGCGCCGATGGTACTGCGCGGGCGACTGCGTGGGAGAGTAGGGCGTCGCCGGTCCATCTCCATGTTAAGCCCCCCGGGCACCGAAAGCCCGAGGGGCTTTTGTTTGGGGATCTAACTTCTTGTTCCCAAGCTCCAGCTTGGGAACACAACGGTGCAGAAGCTCCAGCTTCGATTCCCATGGCCCCGTTCCCAAGCCAGAGCTTCCGAACAAGTGGGAAAAATGTTGGTAGCGTAGAAAATAATAGACCTGATATTTGGTGCCGAATTCTACTTCCCCTCCCCTTGTGGGAGGCGATTAAGGGGAGGGGAGTGAGGTACCTTGGTTTCGCGTGCGGCTCGAAACACCGCCGCAGCGTCGCTCAGCCCGTAGCGCTCTTTTCGTCTCGCTCCGATTCGTCGGCGGGGGGCCGGCCCCGCTCCGGCACCCCTTGAATCCAGGCACCCTGGCTTTCGTTGATGATGTTCGCCACCATCTTGTACACCGTCCTCAAGGGAATGTCCGCCGGGCACGCTTCTTCGCACAGCCCGCAGTATACGCAGTAGCCCACCATGTGGACGGCGCGGGTGAGCAGGAATTCCGGGTTGGGCGGGGGAAGGCTGGTTCCAGTCCGCGGCACGAAGGTGTCTTCCTCCAAGGTGCATTCCTTGCAAAAACAGACCGGACAGACATTCCGGCAACCGTAGCACTTGATGCACCGTTCGAACTGTTCCTTCAAAAACCCCATGTCGCGCACGAAATTCCGGGGTGTGGCGGTGACCACTTTAGAGCTCGGTGGCACTTCCGGTTTCGTCCCCGCGACAGGATCTTCCGGGTAGGGTTTGAGGCAGCCGCAGCGTTCCGCCAGTTCCCCCGGGCAGCAAAAGCCGACGGTTTGTATGCGGTGAAGAGCGATTTGGCTGGCCTGCGCCAACTTCTGCAGAGCCCGCTCTTCACAGCCTCGAACCATGACAGCGAAATTCTCGGTCGGGTGCCGATGGTGCAGCCGCATGAGGATCTTGACCAGCGGGTAGCGTTCCGTCCCCACCCCGTGTTCGTCGCCGAGGGACAGGGCGTCCAGTTCGGCGGGATCCGTGAAAAGGTGAGGGCGTACATGGCGGCCGTCTTTTTTCAGAGCCAGGAAGCCTGCGCCCCGGCCATCCTCGAGCCATTTTTTGGCGTACGCGACGATTTGATCTTTCATGGTGTGTCCTTATTGTATTAGGGTAACGAGGCGTCCAAAACCGTGAGACCCTTTTGACCGAGGCGCCTGAACGCATGAGAAACGGGAGAGAAGCGCATGGCAACGGAACAAGGCATCGTGAAAACAGTCGGCCCCGGGAAGGCCTTCGTACAGATCCAACGATCGGAAGCGTGTTCCCGTTGTTCGTCCAAGGGAGCCTGCGGAATGCTTTCGAACAAGGAATTCGTGATCCCTGCCATCAACGAACTGGAAGCGACTGTGGGCGATCGGGTGGAGGTGAGCGTTCCCACCGATGTATTTCTCACCGCTTCGCTTCTGGTTTACTTCATCCCCGTGGTGGCCCTGGTGATCGGAGCCGCTGTGGGCTGGTGGGCGGCTCCCCGATGGGGAAAGGACCCCACTCTTTTTTCCGTTTTTTGCGCCGCCGGCGGCATGGCCCTCACCTTCATCGCCGTGAAGGCCGCCGATCGGAAACTGGCAGGCAACCAAAGGAACCATCCGCGGATCACGCGAATCATGCCGCAGAGCGTTCATCCGACGGGCGACGATAGCAGATGAGCCCGCAGCGGAGGCAACGGGCGGCTTCCCTGCGCGCCTGTTCTTCGCTGTATCCCAGCTCCACCTCGGCATCCGGGTGCATCAGCCGTTCCTCCAGCGGCAATTCCGGCATGGGTTCCCGCGGTGAACGCGGCACAGGTTCCAGGGCGTCCACGGTCAACACGTACGTCCGGCGGCGGATCATGTTCGGGGGCGGTTCCACCGCCTCCCCCATGAGCTTTCTGTGTACGGAAATGGCGCCGCGCCTCCCCGCTCCGATGGCCTCCACCACGGCCTTGTAATCGGTCGTCGCCTCTCCCGGTCGAAAGATCCCCACGTCTTCTTGGGCGAACGGCCCCGCATAGGGCACCACCGTTTCCCAGAGGACCTCGGTGGCGCTTTCCACCCCCGTTTCCTCATCGGCCTTGCGGGTCGCGTAGATCAGTTCGGGAAACCGGCCGGCGCCGGTGATCAGGGTGTCCACTTCCAGCCGCTCAGCAGGCGATGTCTCCCGAAGTCTTTCCAGGCTGTCCGTAGCTGAACCCGCTTCCAATCGAGCGAGTTCCACGTGGGTGAGTCGCGAGTCGGTTCCCATCATTGAAAGCAGGGCCGATCGGTAATGCACGTGGATGTTTTCGCGTTCCGCCGCCTGGAGGTCTTCGGGACCGAAGGGAAGGTCCTCCGCGCGTCCTCTAAACACCACATGGACCGTTTCCGCTCCCAGTTCCCGGCACATGCGGGCGGCGTCCAGCGAAGCGTTGCCGCCTCCGACGATCATGACCTTCTTTCCGACCTCGATCTTCTTTCCGGAAAAAGAAGCTAAAGTGAAAGGAACCAGCAGCCGAACCCCCGGCAGGACCTCCATGGGCTCCTGGGTGAGTCCCGAGGCCACCTGGGTATCCCAGCCTCCGGTGGCGACGAACACGGCCGAAAATCCCTGCCTCAGCAGTTCGGCGATGGTGAAGTCCCTCCCCAGCTTGTGGTGGGTCCGCGCTTCCACTCCGGCTTCCAGAATGCCTTGAATCTCCCAGTCCAGTACGTCCTTGGGGAGCCGGGAATCGGGAATGATGGTCTGCAGGAGCCCGCCGAGTTTGTCCATGGCTTCGAAGACGGTGGGTTCGTGTCCCAAACGCGCGAGAAAATACGCGGCGGTAAGGCCTTCGGCGCCTCCACCCACGACAGCCACCCGATTTCCGGTGGCAGGCGCCTTGACGATGGGAAGCCGCCGGCCGCTTTTCATTTCGTAATCGGCGGCGAAGCGCTTGATGTGGTTGATGGCCACCGGTTCATCCACGAGGTTCCGGCGGCATTCGAATTCACAGGGATGAACACAGATGCGCCCGCACACGAGCGGCAACGGATTCTTTTCCTTGATCACGCGGACGGCTTCCAAGTAGTTACCTTGCGAAACGGCGTAAATATAAGCTGGAATATCGATGCCGGCCGGGCAAGCCCGCTGGCAGGGAGCCGTGCATTCTTGCGTGGTGTATTCTTGAGTGATCCGCCGCGAGTTGGAAGACAGCGTGATGATGTGCTTGGGGCAGACGCGTTCGCAGGTGCCGCATCCCGTGCAGAGAGCTGTGTTCACCACGGGGAGTCCGTCCGGACCCATGGAAAGCGCGTTGAAGGGACACGCCCGCACGCAGGTCCCCAGACCCAAACAGCCGATGGGGCATACCTTGGATCCCCCGGAAAGAAGGGCCGCTGCGCGGCAGTCGTTCACACCGTCGTAGATGTACTTGAGATCGGCGGCATCGGGGCCGTAGTAGCAGCCGGGGCGGGCGATTTGGGGTTCCACTTCCTTGACTTCCACCCCTAGGATCTGCGCGACGCGCGCGTGAACGGCCGGGCCGCCGGCCACGCAGATGTTCGGGGGCGCCTTCCCAGTTGCAATGGCTTCCGCGGCTGCCGAACAACCCGGGAAGCCACAGCCGCCGCAGTTCGCGCCGGGAAGCGCCTCTTCCACGGCCGTGATCTTGGGGTCCACGAAAACGTAGAAAACTTTCGAGGCGACCGCCAATCCGAGCCCTGCGACGAAGCCGATACCTCCAATGGCCAAAACCGCTGACAGCATGGTGTACTCCGTAACCGATTCTGAATCGGCGCGCGCCGGCGCGCGCCTGGGTCTCCAAACGGCTAAAGTAGAATGGTTCCCCCAAGCGAAGTCAAGTGGGCCGCCGGCTGCGTCACACCATGCCGATGAAGCCCAGGAACGCCAGAGCCAGGAGTCCGGCCGTGATGAGCCCGATGGGCATGCCCCGGAGATGCCGGGGAACGAAGGCCACCGCCACGCGTTCGCGGATGCCCGTGAGCAGGATCAAGGCCAGGCCGTAGCCGACCGCCGATGCAAAGGCGAAAACCAGAGTCTTGACGAAGTCGAAGTCCTCTTCGACACCGATCACCGCCACGCCGAGAACGGCGCAGTTGGTGGTGATGAGCGGGAGAAAAATCCCCAGCGCCCGGTAGAGAGTGGGAATGGACTTCTGTAGGAACATTTCGACCAATTGGACCAGGGCGGCAATCACCAGGATGAAAGCGATGGTCTGGAGGTATTCCAACTCAAAGGGTTTGAGAACGTACTTCGAAACCAGCCAGGTTATGCCCGCCGCCAAGGTTATGACGAAAACCACCGCCATGGCCATGCCCGTGGCGGTGTCCATGCGGTTGGAGACCCCGAGGAACGGGCAGTTGCCCAGGTAGCGGGCCAGAATGATGTTGTTGACAAAAACCGCGCTGACGATGAGCAGCCAGTATTCGGACATGGTCAAAGCATCCTTGTCTACATCGGGTTCGTGTAGCGTTCAGCCAAAACACCGGGACAAGCCCATCCCGTTAACCCTTCTTGGCACTGATGAGGTTCATCCCGGCCAGAATCAAAGCCAGGCACAAAAAGGCACCCGGCGGCTTGAGCATGATGCTGAAGGGGAGGAACGCCTCGCCGCCCATGGGCACTCCGAAGATCGAGCCGCTTCCGATCAGTTCCCGAAGGCTTCCTAGAAACGTGAGTGACAATGTGAACCCGAGCCCCATACCGAGGCCGTCGGCGATGGAGGGAAGGAGGGTGTTTTTCGAGGCGAACGCTTCGGCACGGCCCAGGATGATGCAGTTGACGACGATGAGGGGAATGAAGATGCCGAGAACCTTGTACAGCGGGTAGAAGAACGCCTGCATGACCAGTTCGACGATCACGACGAACGAGGCGATGATCACGATGTAAGCGGCGATGCGCACCTTGTTGGGGATGACCTTTCTCAGCAACGAGATCAGAAAATTAGAGCACACCAAGACGAAGGTGGTGGCAAGGCCCATCCCGAGACCGTTCTTGGCGGCGGTGGTGACGGCAAGCACAGGGCAGAGGCCGAGTACCAGCCGGAAGGGCGGCACCTCCTTCCAGAGACCCTTGGTAAACTCTTTCACCACACTCATGGCTCTAAAGTACCTCCTTTTTGACCTTGGGGAAGAGTTCCACGGCCTGCTTCACCGCCGTCAGCGCCGCCGCGCTGGAAATCGTCGCCCCGCTGATCCCGTCGATGGCGCCGCCCTCAGAGGAAAGTTTCAGCTGGTCGGGTCCTTCGAGTCCTTTGAACTGGTCGGTGAAGGCGCTTTCGGTGATGCGGGCCCCGAGGCCCGGGGTTTCGGTGTGCGTCATGACGCTCATCCCCGTGATTCTCCCGTCGGGGGCGAACCCCACCATGACCGATACGGTGCCGTGGTACCCGGTGGCTTCCGCATCGTAGGCTAACGCGATGATTTCGTCTCCCTTCTTGGCGGGAAACACTGTCTTTTCGACCGGCTTTCCCTTGTCATCGGTCCCAACCGCCACCACGATCTTGTCGGTGATGGGATCGTTTTCGTAACCTTCGGGAAGAACGGCATTGAGCGACGGTCCCTTGACGTATTTGAGCAGTTGGTATTCCCGCGGCTCTCTGGTCGCTTCGTTCACGTAGGAAAGGACCAGCCCGGAGGTTCCGGAGATCGCCGTGAGGACGACTACCATTCGGATGAGGTCACGCAACTTCTTTCACCCTCCCTATGACCTTGGGGCGCAGCCGATCCAGGATGGGCGTCATGCCGTTCATGAGAAGGATCGCGAACGGAACCCCTTCCATGTACGTGCCCCAGATGCGAATGATCATGGTGAGACACCCGCAGCCGATGCCGTAGAGGATCATTCCCGGCACCGTTACGGGGCAGGTCCCACGTTCCGTGGCGAGAAAAAACCCTCCCAGCATCACCCAGCCCGAAAGCACATGGACCAGCGGGGGGGCGGAGGCTGCGGGATCGAGCTTCCAGCTGATGAAGGCGAACACATACGTCGAAAGGACGAAAAAGACGGGGATGTGCCAGCGGATCACTCTTCGGGCCAGTAGGTAAAGCCCGCCCACGAGCACGGCCAGGACGGAGGTGGTTCCGGCGGTACCGGGAACGTTGCCAAGAAAGAGATCCATGAGCGGAACGTCCTGCAAAATGGCCAGCCCTTCGGGTCCCGGGTAAAGTTTGAGGGTGTCCTGCGGCGGGTATTCCAGGATGCCGCCGGGCGCCAGCAGGCCCCTAGGTTCCGCCGGCGGAAAGTATTCGAGGAGCACTCCATACGAAATGAACACGAACGCCCAGCCCACCAGCACGGAACTGAACGGATGACTACCGACCCCGCCGTAAAGTTCCTTTCCGACGATGATTGCCGTGACCGTTCCCAGGACCGCGCACCACCAGGGAACTTCGGGCGATAAGACAAGGCCCAAAAGAACCCCGGTCACCACGGCACTTCCGTCGGCGGCGTAGACCGGTCTTCGAAGCGCTTTCAGCCAGAGGGCTTCCGTGACGGGCGCCGTGACGGCACAAAGGGCCACGATCCACACCGCCCGGACGCCGAAGAAGAACCATCCCGCGAAAATGCAGGGAAGGAGAGCGATGAGCATGTCGGTCATCATCCGGCGGATCGAATACCCCGCATGCACATGCGGCGGCATGGATACCAAGAGATCAGGGCGCTTCATGACTCCTTCCTCATCTGGATGAGTTCATGCTTTCCGTATCGCAGCAGGTGAAGCATAGGGCGGTTGGCGGGGCACACGTAGGCGCACAGCCCGCACTCTATGCACTGGAACAGGTGCTGGCGTTCGGCTTCTTCGAATCGGCCGAATTCACAGTATTTCCCCAGTTCGTTGGGCATGAGGTTCACCGGACACCGATCCACGCAGTTGCCGCAGTTGAAGCAGGCGCGGTAATTGTAGCCGGCGGCTTCCCCCGGGCCGAGAAAGAAGACGGATTCCACGTCCGAGGTGAGGGGGACCGACAGATCGTGTTGGGCATAGCCCAGAAAGAGCCCGCCTGCGATCACCTTCGAAGGCGCCCCATGGGGTCGTTCCGTTTGGGCCGTGAGTTCCTCCAGCGGCGTGCCGGTGGTAACCTCGTACACGGTCATCATCTTGCGCGAGGGAACAGCGAACTGGAGGAAAGCGGTGAGCGGCGCCGTTCCCGTCGCCATGGACCGGCTCAGAGACACTGCGGTGCACACGTCCAGCACGGCGCATCCGAGCCGACGTGTATCGCCTTCCGGCATGGGGACTTCCTTTCCGGTCACCGCCTGCACCAGGAGCGGTTCCAGGGCGATGGGATACTTGCAGGGCAGCCGCACGATGTCCACGCCGGCCCTCTGGAGCGCTTCCTGAAGATCCCTCGGAAGATCGCTTCCCTGGTACCAGGCGAAGACAATGCGCCGAGCGCCCGAAAGGGCCCGGAGCTGCGGCACCGCTTCAGCCAGCTCCCGAAAAAAACGCCGCGCCACGGTCCGCCGAAGAAGATCACCCGGCTGGCGGTCCAGCGCGTTCAGGATAAGGGTTTCCAGCGGGCGATCGAAGGGAGGATCCGTGAGATCCAGCGCCTTCGCCGCCACTTCCGGCGACGCCAGGCGGGCTGCAGGAGGCCAGGGATGGGGATCCACTTCGGGGGGAGCCACCGACGCCAGAAACCGCGCAAGGGCCACCGGATCGTCCAGGGGCGGCTTTTCCGATGCCGGCGGTTCTTGGGACCCGTTACCGACAATGACGAGCGCCGGGCCCTTTTCTCCGGTATGGCGGTACTTGTCTCTTATCCCGTCAACACGGCCGCTGATGGGAGCGTAAACGGCCGGGAGCCGCAAATCGGGCCTTTCGGCGACCCGCTGGCCGGCCCGGACGGTCTCCCCGTCCGAGACCAGAGGCGTCGCCTTGCCCCAAGGTCCCCCGAGAGGCAAAACCACGCGCCGGGGGGTAGGAGCCGAGACCACGGCCGGATCGGCGGAGGGCACGGCAACGGCGGTGCTTCGGATCGTGGTGAGCTTCATACGCCACCTGACGACATGGGACAAAGGTTGGATGGATGGTATGTGAAATGAGTAACATTGGCCGCCGAAGAAAAGACGCGGTCTTCCACCGAGATCCTTCCTGCCTGACGGACGGCCCCTTCGGTGCTGTCCTATCGACATCAAGGCGGGTTATAGTGAATCAATGCGGCGCTTGTCAAGAAGATTTGAGAGGAATAGCACAAAGGGCCGCCGGATCCCCATGGACTCGGCTTGATTTGCACATCGGGGTGTGATAAGCAAAATCCCAAATTCCACAGGGAAGGCGGACTCTCTTCTTTAAGGAGTAACGGAATGGACTACCAGACGGTTCTCACCACGTGCACGTACTGCGGTTGCGGTTGCGGGATCAACCTGGAAGTGCTGGACGGAAAGATCATCAGTGCGCTGCCGTCCAAGACCAGCCCGGTGAACGAGGGGAAACTCTGCATCAAGGGATGGAATGTGCACGAATTCGTCCAGCATCCGAAACGGCTGAGGAACCCGCTGATGCGGAAGGACGGGGCTCTCCGGAACGCGACCTGGGAGGACGCACTGGGGTTTGCGGCTTCGCAGCTCAAGCGTATCCGGGACGAGCACGGGCCCGACAGCATTGCCCTTCTCACCTCCGCCAAGTGCACCAACGAAGACAATTATGTGCTGCAGAAATTTGCGAGAGCCGCCATCGGAACCAACAACATTGATCACTGTGCCCGTCTCTGACACTCCTCCACCGTGGCAGGTCTTGCCGCAGCGTTCGGAAGCGGAGCCATGACCAATTCCATCGACGAATTGGCGGATGCGGACTGCATTTTCATCATCGGATCCAACACCACGGTCGCCCATCCGCTGGTCGCCACGCGGATCTACCGGGCGAAGGCCAAGGGAGCGAAACTCATCGTCGCCGACCCGCGCGAAATCCAGATGGCGCGTTTCGCCGATGTGTACGTGCGCCAGCGCCTGGGAAGCGATGTGGCGCTCGTTAACGGCATGATGCACGTGATCTACAAGAACGGCTGGCACAATCAGGCCTTCATCGACGAACGGACCGAAAACTTCGACGCGCTGGTGGAGGTGATCGAAACGTTCACACCCGAGCGTACGGAGCGGATCACCGGAGTACCGGCGGACGACATCGTCCGGATGGCAGAGCTCTATGCCAAGGCGGAATCGAGTTCCATCGTCTACTGCATGGGGATCACCCAACATGTGACCGGCGTGGACAATGTCAAGACGCTGGCGAACCTGGCCATGCTGTGCGGCCACATCGGCCGGCCCTCCACCGGCGTCAACCCGCTGCGGGGACAGAACAACGTGCAGGGCGCCTGCGACATGGGCGGACTTCCCAACGTATACCCCGGTTATCAGGCGGTCACTGTTCCGGAAATCCAGGAAAAATTCGCGAAGGCCTGGAATGCGCCGCTTTCGCCTTCGGTGGGCCTCACCGTCATGGAAATGATGGACGGGATCCTCAAGGGAAGCGTGAAGGCCATGGTCATCCTCGGGGAAAACCCCCTGGTGAGCGACCCCGACTTGCAGCACGTGAAGCATGCCCTGGAAGCTGTGGAATTCCTCTGCGTCATCGACATCTTCCCGACCCCGACCACGGAACTGGCCCACGTGGTGTTTCCGGCTTCCTCCTTCGCCGAAAAGGACGGAACCTTCACCAATTCCGAACGCCGGGTTCAGAGGGTGCGCAAGGCGGTGAACCCCCCCGGGGAAGCCCGCGTCGACTGGGCAATCATCCAGGACCTTTCCAACCGGATCGGGTACGCCATGAACTACGGTGATGCGGAGGACGTGTTCAAGGAAATCACGCAGGTCACGCCGTCGTACGCGGGCATGAGCTACCCGCGACTTGAAGAGGAGGGGCTCTGCTGGCCCTGCCCGACCCCCGACCACCCGGGGACCCCGTACCTCCACAAGGACCGCTTCGCTCGAGGCAAGGGACTCTTTCACGCCATCGACTACCGCGATCCCGCGGAGATGCCGGACGAAAGCTATCCCTTCTGGTTCACCACAGGGCGTTCCTACGCCCACTATCACACCGGAACCATGACCCGCGTTTCGCCGCACCTCCACCGGGAAATGCCCGAGGCGGTCATGGAGATACACCCTGAAGACGCGGCGGCGCTGAGATGTCAGGACGGCGATCGGGTGAGGGTGAGCAGCCGGCGCGGGAGCATCGTGACGCGCATTTCGCTGACGGAACGGATCGGGAAGGGCGTGGTGTTCATGCCGTTCCATTTCGCCGAAAGCGCGGCCAACGTGCTCACCATCGCGGCTCTCGACCCTGTTTGCAAGATCCCGGAATACAAGGTCTGCGCGGTGAAAATCGAACAGGCCGCCTGATGCCGGCGTCGGGGCGGCCGCCGGAGAATCGCTGCGACCTGGGGGATCGGCGCTGACGCATGCCGATCCCCCAGGCCTGCGGCTTTAGTCTCAGCCGTTCCGCCGGCCCCGCTGGATGGCTTCTTTGGCCAGGCGGTCGCATCGCTCGTTTTCCGGGTGGCCGCTGTGGCCCGGCACCCAGTGCCAGTCGATTCGGTGACGCTGGATTTGCCGGTGCAGCTCTTCCCAGAGTTCCCTGTTTTTCACCGGCTCCTTTGAAGTCGTCATCCAGCCGTTACGCAACCATTTTTGAATCCAGCGGGTGATGCCGTCCTTGAGGTAACGGGAATCGGTGTAAAGGATCACGTGGCAGGGTTCCTTGAGTGCTTTTAGGGATTCCAGGACGGCTTTCAACTCCATACGGTTGCTGGTGGTTCGGGGGCAGAACCCGCAAAGTTCCTTTTCCACTCCCTTATAACGGAGGATCGCCGCCCATCCCCCTGGACCTGGATTTCCGGAACAGGCGCCGTCGGTGAAAATTTCCACCGTTTTCCTGGGAATGCTCATGGCTGTTACTTGGAAGCAGGATGGCCGACGGCGAAACGGCGCTTGACGAAACGGGCGATGGCCGTGGGCGTCTTCCGCTGGAGCAGCGGGTCCAGTGCGGCAAGCGGGATTTCGGCGCGGGCCATGGCCTTGTGGCCGCCCGCATTTCCCAGCCCGGAAAAGGCACGGGTGACCGCCTTTCCGGCGTCCTTGCGGTACCCGTCGTTTCGGACGATCACCACCAGCTGATCGCCGTGGACGCCGGAGACGATGGACCATGAGATATCGTGGACCTTCAGCATGAATTCAGCAATGATAACAAGAATATCCGGGGAATTTACCTTTTCCAGATGGGAGTAGATCCGGTCCCGGGACACCGTCTTGTTTTCGATGGCTTCCTTGAAAAGAGCGAGGTCGCGGAGCGAAAGGTCGGAGATCTCGATCTTTCTCAGTATGTTATGATTGGCTCGGCTGAAAAGGTACAGGAAGGCCTTGACGTCTTCTTCCAGGGTCTGGCGTTCGAAGTTGCGGGTATCCGTCTTGATCCCGTAGATCAGGGCGGTGGCCAGCGTCTGGGACGGTTTGATGGCGGCTGCGCGCAGATATTCGGTCATCATGGTGGAAACGGCGCCATAGTGAGGCCGGATGTCGACGAAGGGAGCGTCCGGCTCGGACTTTACGGGATGATGGTCGATGACGGCCGTATAGGGGACTTTCTGGAACAGCTCGTGGTGGGACGGTTGCCCGTCCACCAGCAGGTACTTGTCGAAATCCTTGATGTTCTTTTCATTCAGCTGGATCAGGGGGAGTTTCAGGAGCCGGACCATGGTAAGGTTGTTCAGGCGCTTGATGGGTCGGATGATGCCGATGGCGGTGCTTTGAACATGACGCCAGAGGAGGCGTTTGAGGGCCATGGCCGAGGCGATGGAATCAGGGTCCGGATCGATGGTGATGAGGGCCCGATCCTTGTAGTTAAAGAGGCCGTGCAGGGCCTTGAGCGCTTCGGTTCGGGAGCGCCACCGGATGATGGGCTTGAGTTCAGCGGGACGGTAAGGCTTGGACCGGGTTTTCGTCATGGAAGCGTTCCGTGTGTTGAATCGACTCATCTGATCCCAACGTTATCGCATCGGAAGGCCTTGGACAACGGCTTGTCGGCCGAACGCGCGCAAGGCGGTAGCGGCGGGGAAACGTACGGCACAAAAAAGGGGCAATCGACTTGCCCCGGGGTTTGATTGGCTATGGAGCGGGAAACGGGATTCGAACCCGCGACTTCGACCTTGGCAAGGTCGCACTCTACCGCTGAGTTATTCCCGCTCGGTGCGGGAAGCTGTGTACCGCAACCGGCTTGGGGAGTCAAGAGAAAAAGAATCTCAACGTCCGATAATGTATATTATGTAAACAGAATTAAAGAAGGGCTCACCATGAGCGCGAAGATTCCCCCGAAGACTCTGGCCAAGACCCTTGCGGCCATCGGCTGCCACATGCCCGACGCATTCGGCCTGTTTTGGGACGAAGACGGTACCATGCCCTGGAAGGACTTTCTCCTGGCGCTTCACGAGGACCCCGGCCTGCGCTTCGTGCGCGATGCGCACCTGCAGGAAATCGATTTCCTCGGGATCGAGATGCCCTTCCGGCTCGTGGACCGGGTTCTGCGGCTGAAGGAGGCAGAGCCCGTGCCGCGGTACCGGCCGGCGGTTCCGCCGCGGCGGCTTTACTTCGCCATACGCCGTAAGCAATACCCTCATGCAGCCGCCAACGGGCTCCTCGCCTCGGGACGCCCCTTCATGCCGCTCGCCGTGGACAAGGACCTGGCGCTCCGGATCGCCCGGCGCCGAGATCCCGATCCCATAGCCGTCGATATTCTAGCCGCCGAAGCCCACGAAAGCGGGATCGTTTTCCTGAAATCCGGTGAACACCTGTTCCTCGCCGCCAACCTGCCGGTCCGGTTCCTGGTGTTCCCGAAAATGTCCTTGGAGTTCCTGGAACGGGAGCCCGCCAAGCTTCGGGTCCCCAAGGAGAGGCGGGCGCAGCGCGCCCTTTCGGAGGAAGCCCTGGGGGGCTCCTTCTTCGTGACCGCGGATCGACTGGCGGGATCTTCCGGGCAGAACGAACCGCCCGTTAGCGGAACGCCGAAGAAATCGAAAAAGGGGGCCAGGTCGGGCGGGTGGAAGCGGGAAGCCCGGGAACTGCGGAGGAAGCGGGAGCTTTGACGCGCCGGCTTGAGGCATCAGCGCTGGGAAGGATTTTTCGGGCGCTGTCACGCGGCTTCGCGTCGTCCGGAGATTGAAGTTCACCCCGGTGGAAATCATTCCAAAGCATGCCACAGGAGCCACCCGAGAGCGGCTCCCGCCGCCGCCCCCAATGCCCATTGCGCCGAGCGGATCCGCAACGGCGGCCGTTTGCCCCGACGCGGCCCGACAGCACCCTTGGAGCCCCCTTTTCCCGCCCCCGCTTCTTCCGGCATAGCGATGGCTACCACGGTGGCGCCCCAGCCGCCTCGCCAAGGCTCGGCTTCCCGAAATCCGGCCACCATGGGATGGGTCGAAAGCACGCCGTGGACTCGCCTTCTGAGTTTGCCGGTTCCCTTCCCGTGAACGATGACGACCTCGCTGTAGCCCTTATCGGCGGCCGCCCGGAGATAATCGTCGATCAGAGACGCGGCCTCGGACGGGGAAAACGTGTGCAGATCCAGGGTTTGCTGCACTGGGTATCGAAATGCGGGAGGATCTGTTCTTTCCGCCATATGGCTGTGTCCGCTTACCCTACAATGGTCTTTCGTTGTCTTCTGACACCTTAGGTGGTATATAAGAAAAATGCGTCGCCCAACGATCGACTGGTCACAAACGGCGATAGGCGTCGGCTCCGGCGGTTTCTTTGCGGTATTGGAATCTCCAAGCACACAAGGAGGTAAAGATGGCATCGGTGAAGGTCCGTTTTGAACCGGAAGGAAAAACCGTGGAGGCCCAACCCGGCGAAACGCTTTTGGACGTGGCGTCCCGGGCGGGCATCTACATCAACAGCCTCTGCGGCGGCCAGGGCGTCTGCGGCAAGTGCCGTCTCAAGGTAAAGAGCGGATCCGTCGAATCTTCCAGCAAAGGCCTCGGTTTTCTGGATCGAAAGGAAATCGATGCCGGCTTCGTGCTGGCCTGCCAGAGCAAGATCAAGGATCAGGACGTAGAGGTCTGGGTTCCTCCCGAATCCCGCCAGGAGGATGAACAGATCCTCATGACCGACAACATTCTGCACTACGATCAACCCGAAACCTCCGATCAGGAACCGGCGTCCGCCGGGATATCGTACTACCAGCCGTTGAGTCAGAAGTATTTCCTGAATTTGCCTTCGCCTACCCTCGAAGACAACATTTCCGATCTCGACCGTATCTTCCGGAAACTGCGGAAAAGGCTGCCCGAAACCCGCCTTCAGTCGGATTTTTCCTGCCTCCGGGGGCTGGCGCGTCTGCTTCGGGACAACAACTGGAAGATCACGGCGACCGTCCATTCCACGGAACCGGAGTGCTTTCAGCTGCAGTCCTTGGAGGCGGGAGACACTTCGGGCCTGAACTTCGGGGTAGCCATCGATGTGGGCACCACCACCATCGTGGCTCAGCTGATCGACCTCCGGGCCGGCAAGGTGGTCGGCGTGGAAGCCAGCCACAACCAACAGGCCCACTACGGCGAAGACGTAATTGCGCGAATGATCTTCGCCTGCAGCCGCGGTGGCCTCGACCCCTTGAAAAACGCCGTGGTGACGACTATCAACTCGCTGATCAATTCACTCGTCGTGGGCTCGGGCCTCGCTTTCGACGATATCACGAGCTTTGTGGCGGCGGGTAACACCACCATGACCCATCTCCTGCTGGGACTCGAACCCTGCACCATCCGAATCGACCCCTACATCCCCACGGCCACTCGGTTCCCCTGGGTCTATGCCCGGGAAATCGGCATCCAGGGGCACCCTCGTTCCGTCCTCCACTGCATGCCGTGCGTGAGCAGCTACGTGGGCGGCGACATCACTGCCGGCGTGCTTGCCTGCGGCATGAACGACCGGCCGGAATTGAGCGCGCTCATCGACGTGGGAACCAACGGGGAAATCGTCATCGGAAATAATGAATGGCTGGTCTGCTGTTCCGCGTCAGCGGGTCCGGCCTTTGAAGGCGGCGGAATCAAGTGCGGCATGCGGGCGACCAAAGGCGCCGTGCAGAAGGCCTGGTTTCACAACGGCCGGCTCCGCTACGAAACCATCGGTGGAGCCAGTCCCCGCGGCATCTGCGGTTCGGGCCTCATCGACCTCATGGCCGAGCTCCTGGCCGCGGGCGTCATCGACCAGGCCGGTAAGTTCGCCACAAACGCGCACCCGGGGGTGAGGGTGGTCGACGGCATTTCAGAGTTCATCGTCGCTCCCGCTGCGGAATCGGAATCGGGTGAGGACGTCGTCATCACCGAGGACGACATTGGGAATCTCATCAAAAGCAAGGGAGCGGTTCTGGCCGCCATGAAGGTGCTCATAGAAAACCTGGGGATGTCCTTCAATGATCTCCAGAAGGTCTACGTGGCCGGGGGTTTCGGGGCTCATCTCGATATCGAAAAGGCCGTCATCATCGGCCTTCTGCCCGATCTTCCCAAGGAGCGGATTCAGTTCATCGGCAACAGCTCGGTTGCGGGAGCGCGGCAGTCGCTCGTTTCGAGCTTTGCTTACAGGAAGGCTGAAGCCATCGCCAAGCAGATGACGTATTTCGAGCTCTCGGTACATCCTGGTTTTATGAACGAATTCGTGGCCGCTCTGTTTCTGCCGCACACTCAGATGGAGCTTTTCCCTACCGTCCGTGCCTTCCTGAACGAACGGGCGGCCTCGCGGCGGTGAAGGCGCGGGCCGGCCCCCTTTTACGAGGGACGGCATCCGCGGAATGGGCTAAGGAGGCACGATTGAAGGACCACTGTCGGTTTCATCCGGAACGCCTAGCCGTAGTGACTTGTGAGAAGTTTGGATACGGTTACTGCGAAGAATGCCTGAAAGCCTGCACCGCCTGCACGGATCCCGAACTTTTCTGCCGGTACAGGTCGTCGTGCATCATCTGGGAGTTGTGCCGGAAGACGATCAAGCAGCGCCGGTGCGCCCTCGCGGAAGCTAATCACCCGATCGAATCAGCAGCGCCTTGATCTTCTCGCGCTGTTCGATCTCGGCCATGGCGGCCCGGGCTCGTGATTCGTCGGCGAAGGGGGTGAGCCGAACCAGGAACAGCGGGCCCAGCTTCGGGTGATCGTAGGGGTTGACCTGGACCGAAAGCCCCCGCTCTTCCAGTCGCCTGGACAGCTTCTGCGCGTTGGCTTCGTCCTTGAAAGCCCCGACCTGCACGATGAACTGCGGGCCTTCAGCGGGTTTTGCTTCTGTCTGTGCTTCAGGCTTCCGAGGCGCCGGCGGTTCAGCCCCCGGCGCTTCCAAGGAAGCTTCTTCACTCTTCACCGCGGCGGTCTCTTCGGAGTCTATCTCGGCGCTCAAGGAAGCGGCCGGTCGTTCGGGAGGCTGCATCTCGGCTTCAGGGGCAGGTTCAGCAGGGGCTCCGCCGGGGGGAGCCTGGATCCCGGAAGAAGCTGGGATCCCGCCATGTTGAGCGTCGGCTTCAGCAGTTGGTTCATCTCCCTGGGGGCCGAAAAAACGAGGCTCAAACGGGGCGGCCTCTTCCTTGGGAATCTCCTTGACCACCCGGTTGCGGCCGGATTCCGACTCTTCACGGTTTTCTTCCGGCTTGTTTTTCCAGAGAAATGTGAGAAGCATCACGACTATCACGCAGACCGACAGTGCCCCGACCACTTTGACGACCAATCCGTTTCCCGGAGAAGAATGCCACCCGGCTGGCGAAGCCTTTCCCGTGAACATCTTTTTCCTCGGGGTCGACGGCTTCATGTCGTTCCTTTCTGCGACTTTTCAATCGCGCGACGGAATCCCGGCATTGCCTTCTCAATGACCCGGTCGTCCACGCAATAGGCGATCCGGAAATGGCCCGGCCCTCCGAAACCGCTGCCGGGTACCACCAGGATGTTTTCTTCCTGGAGCAACCGCACGAAGGCCACGTCGTCCGGGATGGGACTCCTGGGGAAGAGATAGAAAGCGCCCGGAGGTTTCACGACCTCGTAGCCCGCATCCCGGAGCCCCTGGTACAGGATGTCTCTTTTTCGACGATAGATGTCGACGTCCACACACTGATCGAGAAGCCCCCCGATGAGTCGTTGCATGAGAGCCGGAGCGTTTACGAATCCCATGATGCGGTTGGCGAGAACCATGGCGCCCAGCAGGCGGGGGCCGTCTTCCGCGTCGGGATGAACGGCCGCGTAGCCGATCCGTTCCCCGGGAAGGGAAAGGTCCTTCGAGTACGACGTCACCACCACAGTGTTCCGGTAATGTTGAAAAATGGAAGGCACAGTATAACCATCATAGACGATTTTCCGGTACGGCTCATCGGAAATCAGATAGAGGCTCCGGCCGTGGCGCCGGCTCTTCCGATCCAGGATTTCCCCCAGATCGTTCAGCGAGTCGCTGGAGTAAATCTGCCCCGTGGGGTTATTGGGGGAGTTGATGAGCACGACCTTGGTCTTGAGGCCGATGGCCCGGTCCAGGGCTTCCAGGTCCAGCGTGAAGTCGTCCCGGGTCGGAACCACCTGGAGCAAACCGCCATGATTGTCGGCATAGAACCCGTATTCCACGAAATACGGTGCCGGTACCAGCACTTCGTCGCCGGGATCCAGAAGCGCCTTCAGCCCCACGTTGAGGGCCCCGGCGGCTCCGCAGGTGAGGATCACGTGGTCGGCCTTGAAGGAAACCCCGTGTTCGCGGCCGAGATACGCAGCCAGCGCTTCCCGGGTTTCCGGAATTCCGGCGTTCGGCATATAGGCGTGCATGTTGTCGGGCCCGTTGCGGACCAGGTCCAGCAGGCGTTCGCGGACGGCCGGCGGCGGGGGAACATTGGGATCTCCCAGGCTGAAATCGAAGACGTTTTCGGCCCCGTGAATCTTCTTGAGCCGTGCGCCCTCTTCGAACATTTTCCGGATCCACGAAGCCCGCTCCATGAACTGGGCCATCTTGACCGCCACCGCCATCGGGTGCCCTCCACTTCGATCCACGCGCGAACCGAGAAACGGAAACGGGCGCACACGCCCCTGGAACATGCCGATACCTCGAAAAGCCGCTTTACCGGCTTAAATCCCCGCCATAATAAGGCAGAACCTACGCCGCCTTCAAGTGCTAACCGAGTGCCACAGAAACTAAAATCCCCCGTCCCTCAACAAGTGGGTTGCGGCCTCATGGGAACCGAAGCTGGAGCTTCTGCACAGTTGTGTTCCCAAGCTGGAGCTTGGGAACAAGGTGGAAATTCTATTTCCCCTCCCCTTGTGGGAGGGGATTAAGGGGAGGGGGAGAGGCGGACTTTTCCCCTCGTTCCCAAGCTCTGGCTTGGGAACGGCCTGCCCGGGAGGAAGCTCCAGCTTCCCTCCTGCCACACCTGAAATGCGCTGTCTTTCTTGTGCCCGGCCTTATATGATAGGTTGGTTGATGCAGCAGCCAGTCCATCTTCTTCTGCGTCATGTGGGTTGCGGCCTCATGGGAACCGAAGCTGGAGCTTCTGTACACTTGTGTTCCCAAGCTGGAGCTTGGGAACAAGGTGGGAAACTCAAATCCCCCGTCCCTCAACAAAAGGGACGCTTGCAGCACGTTCTAGCCTTCACCGGAAGGTTCGGGACTCCAGAGGATTTCGTAGAGACGCTCGTGGGTGGTGTCGATGCGGTGCAAGCCCTTTGCCCACGCGTGCCGCTTCGCGGCCTCGTATTCCGAACGGCTGAGTGTTCGAGCGAGGGTCGGGACGGTTCTTGCCAGGTGGCACGGCCGGAAGTGTCCCATGATGTTGAGATATGTTTCGGTGGACAGTGTTTCGGCCACCCAATCCAGAATCGCGAACGTTTCGCCGAGGTGTCCGGGAAGCACCAGGTGCCGGAGCAGCACGCCTCTGCGAGCCAGGCCGCGGTCGTCCGTCTGCAGGTCTCCCACCTGCCGGTGCATCTCGACCAGAGCGCGCCGGGCCGTTTCCGGGTAATCCGGGCTGCCGCAGAGCTTCTTCGCCGTCTCGGGTTCCCAGAATTTGAAGTCGGCCAGGTAAATGTCCACCACGCCCTGGACGGCCTTCAGGATTTCCACGCGTTCGAAGCTGCTGGTATTGTAGACCACCGGCAGCGAAAACCCGGCCTTCCGGGCGCGTTCCAGGGCCTGGAGAATGTGCGGGAGGTAATGGGTCGGCGTGATGAGGTTGAGGTTCACGCAGCCTTCGGCTTCAAGCCACAGGAAACAGTCCGATAGTCTTTCCAGGTCGACCTCCGTCCCTTCCCCCTTCCAGCTCATCTCCCATGTCTGGCAGAAAAGGCACCGGAGCGTGCAGTGAGAAAAGAAGACGGCGCCGGAGCCCGTGTCGCCCACGAGGCAGGCTTCTTCGCCGAAATGAGGCATGTAGTCCGCGATCTTGACAGTGGCGGGAGCTTCACACCGCCCGAGCTCTCCCGCGGCACGGTCCACTCCGCATTCCCACGGGCACAACCGGCAGGATCGGTAGGATTTCAGGGAGACTGGATTCATGATGTTCCGCCGTCTTGCGCCCGGCATGAAGAGGCTTCGCACAAGGAGCGATAGACGGTCAGGCGCTCTTTTTCATGAGACAGCGTAAGCACCGCCTTGAAGCCTCGAAGCGGGAAGTGAGGGCCGTAGACCAGGAGGTCTCCCCGCCATCCTTCAAGGCAGTCGGCCAGCGCGTCGAGGGGCTTGTCCGGGTAGACGTAAAGGCAATCGGCTTTTCGGATGGGAAATCGCAAGAAATCACCGCAGGCAAAATCGACCCGCCCCGAAAGATCCAGTTCCCCGGCGAGGTGTTGCGCCGTACGACAGAGATCGGGGTCGATTTCTATGCCGATCGCCCGGGTGAAAAGCCCCGCGATGCAGATGACGATGCCGTCGCCGCTTCCCGCATCCAAGAAAAGCCGGTAACGGTCCAGGGGGAGCGCTTCAAAAAAGGAGTAGACGGCTTCCGCGGTGGAAGCGGCCCACGCGCCCTTCGCGGTCAGCCGGTAGGGGGCTCCGTGTGTCTCCTGGAGCGACCGGTATCGTCTTTCAAAGCGGGCGGCGATCCGGTGAAACGAGGTTCTTCGGTCCACAGAGAAAATCAACTGTTTCCGAGGAAACTCCTTTCGAAATAAAAGCCGGCGGGAACGGATACGAGGGGTGAAACCAGGCAATCCATTCCGAGCAGCACCCCGGGATTGGTCACTGCGTTGCACCCGATCTCCGTCCGGTCCCCGATGACGGCCCCCAGCTTGCGAAGTCCCGTATCGATCTGTTCTTCTCCGATACGGACCCGCACCGTGGACCCCGTCATCTTGAGGTTGGCGAGCTTGGTTCCAGCGCCCAGATTGACGTCGCGCCCCAGGATACTGTCCCCGATGTAGGCGAAATGCCCGGCCTTGGCCCCGTCCAGGAGGATGCTCGACTTGACCTCCGTGGTGTGGCCCACCACGCAGCGGTCGCCGATGAGGCACTTTCCCCGAACGTACGCACCCTGGCGGATTTCCGTGCGGTCCCCCACAACCGTCGGTCCTTTGATGAGTGCCCCGGGTTCGACCACCGTGCCACGGCCCAGCTTCACCCGGTCGTCCCACAAGACGCAACCCGCAAAAAGAACCGTAGCCTCGGTCGTTTCCCGCCCGGAAACCACGACCTTAAACGAACCCTTGGTGGCGTCGCCGCCGAGAATTTCGAACCCGTTCTCGTAAAGGTCACCGTCCCAGAGAAGCACCGTCCGTTTCAGGGGTTCACCGGGTCGAAAGAAGCGTGGCAGCGGAGTCGACAGAAGATCTTCCAGGTACGGCCCCAAGGACTTCAGGATGTCCCACACGGGATCGCGCCCAACCAGAAGCTCTCCGTGCCGGACCCCTTCCAGCTCGAAGAAGAACTCCGCAGGCGCCGTCAACGTCCCATCCCGTCCCTCGCCCGTCTTCACAGGCATCCTTCTTTTTTAAACCGTTGGTGTTCCACCTTGGCGCACTTGCTCATCACGACATTGAGCCCCGCCCGCCGGGCCTTGTCGGCGGCTTCGTTGTGAGCCAGCCCCAGCTGCATCCAGACACAACCGGCGCCCGCTGCGATCGCTTCGTCCACAATCCCGGGAATCGCTTCGATATTCCGGAAAATATCCACGATGTCGATCCGCTCCGGAACCGCCGCCAGATTGGGATAACAGGGCTCTCCCAGCACTTCCTTGTACTTCGGGTTAACGGGGATCATCTTGTAACCGTGTTCCTTCAGGTATTTCGCGACGTTGTGACTGTCCCGATCTTCCTTGTGTGAAACCCCCACCACGGCGATGGTCCTGGCTTGTTTGAGGATTTCCAGCACTTCGCTGTCGTCCGCGTTCTTTTCCGGGATCTGACATTCCATCAGGGTTCTCCTTGTCGTAAAACCACATCGTCATGGGTTCCCCTCCTCATTCGAGGCGCCCCACATCGTTTCCGTTCCGGAGCGATTTCGGCCGGAGCAGGCCGAAAACTCCTCGAGCGGCCGACTACGTGCGGTCCGGCAGATCCTTACCGCCTCAAAACAATCTTACTGAAGTTCACCCACCCCTTCAACCCCGCAGGAGGGGCGGAGGCGCTTTTCGCGCCTCGAGCCACCAACGTCACCGTTCCAGGACCTTCAAGCGGGGCGGTTGTTGCCCACTCCCCCGCAGGATCAGGGCTTTGAACAATCGGACGGCCGCCTCATCAAGAATTTGGCAGCGTAGAAAATAATAGACCTAATATTTGATGCTAAATTCTATTTCCCCTCCCCTTGTGGGAGGGGATTAAGGGGAGGGGGACAGAGGGATTTTTTGACCTTCGTTAACCTTTTTGCTTAAGGTCTCCAATTTAGAACGCTATCAAGAATTTTCGTCTCCTTCGTGGCCACTTCCGTTCTCATCTCCTTCGTCTTCCTCGTGCCAGCTTTGCATCTTTTCACGCTGTTCCTTGGTAAGAACGGAGGCCAGTTCATGGCGCATTCGGGCTCTCAGGACCGCCAGTTCTTCTGCGGCCGACGCCACGGCCTGGTGGGCCGCTCGAACGGCCGCCTCATCAAAGGTGTCCCGAGCCATGACGGTTTTCATCTCCTTCCGGGCTTCCCGATAAGCCTTGAAAGCCTGCCGAAATTCCGGCCGGTAAGCGGTGATGATATTCGAGATCTTTTCCTGCTGTTCGACAGTGAGTTTCAGTTCCAGGATTTTTTCCATTCCGTGGAAGAGCCCCGGGCCGGGCCCAAAGCCCTCGTAACCGTGCCCTTGAGGGCCGAAAGCCGTAGCGTCGCTGGCAAGGAGCGCGCCCACCATCAAAGCCGTGACCATGAAACCGCCAATCCATGAACCATACCGTTTCATTGTGTTCTCCTTATTTTGTCAGGTTTGCGTCCATCCCGTCGCCGGTGCCGGCGAAACACCTGGGACAGGGTTCACGTTGCTTCCCTTCCGTCACCTCCTTTCTTCACGCCGAGTATTCGCTTTGTTTGCCGAAATGTTTAACCCGGATGGGTGTAAATTTGGTGTCACCTTAGTCATAATTTATGAAAAACTGGAAACCGCCATGGATCTCGAGCTCCATGAGGGCTTTCATGTGGACTCGTATTGAGTTGGCTGCTCGGTTGAAAATGTCTGAATTTTCTTCCTCTGGGCCTAAACCTGAGCGCGCAATCAATCTGCCTTGGCGGTCAAGTAAGCGCACTGCGGTATACCTACTGCGGCGGTCGAAGCCCAGCGGCGGACCGTTGAAGCATCTTGTACTTGGCGCCCCCCCCTACCCCCCTGGGTGCCGAACCGTTGTTATACAATCAACCAGGTTCCTTTTTATCCTCGTGAAATAAAACAATACCAACTCCGATAAAGGCAATCAGTATTCCAAATGCGAGAGTATATCTGTATGGAATAGCAATCCTACCTTCATAATGCCCACCAGGATTTATGCTATCCTTTTTCCACTCTCCTTCCATAAGTACTATTTCAAGATCTCGTATGCTTGGGTTGTAAGATACGCCCTTCATGGCAAACGCAGCTTTTGTTAAGGTCGCTGAATTTGATAAAGATGACAGAGGATATAATACTGAAGGAATGAAGGCCCCAATGATTATGAGCAATGTTCCAAACCGATTTGCTTTACTCTTATTAATGCATTCCATCATTCTGAGCCTTATACTAAATTTTATACTCTATCAGCAAAGAAGCAACTGTTGACTGTTCAATATTGTTTTCTGTACTGATTTTCCTAATCCTTTCCTCGATGGAAGGTTTGTCAAATCTTGTCTTAAGCCGCTGGGTGCAGATCTCGTCTTCCTGCATGAAAAATCCACTTGATTCGAAACCTCAAAATAAGCTTAACATGCTGTCCGGAATCTGGGAGGAATTATATACCAGTTACGGAACCGGAACCGTATCAGCAATTCTTTGTGCCGCTTGAAAAGGCGCTGTTTTTGAAAGCAAATGAAGTGGACTGAAAAGCAGCAATTTCCGAAGCCTCTGTAAGTGCTTGAAAGAAAAAAAACGATACATGACCGTTCACGCTTCTTCTATGCGTTCTATCGCGTGTTTATAAACGACCTGCGGACCTGTGCCTTGCCGTAGGACCACCGTATAGACAGCAACCCTTTCCATCACTCCATCCACAGCCTTGCCTGACGGCATCAGCCACAGGCGTATATTCTTCCCTTCAAGCGATTGATCAGGTTCGATGTTTCGCGGACGCTGTGATTTGCTTTCAGCCGGCTTGCTTTCAACTGCCGGCTTGCTTTGAACCGGCGGTTTGGCTTCCGCCGATTTCTTACGAATCACGTAGGGTGTGCTTTTCCGCGTGTTCCCTTTTGAACCAGTCATTGCCGGCGACCCCCTCAGCGGCTTCAAAGTCGCTCTTACACCCTAGTCAAGTTTTCGGCAAGAGTCTTGGGCGAGACCAGTGTTGATAGAGCGGGGAAACTCCATCAAGTAAGAAGACAATCAGAATTATAAAGGTCTGAACCACTCTTCTCATGGCGTTGCTCTTTTCGAGGTTTTGTGCTTACCGTTGAAACGGTACTTGAAGCGCCACAGCTTGCCGCCGGCGGGGCTAACCTCCAGGTACAAGGCGCCGCCGTCGAACAGGCGATAGGACGCCGCCCCAGCCCTGGCGTTGCGGGTTTTGGTGTCGCTCAAAGCCATGTAGCACTTCAGGTTTTTTCAGTGTTTTCGGTTAGCTGACTCGAATATGGGGGCATTGGTTTCAACCCCGCGCTGGATGCGCTCAAAAATACCCCCCAAATACCTTGGATATCAACAGACTTGTCAAGACGAAAGGAAACTAAAAAGCCCCAAAAACGTCTTTATTTTCGCAGCTTTCTCTACCGCATCAGACGCGGTTGAATATCATTGTGGTGGAGATGACGGGATTCGAACCCGTGGCCTCAGCCTTGCGAAGGCTGCGCTCTCCCAGCTGAGCTACATCCCCGATTTTTCCTGCGACATATACATCCTTTCCGGGTCGCTGTCAAGCAGGACCCGGGAAGATCCCAAAGTTCGCAAACCGCCCTCAAACCAAAAAGGCCGTGCGCTCGTTTCAAGCGCCGGCCTCAAGGTGGACGGCCTAGTACAGCCCCACCATCCACCTTGTTCCCAAGCTCCAGCTTGGGAACACAACGGTGCAGAAGCTCCAGCTTCGATTCACATGAGGCCGTGACCCATGCGAACCCGCTGCAAAATCCATCACAAAGACCACTTCGATATCCCGGCTGGCTCCCTAGTAAGACTGCGCGTTTCAGCTGTAGCAGGAGGGAAGCTGGAGCTTCCCGGCAGGCCGTTCCCAAGCCGTAGCTTGGGAACGAGGGGAAAGCCGAATCGTGTTCGTCATCCTGCGGACTGTCTGTTCGTCTCCGGTTGCTCTTCCCACCCCACATCGGAGTAGATCCTGATCCGTGAGGAAAAGGCCGGACTGGAAACCCTTCTGACCCTGCTGTGGCAGGTTCAGCAGGCGGCGAATCCGTTCATTCGGCGGGGCGTCGGGGTGGAGTCCCCGTCACTTCACGTACCGTGAAGCCCATGCGGCCAGGATCCCGCCCACGTAGGTCCCGTCTCGGCGGTTCGAAAGCAGGTGATCGGCCCCTGGGACACTCACGAAGCTCTTGGGCTGTGCGGCCGCGGCGAAGATTTCTTCAGCGTTCCGAAACGGCACCACACGGTCTTCGGGCGAATGAAAGACCATGAGGGCCTTCCCCAAAGACCGGACGGCCTGCGGCAATTCGTTCCTTTCCAGGTCTTCGAGGAAAGACTTTCCGATTCGGAACGGGCGGCCGGCCACCTTGATCTCGGCTTCGCCTTCCCGCAGGATCTGTTCCCGAACGCCTTCGAAGAGGCGCAACATGGTGGAGGTCTGAGCCGGGGCGGCGATGGTGGCGACGGCGGTGACGGCGGAAATCCGAGCCGCCGCCAGGAGCGCCGCCGCACCACCCAGCGAATGCCCGATCAGGAGCTTCGGGGCGTCGTGGTTCTTTTCCAAGAAATCGGCGGCGGCCTTCAGGTCGTCCACGTTGCTGGAAAAGGTGGTTCGAGCGAAATCGCCTTCGCTTTCACCAAGGCCCGTGAAATCGAACCGGAGAACCGCGATCCCGCTTTCCGCCAGGACTTTGGAGATATGGTAGACCACGTTGTAGTCTTTGGTACAGGTGAAGCAATGGGCGAACACGGCGTAGGCCGCGGGCGGGTCCGGATCTGGAAAGTCCAGCCGGGCGTCGAGTCGTTCGCCGCGCGGGTTACTGAAAGAGATCTTCCGGAACTGCATGGTCATCCCCTCGTGAGCCGCCGGCGAGCATCGGCAGGTTCGCCCTTGGACTTCCTCGTGCCTGGAAGCCTTCCTTCAGGGGTAAGCCGCATTTTTCGGATGAGCTGTTTGCGTTTGAAATCGCCGTACTTTCCAAATCGTCCGCGACGAGACATGGAAAACCACCTCCTATCATCGCACGGAAACCCAGCATACCGTTTCGATCCCTTGAAGTTCCTTCCGTGTTAAATAGTAAACGATTCCGGTTTGAAAGGCAGCCCTGAAGGAATCGGTCCCCACCGTCCACCCAAGCTCACTGCGACTCGGGCGGCGACGGGTTTTTCCTTCATTGACACCTTCGACTATTTTGTGACAGTTAGGCCCGTCGAGGTTGACCCGCAAGGCCGCGCGCTCGAATGCATGGCTCGAAACGTTCATCGTTGATGGAGAAGAAGGTTGATGACATCGGTTTTCGGCGTTTGGGACAACAAAGTTTATCACCACGACGCGGAGCCCCTGGAAAGCAACCCGGCGCTGGCGTCGCTCAAGGATATCGAGGAGTTCGAACCGGGGAACAAGATCCTTGCCGTCATGGGCTGGGACGGGTTTTTCGTGTTTGACGAACGGGCGGACATCATCGACATGACGCGGGCCTACCTGGAAGTGGTTCAGAGGGAATCGTGCGGGAAGTGCGTTCCCTGCCGCATGGGCACTCGAGTAGCCGCGGACATCTTGACTCGGATTGCGGAAGGCAAGGGTTCGGAGGACGATTTCGAAACCCTGGTCCGAATCGGGGAACTGGTCCGGAAGGGTTCCATGTGCGAACTGGGCCACACCGCCATGAACGCGCTGCTCCACGCCTTGGAGCAATACGAGGACCTGTTTCGCGAAAGCATCGCTACGGGACGGCGTCATCCGCGCTGGACCTATCACACCAAGGTGACGGCCCCTTGCATCGAGGCCTGCCCGGAACGGCTGGACATTCCCGCTTACATCGACTTCATTCGGGCGGGCCGGTACAGGGAATCGCTTTCCATCATCCAGGAAAAGAACCCGCTGGCGTCGGTGTGCGGGCGGGTGTGCGTCCGGTTTTGTGAATTCGCGTGTCGGCGGGGCAAGCTGGACGACCCGGTCGATATCAAGCACCTCAAGCGGTTCGTTTCCGATCTGGAAATGGACGCCGCGGTGAAAAAGAGGGAAACCCGGCTCCCCGTCGTTTCCTCCGATGCCAGAAAGGTGGCCATCATCGGCTCGGGCCCTGCGGGCATCACGGCCGCCTATCACCTGCTCCGGAAAGGCTACCGTGTGGAAATCTTCGAAGCGCTCGACGAACCCGGGGGCATGGCCGCCGTGGGCATTCCGGATTACCGGCTGCCGCGCCAGGTGCTTCGGACCGAAGCCCAGATCGTTCAGGAAATGGGTGGGATCATCCATTACAACCAAAGGCTCGGCCGGGATTTTACTCTGGATGATTTGAAGACTCGAGGGTTCGAAGCCGTGTTTGTAGCCATCGGTTGCCAGCTGGGGACCAAGTTGGGAATCCAGGGTGAGGAGGCGGAGCCGAAGGGTTATTATCCCGGGATTGAATTCCTGAAAGCCATCAACCGGAACGAACCCATCGAGATGGGGCGCCGGGTGGTGGTGGTGGGCGGCGGCAACGTGGCCATGGACTGCGCCCGATCGTCCCTACGGCTGGGAGCGGACGAAGTCCACCTGATTTACCGGCGGACCCGCGAAGAGATGCCGGCTGACAAGGTGGAAATTCATGAAGCCGAAGAGGAGGGGGTGCGCTATCATTTCCTGGCCAATCCCATCCGGCTGCTGGTGGAGGGCGGCCGGGTGGTCGGTGTGGAATGCCTTCGCATGGAACCGGGCGAACCCGACAAATCGGGCCGGAGCCGTCCCGTGCCGGTGGAAGGTTCCGAATTCGTGATCGGCTGCGACATGGTGATCCCCGCCATCGGCCAGCGCATGGATACCTCCTGCCTTACCGGGCCCTGCGACCTGAAACTCACCCGCTGGAACACCATCGCCACCGACCCGGAAACGCTTCAGACTTCGGTGGAATGGGTGTTCGCCGGAGGCGACTGCGTTTCGGGGCCGGCGACCCTCATCGAAGCCATGGCCGCCGGGTTTCGCGTGAGCCATTCCATTGACCAGTATTTGAGGGAAGGTCGGGTGGAGCTCACGGAAGAGGAACGGATGAGCCGGGTGCTTCGGGCGGTTTCGGCCGTGGACGAGGACGTGGTGGACCGCCTGGGACGGGGCGAACACCGGGTGGCCGTCCCGACACGCACCGTGGAAGAACGGGTGGACGACTTCGAAGAGGTGGAAATGGGATTTTCGCCGGAAGACGCGCTCATGGAAGCCGATCGCTGTCTACGCTGCTACCGGATTCTGCTTGTTGCGACGGAAAAGTGAGCCGCGCGCGAGGAGACTCCGCCGACCTCTCCCGCGCTTCTTTCAAACTCCGACACCTGCTGATGTGATTGCGGACCAGAAAACGAGTGAAGGACATGACGCTGAACGCCAAATCCGAATTGAAACGTGTGCCCGTTGAAATCGATGGCAAGATCTACATGGCCCAGGAGGGTCGAACCATTCTCGATGTGGCTCGGGAAAACGGCATCCGGATACCGACGCTGTGCTACCATCCCAAGCTGAAACCGCTGGGATCCTGCCGCATGTGCATTGTGGAAGTGGATGGGACGCCGACACCGGTTGCAGCCTGCACCACGCGCGTGACGAAAGGCATGTCGGTTCGGACCCGTTCGGCGGCGCTCGAGCGGCTGCGCCGTGAAACGCTGAAGCTCATCTTGCTGAAGCATCCCATGAATTGCGCGGCCTGCGAAATCAACGGAAACTGCCAGCTGCAGGATCTCGCCCACGAATACGACATCAATCACACCGATTTGCATACATACAACATTCGGCCCGTGGAGCAGGAGTCCGAGGAGTATGCAACGCCCCTCATCCGCTACCATTGGCGGCGCTGCATCCTGTGCGGGCGCTGTGTTCAGGCGTGCGTGGAAATCAGCGAAGTGGGGGCCATCAACTTCAAAGGCCGGGGAGCTTTGGCCCGCATCGCGCCTGTGGAACAGGTCTACAACGTCAAGCCCGAATGCGTTTCCTGCGGCGAATGCATGGCGGTCTGCCCAGTGAACGCTCTGACGGAAGCGTTCGGAAGACGGCGCGGCAAGGCGTGGGAGACGCGAAAGGTCCGCACGACCTGCACGTATTGCGGTTGCGGCTGCCAGCTGGAACTGAACGTGGTGGGGGATCGCGTGACCGGCGTGACGCCCTTCGACGGCGGAGTGAACCGGGGAGCGCTCTGCTCCAAGGGCCGCTTCGGCTATGAGTTCATCAACCATCCGGACCGGCTGAAACACCCCATGATCCGCCGGAACGGCTACTGGGAAGAGGTCAGCTGGGATACGGCGCTGGATCTCGTGGCCGATCGGCTGTCCGAAATCCGAAACGCCCATGGCCCGGACGCCCTGGGAGCGCTCAGTTCCGCCCGGGCCACCAACGAGGACAATTACCTGTTTCAGAAACTCATCCGGGGGGTTCTCGGGACAAACAACATCGACCACTGCGCCCGCCTCTGACACAGTTCCACCGTGGCCGGTCTGGCCGCAGCCTTCGGAAGTGGCGCGATGACCAATTCCATTTCGGAAATCGAAGATACCGACCTGATTTTCATCACCGGAAGCGACACCTCGGAAGCGCATCCCATCATCGGCCGCATGGTCAAGCGCGCCGTGGACCGGCGCCGCGCCAAGCTGATCGTCGTGGATCCCCGGCAGGTGGTCATGGTGAGCTTCGCCAACATCTGGCTCCGGCCCCGCCCGGGAACGGACGTCGCTTGGATCAACGGTATGATCCACGTTATCCTGGAGGAAGGGCTCTGGGACCGAACCTTCGTGGACGAGCGCACCGAGGGCTTCGAAGAACTGAGAGAGGCGGTCCGGGGCGATACGCCGGAAGCCATGGAACGGATCACGGGCATCCCGGCCGAAGAACTCCGGCGGGCGGCGCGGCTGTACGCTCGAGCGCCCCGGGCCATGATCCTTTATGCCATGGGCATCACCCAGCACACCCACGGCACCGACAACGTGAAAGCGCTCGCCAACCTGGCCATGATTTGCGGCAACGTGGGCCGCGAAGGCACCGGGTTGAATCCCCTTCGCGGCCAGAACAACGTCCAGGGGGCCTGTGATATGGGGGCCCTGCCCGACGTGTTGCCCGGCTACCAGAGCGTCATCGACGAGGAGGCGCTCGCCCGCTTTCAGCAGGCCTGGGCCACCGGGGTGCGGCTTTCGAACCGGGTGGGGCTTACCGTGACCGAAATGTTTCCAGCCGCCCTGCAAAGTCGCATCCGCGCCATGTACGTCGTGGGGGAAAACCCGGCGCTCAGCGACGCCAATGTCGCTCATGTGCGGAAGGCCTTAGAATCGCTGGATTTCCTGGTGGTTCAGGACATCTTCTTCACGGAAACGGCCGCGCTGGCCGACGTGGTCCTCCCGGCGGCTTCCTTTGCGGAAAAGGACGGGACATTCACCAACACGGAACGACGTGTCCAGCGGGTGCGCAAGGCCATCGACCCGCCGGGCCGGGCTCGGGCGGACTGGAAGATTTTCTGTGATCTGGCCAAGCGGTTGAGCGAAAGGCTTTCGGGCCCGGTACCGTCGGCGGCCGCCGAGGAAGGCGTGGTGTATCGGTTCATCAACCGCGGTTATTGGGACTACAAGGACCCCTCCGAGATCTTCGACGAGATCGCTTCAGTCACGCCCATCTACGGCGGCCTCACCTACCGGCGGCTCGAATCCGAAGGGATTCAGTGGCCCTGTCCCACGCGGCATCACCCGGGCACCCCCTTCCTGCACAAGGACCGCTTTTCAAGGGGGCGCGGGAAGTTCCATGCGATCCACTACCGGGAAGCGGCGGAGCTCCCCGACCGCGAATACCCCTTCTATCTCAGCACCGGCCGCATCCGATACCACTACCACACGGGCACCATGACCCGGCGGTCCCGGGGTTTGAGCCTCATCGCGCCCGAAGAACGCATCCAAATGAACCCAGCGGACGCGCAACGCCTGGGCGTTCATGAAGGCGACTGGGTGCGGGTGATTTCCCGCCGGGGCGAAGTGAAGGCAAGGGTTTGTGTCACGGAACGTTCGGCGCCGGGCATGGTTTTCGGCACGTTTCATTTTTCCGAGGTGCCCATCAACCTGCTTACCAATGACGCGCTGGATCCCGTGAGCAAGATTCCCGAGTTCAAGGTTTGCGCCGTTCGCGTCGAGAAGCTCGAAGCGCAGGAGGACGCTGGAGAAGCGGCCGTGGAGGTGGAAGGATGCTGACGGTATCGATCTGCGTAGGCCAAAGCTGTCATGAAAAGGGGTCGGCCGAAATCGTTTCGGTCTTCGAACAGGAAATCCGGCAACACGGCCTCGAGGGGAACGTGGCCTTGACCGGCATGCACTGTTCCGACCCGTGCTTTCTGAGTACTACGGTGCGGGTGGGAGAGCGGGTGTTCCGGGGCCTTTCTCCCCAGGACGCCCGAGACTTCTTTCTGAACGAAATCCTGCCGCGGATACGGCCGGAAGATTCGGGGAAGCGGCCCGACTGAGCGGCGGTTCCCTCGCTCGCTACGAAAACGGCGGGAAACCTTCCCGCCCTTTCCGTATCCGAAACCCAGGCGTTCCATCAAGTGCGTATGCTACGCGAATCGCCTACTTGGATTCTTTGGATTCGGAAGAAGATGCCTCGGTCTTTTTCTCGGAGCCCTTCTGCTGCTCCCCACCGGCCGAGCAAACACTCTGGTTCTTCCCGGAATAATCCGTCACGTACCAACCGGAACCTTTCAGGTGGAAAGTGCTCATGGAAATCATCCTTCGAAGCGGGCCTCCGCAATGGCTGCATTCGGTGAGAGGCGGGTCCGAAAAACGCTGCATCGCTTCGGTAACCTTTCCACACTTTGAGCATTCGTACTCGTAAATAGGCATAGCGTAATCCTCCTTGGCGCGGCACGATTCTTTGGGGGGACGAGCTGGGATCCACCAAAACTATAAGGTGGGTGTCGCTTCTGTCAAGATTTTTATCGCTCTTACGGACCGCCGCCCTCCCCTGCTTCCGCGGCCTAATCACGGCGCCACGTATTCCTGCAGCTGCTCCTCCAGGATCTTCACGTGCTCGTTTTCTTCTTCGATGATCATTCTCAAGTTCTCAAGAGTTTCGGGGTCGGTGACGAAGCTTTGAAGAAACTCGTAGAAGAGGATGGTGTCTTTTTCGAATCCCACGGCCGCCAAAAGGATCCCTTCGGGGGTATCGAATTCCCTCGGGTCCACTTCGTCAAGGGAAAAGGTCTGGCTGCCCACGATACCTTGGAGCAACTCTCCTGCCTCGATTTCCAAGGGATCGGGAGGGCCCGTGGCCTCGAAATGGGCCTGCTTCAGTTCCATGAACCAGTCGCGATGCTCCACCTCGTCTTCCGCGAGCCGGAGCAGCACATGGCACAGCTCGGGATTCTGAAGCTGCTCCACGGCGTTGCGGTAATAGCGCTCCCCGTTTTTCTCCAGCCGAATGGCCATATCCAGCACTTCTGCAAAGGAAAACATCGGCGCCCTCCTTTCACGAACACATCGATAACCTCCTCGACTCCGAGACCGTTGGATCTGGCATCGATCATTTGCGGGGGTGAAGCCCTGAAATACATTAGGGCTTGTCCAAAAACAAGCTCATGGAAGTCGGACCCTGATGAGGTTCGTTAATGCCCCATATGCATCGAGCTAAGGTAGCGGCCACGAAGAGTTCGGCCCTGGGAGCACAGGCGTCTCTCCTGCAGTGGACTTGGGAGCGCGGGCGCTTTCCACTTTGTCCCCAAGCTTCAGCTTGGGAACACAACTGTGCAGAAGCTCCAGCTTCGATTCCCATGAGGCCGTTCCCAAGCCGGAGCTTGGGAACGAGGGCAAAAGTTAACGAAGATCAAAAAGTCCCCCTCTCCCCCCTCCCCTTAATCCCCTCCCACAAGGGGAGGGGAAATAGAATTTCCACTTTGTTCCCAAGCTTCAGCTTGGGAACACAACTGTGCAGAAGCTCCAGCTTCGATTCCCATGAGGCCGTTCCCAAGTCAGAGCTTGCGAACGAGGGCAAAAGTTAACGAAGATCAAAAAGTCCCCCTCTCCCCCCTCCCCTTAATCCCCTCCCACAAGGGGAGGGGAAATAGAATTTCCACTTTGTTCCCAAGCTTCAGCTTGGGAACACAACTGTGCAGAAGCTCCAGCTTCGATTCCCATGAGGCCGTTCCCAAGCCGGAGCTTGGGAACGAGGGGAAACGCTCATTCCTTCTCTGTAGCAAAGATCATGGCTTATGTTCACCCACTGAAGACTGCTGCATAGCGGGCACTTTATTAAGTCGACCTGTACTAAGAGTTGCGGGCGGGACGCCCGCGCTCCGAGGTTGTTGACCGCCTGATTGAGGCGTCATGCGCTTAGCTTGATGCACACAGCCCAATGCCCCGCCCCATCGGCCCGAGGGCGGGCCTCCCACAATGATGCGGATCCCCGGTTCCTACAGGGAAGGACAGGGAATGAAGCGGGATGAACAGAAGAGCAATGGTCTCCAGCGGGAAAATTCAGAAGCGTTTCACGTTGACGGCCTGAGGCCCCTTGGACGTCTGTTCCACTTCGAAGCTCACCTTTTCGCCTTCGGTCAGGGAACGGAATCCGCTTCCTTCGATGGCGCTGTAATGGACGAACACGTCATCCCCGTTTTCCGTTTCGATGAAACCGTAGCCCTTCTTGTCATTGAACCATTTCACTCGGCCTTCCGCCATACCCTCTTTCCTCCTTTCCATGGATTGCACCGCGTCCACCGCGTCGCCCGATCCGGCCTGCGGGCCCTTCCCCCGTCCCGTGGAGACGGCGGACACTTCCCGAGGCATTCGGCGGCTCGGCCATGAACGCACGTTCAAAAAACGCCCCGCGGCGCAACGGGCAGCACATTCACCGATGGCAAAAAAAAGGCGTTCTTCGGCTCAGTCCGAAAAACGCCCCTGTGCTTATTTGTGCAAACACGCGCCCTGCCATATTATCGTGCCGCTGTACTGTTACATAATTCACTTGACCCTATGCCTTGTCGCGAAAGATTGCAATGTTTTTTTTATAGCTTGCGAAAATTTGTTCATCGGTGGCGGACTCGGACGTTTTGTGTTAAGAAAGGCGGCCATGAAAAAGATCGTTGGCGGATGGTTCGAGAAGCGCTGGTATAGAAAGGACGGGCGGCTTGCCGAGCCGGCGGAGGCGTGCCTTCGCCTGACGGAGCGCGGTTACCTGGAGATGCTTCGCCGCCACCAGGCGCACCTCAGAGCGTCCCGCCACCGGCTGAACGCCTTTGTGATCAGCGTGGGAAACATAACGGTCGGCGGCACGGGGAAAACGCCGTTTTGCCTGTGGCTGGCCCGCAGACTCAGTGCCGGCGGCTGCAGGACCGCCGTATTGAGCCGCGGCTACGGCCGTTCGGCGTCGGCGGTCGCAAGGGTTGCGCCGTCGTTGGAAGGCTCGGGCTTCGCCGATCGCTACGGTGATGAACCGGTTCTTCTCGCCGCCGCGCTTCCCGGAGTTTCCGTTTGGGTCGGGAGCGCCCGGTGGAAAACCGGGGAAGCGGCCATCCGTTGTGACGGAGCGGAAGTCATCATCCTGGACGACGGGTTCCAGCACCTGAGCCTGGAACGCGACGTGGACCTGGTGCTTCTCGATGGAAAAAACCCCTTCGGAAACGGCCGGCTGCTTCCCGTCGGGCCGCTGCGCGAACCCGTCGAGCATCTGGGCCGGGCCGACGCTTTCGTCCTTTCGGACGATGGAAGCGGCGGTGAGGTGTCGGGAAACGATGACGGCGGTTTTCCCGCGGATCCGGTTGCCTTTCCGATGGCCCCGATTTTCCGCTTTCGGCGCCGAGTCCGTGCCTTTCGCCAGGGTTTCATGGGCACACGGTTCCCGCCGAACGCCCTGGAGGGGAAAAGGGTGCTCGCCTTCTGCGGCATCGCCCGGCCGGAACGGTTCTTTAATACACTGAAATCCCTGGGGATATGGGTTTGCGCCACCCTGGTGTTTCCGGACCATCACCGGTTTCGGCCGCGGGATTGGGGGCGGATCTTCTCTCTGGCGCGCAAATCCGGTGCATCGTACCTGATAACCACCGAAAAGGACCTGGTCCGAGCCCCCCCGGCTCTGATGCCCGCCTTGATCTCGGTGGAACTGGAAACGGACCTGGGACCGGATGAGAACCGCTTTATGGCATTCATGGCGGCGAAGTTTCGGGCGTCGCGGCCTGGTCGTCCGCTTTGTTTCAGGTGACCCGAAATCTCGACCGTTCCCGTTGAAGGGAGGAATCGCCCTCTCGCCCAGGAGCCGGCCCGGTGCTTGAAAGCGTACCCGCCATCATCCGTGTCCTCGTGGTTTTCGTGGTGATCCTCATCGCTATCCGCCGGCGGTTTTCCCTTGGAAACGCTTTCATTTCGGGAGCGGTTCTGCTGGGGCTCCTGTTCGGCATGAACCCCAAGGGGATCGCCCTCTCCACTCTGTCTTCCCTGGTCGAAGCCAAAACGATGTCTCTAAGCGGCGTGGTGTGTCTCATCTTGGTGCTCAGCCACAGCCTGGAAGCGGCCGGGCAGATGGAGCGCCTGCTGGCGCGTTTTCAAGGGTTGATCCACCGCCCCAGGATCAACCTGGTGGTCTTTCCTGCCCTCATCGGGCTTCTTCCCATGCCGGGCGGAGCCATCTTTTCCGCGCCCATGGTGAAGACCCTGGGGAAGCGCCTGCGCCTCAGCGGCGATCAGCTGAGTTACATCAACTACTGGTTCCGCCACATCTGGGAATACTGGTGGCCCCTTTACCCCGGAGTGCTCCTCACCACGGCGCTGGCGGACCTGCACCTCTGGCTGTTCGTAGCGTTTCTCTTTCCCTTGACGCTGGTGGCCTTGTTCAGCGGCTATCTGCCCCTCAGAACCCTGAACAACGGGGCTACGGCCCCGGAAGCGGATGCTCGTGAACCAGCGCCGTCTCTTAAACCGTTTCTCAAGGAACTGGCCCCCATCCTCATCGTGATCGGCGGAGGACTGGGGATGGGTTCGGCCGTTTCCCTGGTTCTCGGAAGCGGCGGCACCGGTGTGGACAAGGAATTGGGCCTCATCGCAGCTCTCGTCGCGGGGATCCTCTGGGTGTGGCGCGCCAACGGCCTGTCGCATTCCCAGTGCTGGGACGTTCTAAAGCGCAGGCAGTTGCTTCAAATGTTTTACATGGTGGCCTCCATCATGATTTTCAAGGGCGTGCTCGAAGACAGCGAAGCGGTGGGCGCGATCAGCGACGAATTGCTCCTGGTCGGCATCCCGCTCATGCCCGTCACGGTCATTCTGCCGTTCCTGGTGGGAAGCGTGGTTGGAATCACAATCGGGTTCGTGGGAACCACCTTTCCCATCCTGATTTCGCTCATTCAGTCCTTCGGCGAAAGCCAGCACATGCTGGCCTACATGATGCTGGGGCTGGTCAGCGGGTTTGTCGGGGTGCTCCTTTCGCCTCTGCACCTGTGCCTCCTTCTGTCCAACGAGTATTTTGAAACCGCCCTGGGCTACGTTTACCGTCACCTGGTGGCTCCCTGCGGAATTCTCCTCGCGTCCGGGTGTGCCTATTTTTTCCTGCTGCAGGCTCTTTTCTGACCCCCCGGCAGTTCCTCCCGCATCCGTCCCCTCCCTCGCCGGCGGACCGGGCCGTTCCGCGGGGGTTGCGAGCACGCGGGCGGCGGCCGCCGCGCCGGACCTTTGACTCGCTCCCGTCGAGACTCGTCCCTTGTTCGACGGGGGAGATTGGATTACTTTACGGCCTTGATCTTTCGGACGGATTTCTGCGTATGAACCGAAGCTTGAGGAGTGATGGGAATGACAAACAAGGGGAGGATCTCATTTCAATTGGTGCTGGTCTGCCTGGTTTTCAACGGCGCGCTTCTGGCCGCCTTCTTCCTGGCCGGCCGGGAAGTGCTCACCACAGTCAACGCGTGGGTGGAACCGCTGATCTCCGCTGAAGGTCCTGAACTTCCCCAACAGGTGCGAAGCGGGCTCGAGAATCTGAAGGCGTACACCACCCTGCTGGAACGTTACCTGGCGCCGGCTGTTTTCGGTGTGGGCGGTGCAGCCACGTTCCTCCTCTGGATCGTCGCCCAGGGGATTGCGCGGCGCCAGGCGGGCAAAGGGCTCGAATCCGCCGTGGCGCCGGAAAAATCCCTGAAGAAATCGGAACCTGCGGAAATGAAGGCCGCGGATTCCCTTCCCGCGGATGTGGATCCAAAGTCCGTAGGAGCCGTTCTGATGTTGTCCGTCTTTCAGCGTGAGGGGCGTCTGATCGATTTCCTGAACGAAGATCTTTCCCTTTACGAAGATGCGCAGATCGGCGCCGCCGTGCGAAGCATCCACGAAGGGTGCCGGTCGGCCCTGGGGGAAACCGTGGAACTGGAGCCCATTTTCAAGGATGAAGAAGGGGCCTCGGTGACCGTGTCTCAGGGTTTCGATGCGGCGGCTGTTCGCCTGACCGGCAATGTGACGGGGGATCCTCCGTTTCAGGGGATTCTCCGGCACCGGGGCTGGCGGGTGAGGCGGCTCCGGCTGCCCCAGATCACAGCGCACGTGGAGAAGGAAAGAATCGTCGCGCCGGCCGAGGTGGAGGTTGGGGCGACCGATTGACGGATCGCGTATGAGCCGCAAGGAGAACGCTCCGGGGCTGCGGCGATGGGCCGACGGCGGGAACGCTTCCGGGCGGCCCGGCGCGCTCCGGTGGTCAAGTTAGGAGTCATTGTGATTCAGCCGAAATACGTGGTCGGAGTCGACTTGGGAACCACCCATTGCGTCCTGGCTTATGCCCCTGTTCCTCGAAACCAGTGGGATGAGCCGCAAATCCGCATTTTTCCCGTCCCGCAGCTTACGGCTCCGGGGGAAGTCGCCTCTCAGCCGCTTCTTCCATCCTTCCTGTTCCTCCCCGGGCCCCACGACGTCCCAGAGGGCGGGCTTGCCCTGCCCTGGAACAAAGGGATCGACTACGCCGTCGGTGACTTCGCCCGGAAGCGGGGGGCGGAGATTCCAAACCGCCTGGTTTCTTCCGCCAAGTCGTGGTTGTGCCACAGCGGGGTGGATCGCCTTAAACCCATCCTCCCGTGGGACAGTCCGGCCGAGGCGCGCCGCGTGTCTCCGTTGGAAGCCACCGCTTGCTACCTGCGGCACCTCCGCGATGCATGGAACTACACTCATGCGAAGGAAGACGACTCGGCCCGCCTGGAAATTCAGGAAATCTTCCTGACCGTTCCCGCAAGCTTCGATGCGGTGGCCCGGGAACTCACGGTGAAAGCAGCCGAGGCCGCCGGGCTGGAACGCCTGACCCTGTTGGAAGAACCCCAGGCCGCTTTTTATGCCTGGATCGAATCGCAGGGCGACCGCTGGCGAAAAAACGTATCAGTCGGCGATTGCGTGCTGGTTTGCGACCTCGGCGGCGGCACGACGGACTTCAGCCTGATCCGGGTGGAAGAAGAACACGGGGAGATGGTTCTCCGGCGCGTGGCCGTGGGCGATCACATTCTTCTGGGCGGCGACAACATGGACCTCACCCTGGCCTACGCCCTTCAGGCGAAGTTGGGCGAAAGAGGCGTTCGCCTGGACGGCTGGCAGTTCCGAGGGCTGTGGCATGCCTGCCGTACCGCCAAGGAACGGCTCCTCACGGACCCGAACCGGGAGACGGAACCCATCGTGGTGCTGGGGCGAGGCTCGTCGTTGATCGGCGGCACGTTGCGAACGGAACTGACCCGTGAGGAAGCGACCCGCATCCTTCTGGAAGGTTTCTTCCCGCTTTGCGGCCCGGACGACTTTCCTCAAAGCCGGCCCAAGGTCGGGGTCCGCGAAATGGGGTTGCCCTACGAATCGGACCCGGCGGTGACCCGGCACCTGGCCCGGTTTCTGTCGCGGCAGGGTTCCGGAGAAAAACCCGGGGAGGCGTGCCCGACGGGCGTGCTTTTCAACGGGGGTGTGATGAAGCCCGAAATCGTTCGGGAACGTGTCGTGACCCTCCTTTCCCGGTGGCGCGGCGGGGAACCGCTCCGCCGTCTGGAATCTCCCGATCTGGACCTTGCGGTGGCCCGGGGCGCCGCCGCTTACGGGCTGGCCCGTCACGGGCATGGCGTTCGAATCCGCGCGGGGGCTCCGCGGAGTTTCTACATAGGGATCGAATCCGCCATGCCGACTGTTCCCGGAGTCCCGACCCCCATCAAGGCGTTGTGCGTCGTGCCGTTCGGCATGGAAGAGGGCACGCGGGAGGTGATCCGCGAGAAGGAATTCGGCCTGGTGGTCGGGGAAGACGCCGTGTTTCCGCTGCTCGCTTCCGGTTCCCGAAAGGAAGACCGGCCGGGGGACGTGGTGGAAGACTGGTCCGGAGAAATCGACGAAGTGGTGAGCATGGAAACTCACCTTCCGATATCGTCCGAGGACGCCGGCGGGACCGTCATCCCGGTCTGGCTGGAAAGCGCCTTCACCGAGGTGGGAACCCTGGAAATCTGGTGCGTCTCGCGAGAAGACGAACGGCGGTGGAAGCTCGAATTCAACCTGAGGGAATCTGAATCATAATCTGGGTGAACGCGTCATGACGACAAGAGGTGGAAACGGGGGTGATTTTCCTCTGCACCGTTACGTGGTGGGCATCGACCTGGGAACCACCAATTCGGCCGTAGCCTACGCCTCGCTGAAAGGTGAAGCGACGGAAGGGGCGAGGCGAAGGCTCCGCGTGTTTGAAGTCCCGCAGCTGGTGAATCCCGGCGAGGTGAAGCGTCGAACGATCCTTCCATCCTTCCTGTATCTTCCCGGGGCCTACGATCTGCCGGAAGGCGCCGCCGCACTCCCCTGGGATCCGGATCGCGATTACGTGGTGGGTGAATTCGCTCGGGAACAAGGGGCGCTGGTTCCCGGCCGCCTGGTTTCTTCCGCCAAGTCGTGGCTCTGCCACGGGGGCGTCGACCGGACTGCGCCCATCCTGCCTTGGGGCGCGGGGGACGACGTGCCCAGGGTGTCGCCCGTGGAGGCGGCTTGCCGCTACCTGCAGCACATCCGGGAAGCCTGGAACCATGTCATGGCCGGGGGCGATGAAGAGGCCTTCCTGGAAAACCAGCTGGTGCTCCTCACCGTTCCGGCCTCCTTCGATGAAGTGGCCCGGGAACTCACCGTGGAGGCGGCTCGGAAAGCCGGCCTGCCAAGGGTCATCCTTCTCGAAGAACCTCTGGCCGCCTTCTACGACTGGCTTTCCCGAAACGAAGGCACCTGGCGGTCGCAGATGACGGCGGGCCAGTTGATCCTGGTCTGCGACGTGGGAGGAGGCACCACGGACTTCACCTTGGTGACGGTACGTTCCGGCGAGAAGGGCCTGCGCTTCGATCGACTGGCGGTCGGCGACCACCTCATGCTCGGCGGCGACAACATGGACCTCACCGTGGCGCGCCGGCTCGAAATGCGCCTTCTGGGAAAACCCGGATCCCTCGATGCCAGGCGGTGGCACCAGCTGTGTCACCAGTGCCGCAGGGCCAAGGAGACGCTCATTACCGCGGAAACCTCTACCAAGTCCATGGACGTGACCGTCATGGGAGTCGGCGGGAAACTCATCGCCGGGACCCTCAAGGGGACCCTTACGGTCGAGGAAGTGGAAGAATGGATCCTCGAGGGTTTTTTCCCTTACTGCCCGCCGGACATTCGTCCCAAGGGAGGTCGTCGAACCGGCATCACCGAGTGGGGGCTTCCTTATGTCCAGGATCCGGCGGTGACGCATCATCTGGCGGCCTTCTGGAGAAAGCACCTGGACCTGGTGCGGCGGGAGACGGGCAGAAGCGTCCTTTTTCCCGACTTCGTTCTCTTCAACGGCGGTGCTCTGATTCCAGGCCGGATCCGGCGGCGCCTCCGGGAAACGGTGGGATCCTGGTTCCGCAAGGAAGCGGGAGCGGATTGGCTCCCCGAGGAGCTTTCCAACCCGCATCCGGATCTGGCGGTGAGCCTGGGGGCCGCCTATTACGGGCTGGTGCGGCTGGGCGAAGGGGTCCGAGTGGGAGCCGGAAGTCCCCGGGCGTATTATGTGGCTGTGGCATCGGCTGAGGCTTCCGAATCCGAAGGCGCCGGTGACCGAAAGGCGGTGTGCCTGGTGCCGCGGGGAACCGAAGAAGGCTACGAAAGCGAACTGGAATCTCCCGTCTTCGAAGTCCTCGCCAATCAGCCGGCGGCCTTTCAGCTCTTCAGTTCCAGCACGCGGCTCGGCGACCGCCAGGGCGAAGTAACGGAACCGGCGGAGGAGGAAATCACCGTGCTGCCGCCCATCCGCACGGTTCTCAAATATGGCAGGAAGGGTGAGGCTCAGACCCTTCCCGTTCGGATCGGCGTGCGGCTGAACGAAATCGGAACCCTGGAACTATGGTGCCAGTCGCTGCGGAGCCCTCACCGCTGGGAGCTCCAGTTCGATGTGCGCCGGCAGGCCGATTCCGTGGAGCCGCAGCCGGGCGAAACGCTTGACGTGTCCCTCATCGACGCGGCCCGCAGGGCCGTCCTGGAAACCTTCCGCCCGTCAAAGGCGGGAGCCGTTGGATCCCGCCCGGAAGGACTGCTCAAAACCCTGGTCTCCATTCTCGATCTTCCCAAGGAAAAATGGCCCACGTCCCTCATCCGGAAACTCGCGGACAGCCTGCTCGAATGCCGCGATCAGCGCGCTCTCACGCCGCAGCACGAAGCCCGCTGGCTGAACATCCTGGGCTACTGCCTGCGCCCGGGTTTCGGCGACCCGCTGGACGAATGGCGGATGAGAGAGGTGTGGAAGCTCTATCCCCAAGGCGTGAAGTTCCACAGGAACCTCCAGTGCCGGAACGAATGGTGGATTTTCTGGCGTCGCGTTTCCGGTGGACTGACGGCCGGCCAGCAATGGCACATATACCAGCAGGTGGCTCCGTCGGTGCTGCCTCCGGAAGGAAAGGCTAGGCGAGCGGGGAGGAAGCCGGGACTCAAGGTGAGCCCCCAGGAAGAGCTGGAAGTCTGGATGATGCTGGCAAGCTTTGAACGGCTGCCGGTGGATGCCAAGACCGTCCTGGGCCGTGCCATGATTGAGCGGCTCGCGGCCAGAAAGCCGCGTCCGCAGGAACTCTGGACCCTCAGCCGGATCGGTTCCCGAGTCCCTGTCTACGGCCCACTGGACCGGGTGGTCCCCGCACGGGAGGCTGCGGCGTGGATGCGGCGATTCCTGGAAGCGCACCCCGAACCCGACGAGCAGGCGGCGCACGCGCTCATCCACATGGTGCGGCTCACCGGAGACCGCGCCCGGGACGTTTCCGAAAACGATCGAAACGTGCTGGCCGCTCGGCTGGAAAAACTCCCATCGGGGAGTGCCCGCTTACTGGCCCTGCTCAACGATCCCTCACACTCCCTCGACGCCTCCGAATGGAATTGGATCTTCGGTGAATCGCTCCCGGTGGGGTTGAGAATCCGCTCGGAGGACCGGAGGCAGGAGGCGAAAGTCCCCGAGGCCGCCGGCCGGGAGCAACCGTCCTGATCCCGGAACGGCACGGCACGGGTCGACAACAGCATGTGGAACGGTTTAACATGGGTCCCGGGAGGAACCCGCTATGAAATTCATCGATCTGGAGGCGCAGCAGGCTCGCGTGCGCGACCTCATGGAAAAGGGCATCCAGCAGGTGCTCGACCACCAGCAATTCATCATGGGGCCCGAAATCGGCCGGCTTGAAGAAACCCTTGCCCGATATGTCGGATCGCCCCACGCCGTGGGCTGCGGCTCCGGAACCGACGCCCTCCTGCTGGCCCTCATGGCCTTCGACGTGGGACCGGGCGACGCCGTTCTCACCACTCCGTTCACCTTCATCGCCACCGCCGAAGTGATCGCGCTGCTTGGAGCCACCCCGGTGTTTGTGGACATCGAGCCCGAAACCTTCAATCTGGACCCCGAGGCGCTCGCTGAAACCCTCCAAGCCCTCCAATCGGGGAAACCGGGTCCCGTCCCGTCGGCCGGCGATCGGCGGCCGCCGGTGCCCAAGGGGGTCATCGCGATCGACCTTTTCGGGATTCCCGCCGATTACGAACGCATCACCGCCGTTGCAGAAGACGCCGGCCTTTTCGTTGTTGAAGATGCGGCCCAGTCTTTCGGGGCCGCCCGGCGCGGCCGCCGCTGCGGGTCTTTCGGAGCGGTTGCCGCGACGTCCTTTTTTCCCGCCAAGCCGCTCGGCTGCTGCGGCGACGGCGGCATGTGCTTCACCGCCGACGCGGATCTGGCCGGCCGCATGCAATCCATCCGGGTTCACGGCCAGGGGAAGGATCGGTACGAACATCTTCGGATCGGGATCAACGGGCGGCTCGACACCTTGCAGGCGGCGGTCCTTCTCGCCAAGTTCACCATCTTTCCAGACGAAATCGAGCGCCGCGGCGCCGTCGCTCGAAACTACGGGCGGGTCCTTCGCGAAAGATCGATCCCTCTTCGAACGCCCGTCGTGCCGGAAGGCGTGACACCCGCCTGGGCGCAGTATTCGGTCCTTGCGGAAGACAGCACTCATCGCGACCGCTGCCGCGAAGCGCTCCACGCCGCGGGAATCCCCACCGCGGTCTACTATCCGGTGCCACTGCACCTCCAGCCCGCCTTCGCCTTCCTCGAGTACCGCAAGGGGCAGTTTCCGGTGTCGGAGGATACGGCGGAGAGGATTTTCAGCCTTCCGATGCATCCCTACCTGAGCGAGGAAGATCAGCAGAGGATCGCCGAGGTCCTGGCGGCCGTCTGAAGCGGCGCCCCTTCAGCCCCGCCGCCAGGTGTCCGGATGTGGAGCGAAGGCCTTTTCGATCCAGCGGCCCAGAATGCGCCGGTAGTCGGGGTCGCGAATGATCACCCGCCGGCGCCCCGAACTTGTCGGCTCAAGTTCCAACACGCCCGCGGCCAGCCAATTCACGCACTGAGCGTACATTTCGTATTCCAGTTGAAGGCCGCGCCGCTCCACCCTTTCCAGGTCGTCGTAGGGCCAGATGGGATAGGCGCCCTGGGCGATCACCGGACCGGTGTCCTCGCCTTCGTCCACGAAGTGGACCGTTACTCCTCCCAGCTTGCACCCGTATTGGAAGGTGTCGCGATAGGCATGTTCCCCGGGGAAGGCGGGAAGCAACGCCGGGTGGATGTTGATGACCCTCAGGTCCCCTTCCCTGTTCCAGTGGTCGAGAAAATATGGGGTGAGCAGCCGCATGAAACCTGCAAGGCAGATGTAGTCGGGCCGATAGGCGCTGAGGATCCGGATCATGGCCGATTCGGCGGCGACCAGTCGTTTGAGTTTCGAACGGCGCCGGCTCGGGTCGGTTTCTTTGAGGATGCGCTGCCTTCGGTCCAGGGCGTCCAGGACTTCCTCTTCAGGTTCCGCGGGCAGCGGGCCGCTCATGAACGAACGATAATCCACCACGTGGCCGTGGATGCCCGCATCGCGGGCCCGGGTCAGTCCGTAGGCGCCGGGCCGGTCGCTCACGACCACCACCACTTCGGCGTTGAGGAATCCCTGTCGGCTTCGGTCTATGAGGGACTGAAGGTTGGTGCCGCTCCCCGATACCAGCACCGCCAGCCGGACCTTTGCAGGTTTTCCCGTCTGCAACCGCTCGTCGTTTGGCATGATTCAGGCTCCATGGCTTTCGGAGGCGTAGTGGACGGCGTTTCGAAAGATCTCCAGGCCGATCCCCTCTTCGGAAAATCGAACGTTTTGCCGCCGGAGCCGTTCCTTCTGCAGCGTCCAGTCGGGGTGATGGGTCCAGTGGTGATAGGCTTCCGGGTGCGGCATGAGGCCGAAGATCCGGCCGGAAGGATCGCAGATCCCGGCGATATCATTCAGAGAGCCGTTGGGATTTTCCGGGAAGGAACCCTGAGCCGGTGCGCCGTCGGCTCCGGCGTACCGGAGCACCACCTGGCCGTTGGCTTCCAGTTTCTCCATCACCTTCGTTCCGGCGTAGAATTTCCCCTCCCCATGGCGCACGGGAAGTTCCAGGCGTTCGAGCCCGCGCGTGAAAACACAGGGGGATTCGGCGTTGACGGCCAGGTGTACCCACTGGTCCCGAAAGTTTCCGCAGTCGTTGTGAATCAGTGCTACTTCCCGTGTGAAGGAAACACCGTCGAAGGCGGGGAGTACGCCCAGGTTCACCAGGACCTGGAAGCCGTTACAGATGCCGAGGATGAGGCCCCCTTTGGCGATGAATTCACGGATGGCGTCCCCCAGGCGATGCTTGAGGCGCATGGCGAGGATCACCCCCGCTCCGTGTTCGTCCGCCCAGGAAAAGCCGCCGCCCACTACGAACACCTGGTAAACGGCCAGGGTCTTTCCACCGGTCACCAGTGAGTTCAGGTGGACCCTTTCGGCGTGGGCTCCGACCCGCTCCAAGGCGTGAGCCGTTTCCCAGTCGCAGTTGAGTCCGAAGCCGGTGAGAACCAGGGCCTTGACCTTCCCCATCGCCGTCCTCCTTCCGAACGGTCCTATCCTTGGCGGAGCCCCTGCCATGACGCTCTGAGCCTTGAGATCGGTTCCTCGAAGAGGACCGCCCCCTCGACCCCTCTTACCGTCAGCCGAGGATCTTCCATGACTTTTCCCACGCAGGCGAACGGAAGACCGCGGAAAATCGCTTCGAAATCCATCCGGCGCTCCGGCGGCACGGTGACCAAGAAGCGGCCGGCGGATTCACTGAAGAGCAGCGTGTCGTTTCGGTGGGAACAGTCGGCTGGAACGGCGGCCAGGTCAAGGGCCAGCCCCAGGTTTCCCGCGAAGGCGACCATGGCCGCATGGATCGCAAGCCCTCCCTTGCCGACGGCTCGGCAGGAAGCCGGCAGTTCCCGGCGTACCGCTTCTTCGAGGGTCCAGTAGAGGTCCCGGGCCGCCGAGGGGTCCACCTTCGGAACGTTGAGCCCCACGTAGCTGAAAAGATCGTAGTATTCGGAGCCTCCCAGTTCGTCACGCGTCACGCCCAGGAGGTAGACCAGATCGCCGGGGTGCTTGGCCTCGAGGGTGAGGCAACGCCGGATGTCTTCCACGGTGGTGGTGGCCGTGAACTGAAAGGTCGGAAGGCCCGAAACCTTGTGGCGTTCACCGAAACGCCCGCGCAGGTACCCGTCCACGTACATACTGTCCTTGCCGGACAGGAGCGGGATTTCGTAGGCGAGGCAGAGGTCACGAAGGGCCCGGTTGGCGCGCACCAGTTGAGCCGCCTTGTAGCGGCCGTCCGGATTGGTTTCAGGGTCGTACTGGATGTTGGGCCAGCAGAAATTGTCCACTCCGCCGATTTCGTCCAGGCGGCCTCCGACAGCGAGCAATCGGCGGACCGATTCGTCGATGGTCGCCGCCACCATGGCATAGGTGTCGATGATGCCGTACAGCGGGTGGAGGGTCTGAGTGACCGCCAGGCCCCTGGAACTTCCGAGAACGGGACGGAGGACCACGGCGTCGTTGGGCACGTCCCGGTTGCGGCCCACGAGGAACTTCACCACGCTGGTCCCTTGAACTTCATGGTCGTACTGGCGCTGAATCCATTCCCGGGAACAGAGATTGGGAGACGCAAGCAGTCGATGCAGGATGCCCGCCGGGTCCTCGGGTTCGGAAAAGACCGGTTCCGAAAGCCCCCGCGTCTTCGGCCCCCGCCATTGCGCCTCGAATTCCCACTGGGGAAAATCCTCGGCGAAAAAACTCAAGTCCAGGTAGGCGCACGTCTTTTCTCGATACAGGAGATGAAGCTTGCCCGTTGCTTCGTATCGGCCGATGACGGTGCTTTCCACTTCGTGAAGGCGGGAAAGTTCCATGAACCGGTCCAGGTGTTCGGGCCGCACCGCAAGGGTCATGCGTTCCTGGGATTCGGAAACCCAGATTTCCCAGACGTCGAGCCCTTCGTATTTCAAGGGAACCCGGTCCAGTTCGACCCTGGCTCCGCCGGCGAAATGAGCGGATTCGCCTACGGAAGAGGACAGCCCGCCCCCGCCGTTGTCGGTGATGAAGGTGATAAGCCCTTCGTCCCGAGCCTCCAGAAGGAAATCGTGCATCTTCTTCTGCGTGTAAGGGTCGCCGATCTGGACGTGGCCCGCCGGCGTGCTTTCGCTGTAGCTTTCGCTGGATGCGGTGACCCCGTGGATGCCGTCCTTTCCCACGCGCCCTCCCGACATGATGATGAGATCGCCTGGGTTGGGACGCTTCTGTTCCGCGGGTTCGCCTTTGACGAACCGGGGCATGAGGCCGATGGCGGCGACGAAGACCAGGCACTTGCCCAGGTAGGATGGATGGTAAAGGAGGTTCCCCATGACGGTGGGCACGCCGTGCTTGTTCCCGCCGTCTCGGACGCCTTCCACCACGCCGTCCAGGAGCCGCCGGGGATGGAGGTGCGGCCGGAGGGGACCTGCGTAGTCCCGCGGCCCCACGCAGTAGCCGTAGAGGCCGGCGATGAGTCGCGATCCTTTTCCGGTACCCATGGGATCGCGATAGACGCCGACGATCCCGGTAAGGGCGCCGCCGTAGGCTTCCATGTTGGACGGGCTGTTGTGGGTCTCCCCCGTGATGACGTAGAGGTGGTCGTCGTCCAGCCGGGCCACTCCGGCGTTGTCCCAGAGCACCGACACCACCCAGTCCTTTTTTTCTTTTATCTGCAGCGTCGGCGACTGGATGCAGGTCTTGAAGAGGTTGTCGATGACCTCCGTTTCCTCCGTGTCCAGATCCCGGTAGTGGAATTTCCCGCGGAAGGTATTGTGGTTGCAGTGATCGCTCCGAGCCTGGGAAATCGTTTCCAGCTCCACGTCCGTAGGAAGCGAAAGACCCACGCGTCTTCTTTCTTGCAGCACGCTCTCCCGCAGGAAGTAGCCGCGGATCACGGGGATGTCCCTCGGGTTGAGCGCCAGGTTTCGTTCTTCACTGAGCGCTCGGAGGGCTTCATCGGAAGGGATCGGTATTTCGGCGACCCGAGGTTCGTGGGCCGGCATAACCTTGGGGACGATCATTCCCACCCCCGCCTCGAGGTCCCAGTCGGAACGTGAAAAAACCCGCCAATGCTGGATGATGTCGTTGGCCAGGAGCTCCCGGGCCACGGTTTCGACCTGGGTGCGGTCGAGGGCTGTGTCCGAAAGCAGATACAGCTTCGACGTGTAAGCCGCTTCGTCGTCCGCCATGGGGCGCTGAAGGAAGTCGGAAACGGCTTCAAGTGCCACGCTTCCCGCCGTGTCGCGCACGCCGGGACGCAAACCCACCCAAACGGCCCAGTCGAACGCCTCCGCCAGCGGCCGGAAACTCGACACCTGGGAAACCGGGTTGGTGAAGATTTCGTTGCGAACCGCTTCCAGTTCGTAGCGGTTCAGGCGGGCGTCGAACGTCAGGATCTTGACGACTCGGGCACCGCCCACATGCCAGCCGAAATAGTCCTTCACCTTGCGGCGGAGGCTCGCTCCTTCTGCATCGAAAAGGTCGGGCTTGAGCGCGATTTCCAGTCGAGCGATCATGATTCTTCCTGTGTCCGGGTCTAGGCCAAGAGCAGATTGAAGGCGATACCGATGAGGATGATCCCGCCGGCGACTTCCATCCATTCCCCCCACCTAGAGGACAGTCGGTTGCCCACCTTCATGGCGCACCACGTCATGGCTCCCGCAACCACCCCGATCACCACGGCGTCCCGAAGCAGATCGCGGTCCATGATCCCCAGGCTCAGCCCGACGCCCAGAGCGTCCATGCTGGTCGCCAGCGATAGCAGTACCAGGTTGAGGCCGCGGGTGGGGTCGATGCATTCTTCCGGCGGGCGATCATCCTTTTTCAAGCCGTCGACGGTCATTTTACCGCCGATGAAAGACAGGAGGCCGAACGCGACCCAGGGTCCCCACTGCTGCACCACGCTCACCAGGTTGCGACTGAGCGCCCATCCGAGCAGGGGCATGAGGAACTGAAAAAGGCCGAAGTGGAAGGAAAGCCGAAAGACCTGGCGCGGAGCGCAGAACCGGGTGCCAACGCCGAGCCCCACGGCGAAGGCGTCGCAGCCAAGGGCCACAGCGACGAAAGCGATCTCCAACCCATTCACCGGCGGTGCCCCCCGCATCGCCGGACAGGCAACCGGCGTTCGAAATCATGAAGGGTGCGTGTGCCCGGTTCCTTGCCGGCGTTACGTTCCACCGCGGCGCTCCCGGATCGTCCTCTATCATGAATAGTAGGCGGCGTACGGGTCGCCGTAGACCTGGTACTTGGCCGATACTTCAAAAAGCATGCGGGCAAGCCCGGCATCCAGTCCCAGAAATTTCACCGCCATCCCGCGCGGCGTAATGGCGTCTTCCGAACCGAAGATGTTGGTCCAGACCACTTCGGCCGAAAGCTTTACGGGCTTTTCCACTCCCGGGATCCTGATGGTGAGTGTGAGCTTGGTGTTGAGCGGAGCGGGTTCGCGGCAAAAGATCATCATGCCGGTCTCGCTGAAATGCGTGGTGTGCCCTTTCCGGGTCTGTCCTTCGTAAGTGAACGTGACCTCGCATGGGGCGGGCTTTCCTGATGGTGTGTCGCCCTCTTGTCTGTTCTTCTCTACCGTCACCGGAAAGGCTCCAGGATCAGCGCAGCGTGGCTCCGAACGTCGCGAGCACCTTTCGCACGAGCCGCTCGTGGACCTCGTTTACTTCTTCGTCCGTTAAGTTGCGATCCGGCGCTCGATAAACGAGCCGGTAACCCACGCTCTTCTTTCCCGTTCCCAACTGCGGGTCTCGGTAGCAGTCGAAGATCTCGATACGCTCCAGCAGCGGCTCCGGTTGCCCTTCGATGAAGCGAAGCGGTTCGGCGGCCGGCAGATCCTCGTCCACCACCACGGCCATATCGCGGACCACAAAAGGAAACCGGGGCAGAGGCTGAAACATCGGCCGTTCGCACCTGAGAGCAAAAAGGCGGTCGAAGTTCAATTCAAAATAAAAGACCGGCCACTTCAAGTCGAACGTTTCCTGAACCTTGAGAGATATTTTCCCCAGGCTGCCGATCAACACATCGCCGCTGAACACGACGGCTCCGGCGGCCGCGCTGCAGTAGGGCGGAAGATCGCTCGCCTTCCATTCCACCTTTTCCAGGTGGAAAAGATCCAGGATATCTTCCACGGTGCCCTTCACGTCGCTGAAATCCACCGCCGCTTCGTCTCCGTAAAGAGGCCGCGGGTCACGCCGCCCCGCCAGAACCCCCGCACAGTGGAATTCTTCCCGCGGCAGGCTTTCACCGGCCACGGGAATGAACACCCGGCTCAGCTCAAAGAGCCTCAAGTGAATATTCGCCCGGTCGAAATTGTATCTTGCTGTCTGGAGCAGTCCCGGGAGGAGGCTCGTCCGCATCACGGCCTGTTCTTCGCTGAGGGGGTTGAGCAGTCGGATGGGCCGGATTTCCGCGAACTCGGGCGCCGTCCCCAGGTTTTCCAAAGACTTTTCTGAAACGAACGAATAATTGAGGACTTCAAAGAAACCTGCGCCGGCGAGGCGTTCCTTGAGGGCCTGGCGCAATCGCAGATGCGGGCTCGGCGGTTCGCACCCCAGGGACGCCGACGGAAGCGTCACTGGCACCCGGTTGTAACCCACCAGCCGCGCCACTTCTTCCGCCAGGTCCACTTCCCGGTCGACGTCCAGGCGGAAAGACGGCGGGCGCACCACCAGCCGGCGGTCGCCCGCCGGGGCCACCTCCATCTCGAGCCGCCCCAAGACCTCGGCTACCTCATCGGTACTCAACTCCAGCCCCAGGAAACGATTCATCCGGTCCACTCTCAGCGTGATCTTGGGACGTTCCTGGCGGTTCGGGTACACGTCGATCCGGCCGCGGGCCAAACGACCGCCGCCCAACTCCGCCATGAGTTGAGCCGCCCGGTCCAGAGCCCGGATGACCCCTTCGGGATCCACGCCCCGTTCGAAACGGTAGCTGGATTCCGTCCTGAGTCCCAGCTTGCGGCTGCTTCGCCGGATGCACGAAGGCTGAAAGAAAGCGCTTTCGATGAGGACCCGCGTCGTTTCCGGTTTGATTTCGGAATCGAGCCCTCCCATGATCCCGGCAACGGCCACCGGACGCCTTCCATCACAGATGAGCAGGGTGTCGTCGAAAAGGGTTCGTTCCACGCCGTCCAGCGTCACGAAGCGCTCTCCTGCAGCGGCGCGGCGGACCACGATGCGGGATTCTTCCAAGCGGTCGAAATCGAAGGCATGGAGCGGCTGCCCTAATTCCAGCAGGACGTAGTTGGTGACGTCCACAATGTTGTTGATGGAGCGGAGCCCTGCGGACTCCAGCCGTTCGCGGAGCCATTGGGGAGAAGGTCCGATGTGGACGCCTTCGACGAGTCGCGCCGAGTAGCGGGGGCAGCCTTCAGGGTCTTCCACGGTGACCGCCGCCCGTTGGTGGACATCGGAGCCGTCTTCGGTGAGCTCGATGTCCGGATACCGGACCCGAGTCCCGCACACCGCCGCCACTTCCCGAGCGATACCCACTATGGACAGGCAGTCTCCCCGGTTCGGGGTGATGGAAACGTCGAGCAGTTCGTCCTCAAGGCCCAGGGCTTCGGCCAAAGGAACGCCCAGTGGAATGTAGGCGGGAAGCAGCCAGATTCCTGCGGCGTCTTCTCCCAGCGCCAGTTCTTTTTGGGAACAAAGCATGCCCTGGGAGCGGACGCCGCGGATTTCGGCTTCCCGAATGCTGACGCCTGAAGGAAGTTCCGCCCCAGGAAGGGCCAACGGCACCACGGCGCCTTCGGATAGATTGGGGGCGCCGCAGACCACCCGGTACTCCCTCGAACCGTCCGAGACCTGGCAGAGCAGCAGCCGATCGGCCCGGGGATGCCTTTCGATCCGTGCGATGCGAGCCGTGACCACGTACTTCAGGGTTTCGTAACGCCGGTGAATGCCTTCCACTTCCAGGCCCGCCATGGTCAGCGCCGTCGCCAGTTCGCCGGCGGACAGCGGACAGTCCACATAGTCGCGAAGCCAATTCAAGCTGACAATCATCGGGAGCTTCCTTTCCGCATGGCCCTTAACCGATGAGACGCAAAGGCCGTGGACAACGACCCAAGCATCCACGTCCTTTGCGCCTCTTCAATGGCTGAATGAAGTGATGGCAGCCGCTCCGCGAGGTTCCCCGGGCGGCTCAAAACTGGCTGAGAAACCTCAGGTCGTTTTCGAAGAAGAGACGGAGGTCGTCGATTCCGAATTTCAACATGGCGATGCGTTCAATGCCCATCCCAAAGGCGAACCCCGTGATCTGTTCAGGATCGTAGCCCACCATCCTGAAGACCTCCGGATCGACCATGCCGGAACCCAGAATCTCCAGCCAACCGCTCTGCGAACACACGCGGCAGCCGCTGCCCCGGCACATGACGCACTGAATGTCCACTTCGGCGCTGGGTTCGGTGAATGGAAAGAAACTGGGGCGAAAGCGGAGCCCCACATGGGGGCCGAACATCTGCTGCACGAAAACGGTGAGGATTCCCTTGAGATCTCCGAAGGAAATGTTCTCACCCACCATCAGGCCTTCCACCTGGTGGAACATGGGCGTGTGGGTCACGTCCGAATCGCACCGGTAGGCCTTGCCCGGCGCAATGACGCGGATGGGAGGACGCCGCTTCTCCATGGTCCGGACCTGGATGGGAGACGTGTGCGTCCTGAGCACCACGTCTTCGGACACATAGAAGGTGTCTTGCATGTCCCGCGCCGGGTGATCCCTCGGGATGTTCAAGGCCTCGAAATTGTAATAGTCCAGTTCGACTTCCGGGCCTTCAACGGTTTCAAAACCCAGCCGGTGAAAGATGGATTCGATTTCCAGGGTGACCTGGGTGATGGGGTGAAGGTGCCCGCGGAGCGGCCGCCGCCCGGGAAGGGTCACGTCGATACGGTCGGCGGATCCGGCTTCGGCGGCCTTGGCCCGCTGAAGCGCCTGGTTCAGGATGCCTTCCAGGTGCTCCTTCGCTTCGTTGAGCACCTTGCCCAGCCTCGGCCGATCTTCCGGGGCGGCCTGTGCCAGTTGTTTGAAAAGGCGGGTCAGTTCACCCTTCCGACCGAGGTAGGCTACGCGCAGGCCGTCGAGGCGTCTGACATCGCCGCCCGCGGATTCAACCGCTTCGGAGGCTTTCCGAAGAAGATCGCGAACCGCCTGTTCCATGGTCAAGCCGCTTCCTTGGCGATCCGGGCGAGCCGGGCGAAGGCTTCGGGATCGGACACCGCGAGCCCCGCCAGAACCTTCCGGTCGATAGCCACGTCGGCCTTCTTCAGGCCGTTCATGAACTGCGAATAACTCATCCCGTGCATCCGGGCGGCGGCGTTGATCCGAACGATCCACAGGCTCCGGAAATCCCTCTTCTTGGCCCGCCGATCGCGGTAGGCGAATTGCAAGCCGCGTTCCACCGTTTCCTTGGCGGTCCGAAGGAGCTTGCCGCGCCCGCCGCGGTATCCTTTGGCCATGTCGAGGACTTTTTTGCGACGCCGGCGGGATTTGACCGCCTTCTTGACTCGTGGCATGGAACCTTCTCCTCCCTCAGGGGCTGCTTCCCGCCCCGATTCGTTTTACAGGTACGGCAGCATCCGGCGGACGGCCGTCACGTTCGCCGCATCGACCAGCGTGGACCGGCGCAACCGGCGTTTGCGTTGGCGGGTCTTCTTCGTCAGGATGTGACTCTTGTTGGCCCGCGCGCGGGCGAACTTCCCGCTGCCGGTCACGCGAAACCGCTTGGCCGCTCCGCGATTGGTCTTGAGTTTGGGCATCGAATCCTCCAAATCCTTCCAGGCTCCAGTTATCCCGGCATTCGCCGGGAACACGAACGGGCCCATCCCTCGACCCGAGGTCTGCGGGCTGAGCCGAAAATCACGGGAACTTCAGCGACGGTCCCGTGGTGCGGGCGCGGTCGAAGCCGCCAATTTATTGGGGTTCCCGGGTGGTGTCAAGCTTTTTTCCAGGCGGGGCCTTAGGGCCTGTCCCAAAACAAGCTCATGAAAGTCGGTCTTGATGAGGTTCCTTCCACTCGTTCCCAATCTCTTGCTTGAGAACGGCCTCATGGGAATCGAAGCTGGAGCTTCTGCACAGTTGTGTTCCCAAGCTGGAGCTTGGGAACAAGGTGGAAATTCTATTTCCCCAAAGCCAAGCACGCGGTTGCGCCAGCGCAGGTCCCGGCTGGAGCTTGGGAACAAGGTGGAAATTCTATTTCCCCTCCCCTTGTGGGAGGGGATTAAGGGGAGGGGGATGTAACTGATTGACGTACGTTAATTTTCTCACCCTCACCCCAACCCTCTCCCATCAAGGGAGAGGGGGACTTTTCACCCTCGTTAACTTTTACCCTCGTTCCCAATTTCTTGCTTGAGAACGGCCTCATGGGAATCGAAGCTGGAGGTTCTGCACAAGGGTGAAAAATATTCTCAGACAGCCTCTCAGCCCTTCGGCGCCAGGATCATCACCAGGTTCCGCCCTTCCATCTTGGGAGGAAGTTCCACTACCACTTCATCCTGAAGCTCCTGGAGTATGCGGTCGAGCACCATCCTTCCCCGATCGATGTAGGCGATCTCGCGCCCGCGGAAGAGCACGGTGACCTTGGCCTTGTCCTTTTGCGCCAGGAAACGCCGGATGTAGCTAAGCTTGACCTGCACGTCGTGCTCGTCGGTCTTCGGGCGGAGCTTGACTTCCTTCACCTGGATGACAGTCTGCTTCTTCTTGGCTTCCTGGCTTCGTTTGCTCTGCTGGTACTTGTATTTGCCATAGTCCATGACCTTGCAGACCGGGGGCTCCGCGTTAGGGGCGACTTCCACGAGATCCAGCCCTTCCTCGCGGGCGATTTCCAAGGCCTGCTTGATCGGCAAGATGCCCAGCTGGCTCCCGTCCGAACCGATCACTCGGACCTGGAGCGCCCGGATCTTCTCATTCACGTTTTCCTGCTGCTTGCTCAGAGTCCCATCCTCCTCGTATCGAGTGTCACCGTTTCAGGTCCATGCCGCTTCAGATCATCCCCAGACCGACCCGCCCGCCCGTCGCCTCACGGCATTCCTGTTCCAGGAGTTCGGCAAACTCCCGCGGAGTCGTGATGTCCAGGCTCTTCCCATCGCGGCGCCGCGGCCGCACGCCGCCGGCCTCCACTTCCTGGTCGCCGACGACGAGCATGTAGGGGATCTTCTGCATCTGGGCTTCGCGAATTTTGAAGCCCAGCTTTTCGTTTCGTTCGTCCAGTTCCACGCGGACGCCCAGCGCGCGAAGTTCCGCGTGGACGTTCCGGGCAAATTCCAGCTGGCGGTCCGTGACCGTCACCACCACCGCTTGGACTGGAGCCAGCCAAGACGGAAAGGCTCCCGCGTAGTGCTCGATGAGAACACCGATGAACCGTTCCAGCGCCCCCAGGATCACCCGGTGCAGCATCACGGGCCGGTGCCGTTCCCCGTCGGCGCCCACATATGTGAGATCGAAGCGTTCGGGAAGCGTGAAGTCGCACTGGATGGTCGCGCACTGCCATCGCCGTTCCAGGGCGTCTTTGAGTTTCACGTCGATCTTGGGCCCGTAGAACGCCCCTTCACCGTGGCAGATCGTGTAGGGAAGCCCCTTCCCTTCCAGCGCTCCGATGAGGGCCCTGGTGGCCCGCTCCCAGTCCTCTTCCGTTCCAATAGACTTCTCGGGCCGTGTGCTCACTTCCATTTCGTATGAAAAGCCGAAAAGGTCCATCACCTCGATAACGAAATCGATGATCGCTTGAATTTCCGCGTTCAGCTGTTCCGGCATGCACAGAATGTGGGCATCGTCCTGGGTGAACTGACGGACGCGAAGCAGACCGTGGAGCACCCCGGACTTTTCGTGGCGATGCACCGTGCCCAGCTCGAAGTAACGAATCGGCAGATCCCGATAACTCCTCACCTTCGACTTGTAAATGAGCATGTGAGCCAGGCAGTTCATGGGCTTGATGCCGTAGGACTGGTTGTCGATTTCCGTGAAATACATGTTTTCCCGGTAATTGTCGAAATGGCCGGAACGCTTCCAGAGTTCCGTCTTGAGGAGCGTGGGGCCGATCACCATCTGATAGCCCCGCTTCAGGTGTTCCCGCTTTTCGAAGGCTTCCAGAATGTGACGGAGCAGCGCCCCCTTGGGATGGTAGATGACCATGCCGGCCCCGACTTCGTCGGAGAAGCTGAACAGGTCCAGTTCGCGTCCCAAGCGTCGGTGATCGCGCCGCTGGGCTTCCTCGAGGAAGTTGAGGTACTTCTTGAGGGCCTTTCCGTCCGGAAACGCCGTGCCATAGATGCGCTGGAGCATGACGTTGCGTTCGTCGCCGCGCCAGTAGGCTCCGGCGACGGAGATGAGCTTGTACGCCTTGATGAAACCCGTGTCCGGAACGTGGGGTCCCCGGCAAAGATCCACGAAATCGCCCTGCTCGTAGATGGAAACCGTGGGGGCTTCCAGTTCCTGCAGCAACTCCACCTTGTACGTTTCCTTTCGCTGCTCGAACAGCCGGATCGCCTCTTCCCGGGGAAGTTCCCGGCGCCGGAAGGGAATCCGCGCCTGGATGATTTCCTTCATGGCCGCTTCGATCTTTTCCAGATCTTCCGTGGTGAAGGGCCGGTCCACTTGGAAGTCGTAGTAGAAACCGTTTTCTATCGCCGGCCCGATGGCGACCTTCGCCTCGGGAAAGAGCTTCTTGACGGCCTGGGCCATGACATGAGACGCGCTGTGCCGCAGGATTTCAAGCCCTTCCGGCGAATCGATCCGCACCGCTTCCACCATGGCGCCTTCGGTTATGGGCGCGGCGAGGTCCACCAGGCGGCCGTTCACCTTGGCGGCCACCCAGCCGTCCGGCTTTCCGCCCGCGGCCGCGAGCACCTCCTTGACGGTGGTACCCTTGGGAAAATCACGCCGTTCGCCGCCGGGAAACTCGATCTTAACTGTTTCCAAAGATTCAACCGGTTGTGTGGTCATGGCCTGAAACCTCTGTCGCCCGAGGGCCGCCGGGCCGCCGCGTCGAAGGTCTTTCATGTAACAAAAAAGGCACCCCCCTGGTCACCGGCGGGAGATGCCTGTTCATTCACGGTGTCGGTGCACTATTGATCGGGGTCGACTCCCTGATGATCCGTTGATCCACCCGCGAGCCCGCGAACCGTCAGTATTTTGGATGTGTCAGGACCGGAGCGCTTTCATCCTGGATTGCTGAAAAACATGGTAGGCACGGGCGGGATCGAACCGCCGACTTCTACCGCGTCAAGGTAGCGCTCTCCCGCTGAGCTACGTGCCTACGCGCAGGTTCGCTCCCGTATATCGGATTCGTTCTCGAGGTGTCAAGCAAAATGAACCTCGCCGAGCTTCAAGCCTGCTCCTTGTCGCCGTTACGGGCCGCGTCCCAGAGTCGCAGACCGTACACGATGTAGTGGAGGCCGCTCGCCACCGAAAACGCGGCCGTAGCGGAAATGAGGCCCTGCGTCACCCAAAGGAGAGGCGAAAAATAGGGGGCGGCGAGAATCGCCATGACCGTCAGGATCTGCACCAGCGTGGTGAGCTTGCTCAAGAGCGACGGGTGAATGGCCACGGGAACCTGGTGAAACATGAGCGTGAGGACGCCGATCACGATGAGGGCGTCCCGGCTCACGGTGATGATCACGAGCCAGTCGGGAAGCAGGTCCAGGTGGCCGAGGAGGATGAAGGAACTGACCAGGAGGAGCTTGTCCGCCAGGGGATCCAGGTAGGCCCCCAGTCGGCTTTTTTGGTGGAACACGCGGGCGATGAATCCGTCCAGCCCGTCGGTGACCCCGGCTACGAAGAAGACCGCCAGAGCCTCTCCCAGTCGTGCGTCCAGCAGAAGCCAAATCAGCACAGGGGTGAGCAGGATCCGTATCAGGGTGATAAGGTTCGGAATCGTCATCACCGGGACTCCGGCGCCGGCTCATCGAACGGAACCGCCGGTTCCTCGGGGGCCGGAACGCATTCCAGAAGGAGCGAACGGGTTTCGCGTTCCACTCCCCTGACATGCAGCGCTTTGCCGTCCCGGAGCTTCACCCCGGAAAGGCTTTCGATCTCCCGGTACGACACGCCTGAAACAAACGCTCGGATCTCGCCGCCCTTCAATTCAAGCCCCTCCACTCTGACTTCCGACGACTGGCGCCTGAGCAGTTCCTCCAGCATCTCCCACTGGCTGTAGGCGTGATCCGACCGAAGTACTACATTCCACTGTCGCTGCGCACCCCACTCATCCGGCACCGCGCTGACTTGTCCCACGGTGTAAGAACGGCCTCTTTCCCCGGCGGCGGCGAGCAGAGCATCGATCCGCGGAACCACCAGGCTCGCCATGTAGACGATCCCTTCGTTCAGATCTCCCGCGAGAGGCCAGGAATGATCAAGGCTTCCCAAAACGCTTTCCGAAGCCACATCAACAATCTGAAGGTTGACCTGGACGGTCCGGATGCCGGCGTCCGTTGTCTGCGAGAAGACTCGGCCCATCACCAGGATCGGCTTTCCCCTTTCGCGGGCCGTCTGCAGCGCGTCGTAGAGGGGAACGTTTCCCGAGGCGTCAGCCACGACGTCTCCTTGTGAAGGGACGTCCAGCGTCCAGAGGTAGTCTTCCGCGTCCATGAGGAGGCTTTCGTGAAAGGGTGTGCGCGACGGGGTATCGCTTGTGGGAACCACCCAGGTCCCGTCCCAGTTTTCCGAAACGACCCAGAGCAGATCCCGGGCGTGCGGCAGTCCTTCGGGCAGGCTTTGGCGGTTCCCTTCCGAAGCCGGTGCGGAAGCGGCCGCGGGAGAAGGAACGGGTACGGGTTTCGCGGTTCCCTCCACCGAAAGACTCAGAGCCTCCAGGTCGGCTCGTAGCGTTTCCATGGCCACCGTCACCTGGCCCTGTATCCGGTAGGATCCACCCGACGGCTGCTCCGAAAGAATCCGGTAACTCTGTACGTAGCGCTGCGGCTTGGAAAGAATTTCCTTCTTCAGCAGCGCGTTCTGACGCACCAGTTCGGAAGGCTTCAAAAACACCCCGATCCCCTGGGTAACGCCCTGGATCATGAGGTCGTTCAGCGCCTCCTCGCGGCTCCTCGCCTGGTCCCGTTCGTCGTAGACGGCTATCCCCTGGGCGAAGAAAGTTGACGTCCCCGACTGAGACCAGGCGATCCGGGCGCAAAAACCGGTGAAAACGATGAGAACCGCAGCGATAAACTTTCGTCTCACGCGTCGACCCATGATAGACTCCGTCTGGTGGTTGAAAGCCCCACAACGCGTCCGGTGCGATCGGTTTTGCTCCGCAGGTGATGTAAGAGAGTGTCCGAGAATACCCTTCACCCACCCAGGCGGCCCATTGTGGGAGCGGCGCCCCCGCCCCGATGAAATCGAAGCTCCAGCTTCCCTCGCGGGAGAGCTATTGCTATCATAGGCATCGGGTGAACAAAAGCGGAAAAACGAACGGTTCCACGGCGGAGGGATCCATGCAGGGCACGGTGTTTCTTGGATTTGTAGATCCCCGGACCATCCATTTTCTTTCCTCCACCCTGGAAGCCTACGAAGGTGTGGCCGTGGTCACCACAGTGGATTCCGATCTGGGACTGGTGCGGATCCATGCCGCTCCGGACTGTGAGGACGATGTGCTGGCGATCATCGGCGCGGAGTCGAAGTTCACCGGGTGGGTTCCCGCTGAACCGGCCTGATCCGGAGGGACCCACAGCGGGCGTCCCGCTGGGAGGCCGACCCTGCTACGCGGCGGCCCTTGGCCGGGCGCTCTTCTTTCCTGCTCCCTCTTCCGTGCGGCGTGCCGGGCCCCACCGCCCGGGACTCGGGACAGGCCCCTTGAAACGAACTCGGGTATAGTCTAAGAATGAAGGCCCTAAGGCGTGACTGACCCCGGACCTTCCATGCTTGCGGAAGCTTAGAGGCTATCTGAGAATACTCTTCACCCTTCCGGGGATGGAGTGTCCGTGTTTTCGAGTAGGGGCGCAGCAGCGCTGCGCCCCTACCAGGTGATGCATGCCCAGTAGGAGCCGGCTTGCCGGCGATCAGCATCAACGCGGCATCGCCGGTTTTACGGGTCGCGGGCAAGCCCGCTCCTACAGGAACAAGGAACTTTAGGGCCCGACTTTCATGAGCTTGTTGTTGGACAAACTTTTATTGAAGTCCCTGGACAGGACGTGCGATGACGACTTCGAAGAGAAACCGCCACCTGAGTGCACCGGAGGAGGAGCGACCCGACTACCGGTTCGACGTGCGAACCTATGACGAAGGCGACATCGTACTTTGCGCGGGTCAGGAAGTGTCCAACTTCTACGTGATCTTGGACGGCAGTGTAAAAGTCACCCGCGACGGCCGCAAGATCCGGGTTCTCGGCGAGCAGGACGTCTTCGGCATGGAATGCCTGGTGGAACCCCACTTTCCTTATACCGTGCAGGCCGTGACAGCCGCCCGCATCGCCATCTACGACGTGGAGGCAGTGGATTACTTCATCGCCAGGACACCCCGGATGGCGCGAACCATCCTGCTTTCGGTGGTGAAGCAGCTTGTAGACACGGGAGAGGTTGTTTTTGAGGACCGGGAGGTTCAACTGCCTCAGGACGTGGAAATCCGTTTTTTCGGAGACGGAGAGCGCGTGGTGCATGAAGGTTCCCAAGGGAGGGAGTTTTTCAGGCTGGTTTCCGCCGACGGCGGTCTTCGGGTCACACGAGGCGGCTTGGAAGTGGGCCGCATCGAGCGGCCGGGCACCTTCTTCGGCGCCATGGCCTGCCTGCTCCGGCTCCCCTGGAAGGCTTCGGTGACCAGCGTGGGCGAAAGCACGGTCCAGGTCTTTCCGGCCGACAGGCTGCTGTCGTTTGCCCGGGAATTCCCGGACCTTGCTGTGGACCTGATCCAGCGGCTTTCCAGCCGGCTTGTGGAAATGAATCGCAACCTGATCGCGAAGGGTCATCCCGAAAACGAATGGGACGACCTTCTGTGACGGACAGCCCCGGACGGGGGAGAGGATGCTCGGGCGTTGAGCGGCATGCACGAAAAATCAGCTGAGGCGGCCGTTGGGGCCTGTCCGCGGGCCCTCTATGTCCAGACCTTCGGCTGTCAGATGAACGAATACGATTCCATGCGCGTGGCGTGGCTCCTCGAGAACCGGGGCTATCGCCGCGTGGATGACCCGGACCGTGCGGACGTCATCTTTTTGAATACCTGTTCCGTACGGGAAAAGGCCGAGCAGAAGGTCTACTCGTTGGTGGGTCGGCTGCGAAAGCTCAAACACCGCAATCCGGATCTGAAGATCATCGTGGCCGGATGCGTCGCTCAGCAGCTGGGAGAAAAACTCCTCGAGAGGTTCCCTCACCTGGACCTGGTCGTGGGCACGCGAGGTGTGGGAGCCGTGCCTGACTTGCTCGACCGCCTGTGGCAGGACGGGAACCGCACGGCGTACCTTCCGGACGATGAAGGCGAAACTAACCGGCACTACCCGCCGGCCGGCGGCAGGCCGCTTCGGTCGGGCGTCGTCGCGCCGGTGACCATCATGCAGGGGTGCGACAACTTCTGCACGTACTGCATTGTGCCCTATGTGCGGGGCCGGGAACGGAGCCGGCCGAGCGGCGACGTGCTCCGGGAGATCAAGGCTCTGGAAGACGGGGGCGCGCGCGAAGTTCTGCTGCTCGGCCAGAACGTTAATTCTTACGGCCGGGGTCTTTCCGAGCGCATCGACTTTTCGGAACTGATACGGAAGATCGCCGGTGAGACAAACCTATCGAGAATCCGGTTCACCACGTCGCACCCCAAGGACCTTACGGAATCTCTTATCCGTTGCTTCACCGAAATCCCGGTTCTTTGCAAACACATCCACCTTCCCTTCCAGGCCGGCTCGGACCTGGTGCTCCGGCGGATGAACCGGCGCTACACGGCGGCCGACTATGAAGACAAGGTCCGGCGCCTCAGAGACGCCTGCCCCGAGATCGGCCTTTCCGCCGACGTCATGGTCGGCTTTCCGGGAGAAAGCGACGAAGATTTCGAAAAGACTCTGGAGCTGATGGAACGCATCCGCTTCGACACGCTCTTTTCGTTCCGATATTCGGACCGACCTTTCGCCAGGTCGTCGGGTTTTTCCGGCAAGGTCCCGGAGGACGTGAAGAGCCGCCGCCTGGCGATCCTTCAGGGGCTGCAGGCGGAAATCACCCTGGAAAAGAACCGGCTCGAGATCGGCGGGATTCGGGAAGTCCTGGTGGAAGGACCCAGCAGGGCGGGGGGCGGTCAATTCACGGGGAGGACGCAACAGAACCGAATCGTGAATTTTCAGGGCGACGAGACGCTGGTGGGCCGTTGCGTCAAGGTGCGCATCACAGACGCGTTCAGCCATTCGCTTCGGGGTGAATTGAACGGCGGGGCTGTCGACTGATCTTCGGTCCTCCCCGCACAAACCTGGAAATCAACCGATGCCGTGCCGTTTTTCGCTCGCGCGACAGGCGGTCACGGGCAGCGGTTGCAGCATTTGATAACGGCGGCAGTCCGGAAAGGAGATGCCATGTACAGGCAAATGACGGTTTCCTCGCTGGTCATGGATCAGCAGACTAATACCCCGGTGGTGATCCTCAAGGATCCGGTAACGGAAACACATCTTCCCATTTGGATCGGGCTCCTGGAAGCCACATCCATCGCCACGGAACTCGAAAAGATCCGTTTTCCCCGTCCCATGACCCACGATCTGTTGAAAAACGTGCTGGAGCACCTCAACGTGACGGTGGAACGCATCGAAGTTTGCGACCTCCGGGACAACACCTATTACGCCTTGATTCATCTTCGAGTCGACGATAAGTTGAGTTCCATCGATTCCCGACCCTCCGACGCCATCGCCATAGCGCTCCGCACCAACGCGCCCATCTTCGTCCGGGAAGAGGTGCTGCAGAAATCGCAGAAATCGGTTTCCCAGGAAGATAAGACGATGTTCCGTTCCGAGGACAAGGAACAGTGGGAAGAGATCCTGGACAAGCTGGATCCTGAAGACTTCGGAAAATACAAGATGTAGGGCTTGCCCGCGATGAAACGGGACCGCCGATCGCTGGAACGGCTCCTTCGGGTCGCCGCCGGGGAAGTCCCCGCCGAATGCTGCCTTCGAGGGGGTTCCATCGTAAACGTTCATACCGGGGCGGTGGAACGAGCCGACTTGGCCGTGCACGACGGCTGTATCGTGGGAATCGGCCGCTACGAAGCCCGCCGCGTGGTGGATGCGTCCGGCCTGTACATCGCCCCCGGCTTCATCGACGGCCACATCCACATCGAAAGCAGTCTGCTGCACCCGTCGGGGTTCGCCGCTGCGGTACTGCCGCGGGGCACCACGGCGGTGGTGTGCGACCCTCACGAAATCGCCAACGTTTTCGGCGTGGAAGGAATCCGGTACTTCCTGCAGGCCACCGAGCGTCTCCCGCTCGACGTCTACCTGACCCTACCCAGTTGCGTTCCGGCTTCCCCGCTGGAAACGTCGGGAGCCGCACTGAGCGCGGCGGACCTCGCCTCTTTGCTGCCTCACCCGCGCATCGTGGGGCTCGGTGAAATGATGAACTTCCCGGGCGTTATCGCGGCGGTTCCGGACGTCCTTGAAAAGCTGGTGCTTTTTCAGGATCTTCACATGGACGGCCACGCGCCCTTGTTGACCGGAAATGCATTGAACGCCTATGTGCTGGCGGGTATCGCCACCGACCACGAATCCACGCAGCTCGAAGAAGCCCGTGAAAAACTCGCCCGCGGGCTCAGGCTCATGATCCGAGAAGGCAGCCAGTCCAGGGACATGGCGGCGCTTCTTCCAGCCGTCTCCGATGCCACCTGGCCCAGTTGTCTCCTGGTTACCGACGACCGGCATCCGGACGATCTCCTCCACGACGGGCACATGGACGCTCTGGTGAACCGCGCCGTCGACCTGGGTCTGGATCCGGTGCGGGCCATTGCCATGGCATCGCGGACGCCCGCCGAAACGTTCGGGCTGAAACGAAGGGGTGCCTTGGTCCCGGGGGCTCGAGCCGACTTTTCCCTCAGTGCGTCGCTGCACCCCTGGAAACCGGTGAGTGTCTACAAGAACGGCGTCGAAGTGGTAAGAGACGGGAAGGTGCTGGTGGATCTGGAAAACGGGCCTTCGCCGGCGCCGCCTCCCAGCCCCATGGAGCTGGGTCCCATGAGCTCGGACCTGTTCGCCCTCTCGGGGGCGCCGGACCGGGAGGTGAAGGTGATCGAAGTGGTGGAAGGAAGCCTGCTCACCCGCTGCGTTCACGCAGTTCCCAAGACCGATGGGGGACGGCTGGTCGCGGATACCGGCCGGGATATCTTGAAACTTGCGGTTTTCAACCGATACGGCCCCCGGACGGGGCAGCCCCGCCGGGGAATCGGCTTCGTGAAAGGATTCGGGCTCACCCGGGGAGCCCTCGCCTCCACCATCGCCCACGATTCCCACAACCTCATCGCTGTGGGCGCCTCCGATGCGGCCATGGCCGCCGTGTGCGAAGCCGTGCGGAGGGTTGGAGGCGGCTTGGGGGTCGGCGACGCATCGGGGACCCTGGAACTCCTGCCTCTGCCCATCGCCGGACTCATGAGCCTGGAACCCCTGGATGCGGTGGTGGATCGACTGGCGGCGCTCCGCCGGCTGGCCCGAACCTTCGGGTGTGCCCTCCGGAATCCCTTCATGGCCCTCTCGTTCCTGGCACTCCCGGTCATCCCGGAACTGAAACTCACCGACCGAGGCCTGGTGGATGTTGCGAGCTTCTCCATGGTTTCCCTGCAGGCGTGAAGCAAAAGGCCTTGCAGATCTTCGCGGCGATCTGTTATGGAGGGACAAGGCCGCGAACGCGGACGACCCCATTCAAAGGCATCGGATCAGGCGGCGGGTGATTTCGGTTTCCCTGAGTGGAAAATCGGCGCCGGTCCACCGACAGACAGACGATCAGAGCCCGTTCAGCGGGAGAGAGGTGGAGGTGGGGATCATGTCCACAATTTCTTGCCGTTCTTTCGACGATATCGTCAACTTTGCCATCAAGAAAGAAGAGAGCGCCATGGATTTCTACCGCCAGTGCGCGCAGCGGGCCAAGAACCCGGGCATCAAACACTTCTTTGAAGAAATGGTCGATGAAGAACGCAAGCACCGAGACATGTTGAAAGACCTCAACCCTTACGGCCTGGAAGCATTCAAGCTGGAAAAGGTGGAAGACCTGAAAATCAGCGACTACCTGCTGGACGTTCCGTTCCGCGAAGACCTGACCTACCAGGAAGCCCTGACGCTTGCCATGAAGAAGGAAGAGAAGTCTCACGCGTTCTACGAGGCATGGAAAGGAAAGTGCCTGCACGAAAAAACGGCCAAGATCTTCGAAATCCTGGCCCAGGAAGAAACCAAGCACAAGCGGAAACTCGAAACGCTTTATGACGAAGAAATCCTAGGCTGGGATTAGATCGAATCCGGAACACCACGGAGACCCGGAGGCGGCCGGCGCGTCCGGGTCTTTTTTTTCCTCGGACCCGTGAAGGGGGATGGCCCGCCGTTGAATCGCAACGCCCGCGCCTATCTGGCCGTATCGGCCGCCGTCGCCTTCTGGGGTGTTTCGTTTGTGGCCACCAAGGTGGCCCTCCGGACCATCCCCCCTTGCGTGCTCCTGGCCTCCCGGTTCGCCCTGGCGAGCTTTGTGCTCCTTCCCCTCTGGTTCGTGTTCGCGCGGGAAAGGCTGCGAAGGGGCGATTTCCTCCTCTTCGCGCTGCTCGGCATCATGGAACCCGGACTGTATTTCGTCCTGGAGACCCGCGGCCTCCTTCACACCAGCGCTTCCGCCGCGTCGCTCATCATGGCCTCGATCCCCGTTTTCGTGATCATCCTGGCACGGTTTCTCCTCAGAGAACCTCTGCGGCCCCGCGTGGCCGCAGGGATCTTCCTCACCCTGGCCGGCGTGGCGTTTCTCCTCTTCCGCGGCGAGCCGACTGAATCCCTGGAAGGAAGTTCCCTCAGGGGAAACCTTTACATCCTCGGAGCGGCGCTATGCGCTTCCGCCTATACCGTTGTGAGCCGCCGTCTGGGGGTCCGCTACCGGCCCTGGACCGTCACCATGGTGCAGGCCCTTGTCGCCACGGTCTTCTTCCTGCCCCTGGCCGTGTTGGAATGGCGCCCGCTGCAAATCCGCGGGATCGGCACCCCCGAATGGGCCGCCCTCCTATTCCTTGCGCTCTTTGCGACCCTGTTCGCCTTTCTCTGCTACAATTACAGCCTGAGCGTTCTCGAGGCGTCCCGGGTAGCGGTCTTCCTCAACGTGATTCCGCTGGTGACCGTGGCCTGTGCGAGCTGGATCCTGGGAGAACGACTGGGGCCGACCCAGGCGGTAGGGGGCGTGCTGATACTCGTAGGGGTGAGCATCACGACTTCCGGAGCGCACGGTGCGGCGACCGGCGGAACACGGCCTCTTGTCGGCTCGGTGCGGCGGTGGCTCAAAAAGCTACATGGCGGGACTCACCACGGGATGTCGGCTTTGTCGGCGGCGAAGAAGTACGTAAAAGGCCCCGCTTCCTCCGTCGCAGGAGCGCGCCGAAGCGAAGGCCAGCACAAAGCGTTTTAGGGGAGCGCAGAGAAACCAGCGGACCAGCTGGTTTTTCAAAACCGGTTCACGGTTTTTGGAGTTCAGGCCCTTTCCGGAAACCACCAGCACGCACCGGAGCCCTCGGGCATGGCTGTCGCGAATGAACCGCGTGACCAGCTCCAGCGCTTCCTCCCGCGTACAGCCGTGTAGATCGATGTAGGCCTGATAGCTGAAGCGGCCTTTTTTGAGGCCCTTGACGATTGCGGGGGAAAGCCCCGCGACGGCCCCGTCTATGTACTCGTCCGTGTGCACCAGTTCGAAGGAGGCTCCCCCGGCCACCAGGTCCGCCAGGTGCATCAGGACCTCCCAGTCTTCCTGTTCCCGGCATTGGGGGAGGAAGGTCCGAGCGGGCCTCCGGGGCACGCGGGCGCGGTCTTCGGCGGGGAGAGGCGTCGCATCGCCGACGGTATCGAGAAAGAGCTGTTCATCGGGTATTTCGCGGCAGGTGCCGCCGGCGTGAGCCCTCGAAGCTTCTTCGGGGCGGTCGAACCGGGGCTGCGGGGGCACTGCGGGCGGTGGGCCGCCGGTCTTTTCCGCCGACGTGGCTTGCAGCTGTTGATCCAGCCCCCAAAAGGGGGTATAGAAGCCCTCGTCCGTGGGACTCCTTTTCTTCTGCTTGCGCGAACCATTGGAAACCGCTTTGGAAGGCGATTTTTTGCGACTCATGACGGCACCTCCCTTCGACACGTTCATAGTACAGGAGGCGTCCGGCGAAGACAACGCCGAGCGTCCCTGCCACATGGTGGCGACCCCTGAAGACTTCCGGCGCCTTATGGAGCAGTTGCGGGGTGAGGGCCATATCGCCGTCGATACGGAATCCAACGGCTTCTACGCCTATTTCGAACGCGTCTGCGTGATTCAACTCTCCGTAGCATCCCAGGATTTCGTGCTCGATGTCCTGGCTCTGGACGATCTGAAGCCCCTGGGGGCCCTGCTGGCCGACCCGGGCATCGAAAAGATCTTCCACGCCGCTGCAAACGATATCGGGAGCCTCAAGCGGGACTTTGATTTTCAGTTCGCCAATGTTTTCGACACGGCCATCGCGTGCAAGCTTCTGGGGCATCGCCGGCTGGGGCTCGCCGCGACGCTTGAACGCGAGTTCGGCGTGCGGCTCGACAAGAAATGCCAGCGCTGCGACTGGGGCCGAAGGCCGCTCACCGAGGAACAGGTGGTGTACGCCTGCCAGGATACGCGCTACCTGGTGGCCCTGCGTCACCGCCTGGCGGAACGGCTGGAAAAGGAGGGTCTTCTCGAAAAGGCCGCTGAAGCCTTCGAGGCCGTGTGCCGGCAGAGTGCGCCGCGCGGGCGGTTTCCTCCCAACGGTTACGTGAAGATCCGTGGATTCAAGACCCTGGAGGCGGAGGGGCGACGGGCGGCCCGAGAACTCTACCAACTGCGCGACCAGATGGCCAGAAGCGCCGACAAGGCCCCTTTCCGGGTCATGACCAACGACGTGATTTTTCGCCTGGCCCGGAACCGGCCGCAGAACCTGAGCGAACTGGCCCGCATCAAAGGACTCCCGCGGCAATTCAGGAAAGGTCGGCTGGCCGAAAAGATCCTGCACGCCGTGCAGTAGTCGACTCCATCCTCCGATCCGCTGCCTCACCACGCGGCGGAAGTCAAAGGACGCGCCATGAATTCCGGCATAGAACTGCGAGATTGCTTCAAAACCTACAGTCACGACCAGGACAAGGCGAGAACCCCCGCGGAGACCATCCGGTGGGTCCGCGACCGCCTGTCCGGCTTTCGCCTGAACCTTCTTTCCAGAACGCTTCGCATCGACACCGGCCGGCTGGATGTTCCTGTGTTCCTGAGCCTGTGCGGAGACGACGCCATACTCCTCACCGGAACGAAAAAACAGATGGGAAAGGGTGCCACACTGGAACAGTCGGAAGCGAGCGCCCTGATGGAACTCGTGGAACGGTTCAGCTTCTTTTCTTTCGTCCGTGAAACCCGTTTCCCGCTGCTCACCTGGGAGAAGGTGCCCGGATCGGCCGTTTCCGCGGAAGTTCTCAAGCTGTCCATTCACGACAGCCGGACGCCGACCGGCCGGTGTGAAGCATTTCTGAAGGGCTGTCCGCTTCGCTGGGCTGTCGCCCGAAGCCTCACGGAAAACCGGGACCGGTGGCTGCCCATCGATTGGTTTTACCTCATCAACGAATACAACGGGCCGGCCGCCGGAAACACCCTGGAAGAAGCGATCCTCCAGAGCCTTTGCGAGGTGGTGGAACGCCACGTGGGTTCGGTCATCGCCTACGAAGAACGGGTGACCCCGCGCATTGATCCCTCCAGCGTGAAAGACCCGGCGGCGGTGGAGCTGCTGGAGAAATTCCATAGGAACGGCATCCAGCTCCACCTTCGGGATTTCTCTCTGAACACGGGCATTCCCTCCGTCGGGGTCCTGGCTTACGATCCGGCCAATTTTCCCGAAAAGAGCGAAATCGTTTTCGCCGTCGGGACCACGCCGAGTCCCGAAAAGTCGCTGTGCCGCGCCCTGACCGAAGTGGCGCAGTTGGCCGGCGATTTCGAGAGCCGGACGTCCTACCGCCCTACCCTTCCCAAGTACAAGTCCTTGGAAGAAGCGGCCTACCTCATGGCGCCGGGACCGACCGTCGCCATCCAGTCCCTGCCCGACCTGAGCGACCATAACCTGCGGGTGGAAATCGAGCGATGCGTCGGTGCGTTGCGCGATATGGGTCTGGAAGTCCTGGTCCTGGATGCGACCCACCCGGAACTTCAAGTGCCCGCCGTATACACAGTGATTCCCGGTGCGCACTTCCTAGACCACACGCGCGATACGGATTTCCCCCAGCACATGGCCCGGACCGTGATCCGCGGCCTTCCCCCGGAATCTGCGGCGGCTCAGCTGGAACGGCTGCACAACCTTTTCGGACCCCGCTACGATCTCACCTTCTTTTTGGCTCACGGCCACGAACTCCTGGGCAACGTGGAAAAGGCCCTCGGCCTGTTCGAGGAGGCCCTCCGCCAGAAACCGGACCCGCGCGAAATCGCCAGCATCTACGTGCACATGGCGTCCTGCCGGAAGGAGCTCGGCGACTACCGGGGCGCCTTGCGGGCGCTGGAATACGCCGAACGGCGAAACTGGGAGCTCAAAGAGATCTACAACCTGCGGGGATTCTGCTACTACCGGCTCAAAGAACACTACAAGGCTATAGAGGCGTTCGAGCGGGCCATAGAACTGGACCCCGGTTCGGCCATCGATTACGCCAACATCGGGTCCAACCTGAGGGAACTGGGTCACAAGGAAGAGGCGGTACGGCTCTACCGCATGGCCCTGGAACTGGATCCTTCCATCGACTTCGCCCGAGAAAACATCCAACGGTTGGAAGCGGAAATCCAGGCGGCGCGGGGCTGAAGCCTTGACATACGAACGGGAAGCGTCTTCACGACCAGGGTGTTCGTGAAAAGCTCTCGGGCCAGGCTCAAGATGTCGTCAGCGGTCACGCTTCGCACCATGTCGGGATAGCGGCGGTCGTAATCCCAGCCCAGTCCCAACACCTCATTGACCGCGGCGCTCTGAGCCTGGGCTTCGAGGCTTTCCAGCGACAGGTAGTGCATGGTGAGGACCATTTCCTTGGCGGTTTGAAACTCTTCGTTGCTGACGGGTTCTTCGGCGACCCGCTTCAGGTTGTCCAAAACGATCGCTTCCACCGATTCCAGGTTTTCCATGGTGGTTTGGGTGAGGACCCCAAAGAAACCCGTGTCGATTCCCAGGAACGGGAACGCGTGCACCACATACACCAGATCGGCCTCGCCTCCTCGAAGCGCCTCATGAAGCCGGCCCCCCGGGTAGCCGATCCCCGAAATCAGGGCGTCCAGAACATCGAGGGCGGGACGCCGTGGGTCGTTCAAGGGCAGCCCGTTGGTTCCCACGAAGAGCGCGGCGGATGTCTTTTCATTTTCCTTCACGATGACCCGGTCTTCCGTAAGAAGCGGCACGGGGTCGGGCCGAGTGGGTTCGCCGGCGGCCTCCCCGCGCCACTTGCCGAAAAGCTTCTCGACGGTCTTCATCACCTCGCCGGCCCTAAAGTCGCCGTAAACGGCGACCACCGTCCGCTCCGGCCGCGCCATGCGCGCATGAAACGCCAGGATGTGTTCCCGCGTGAACCGCTTCACCGAGGCTTCGGTTCCGAGCCGGTTGTGACCGTAGGGATGGCTGCCGAAGAAATGGCTCCTGAAAAGGCGCATCAACTCGGCCTGCCAGTCCTCGTCCTGCCGTTCGATGGCAAGGAGTGTCTCCTTGCGTTTCTTTTCGATTTCTTCTTCAGGGAAGACGGGTTCGAGCAGAGCGCTCGAAACCAGGTCCAGGGCCGATTCCAGGTCTTCACGGAGCACCTTGGAGGACACGAAGCAGGTGTTGTTCCCGCAGCCGCTGTTCAGGCTGCCCCCGACGTTTTCGATCTTTTCCGCCATTTCCATCTTGGAGTATCTTCGGGTGCCCGCCGTAAGAAGCGAACCGGTCATGGCGGCGAGCCCCTCCTCGCCTTCTTTCTCCAGGAGAAGCCCTCCGCGGGTGTAAATCTGAACGGTGGCGTACGGCAGTTCGTGATCTTCCCGCATGAGAACGGTGAGGCCGTTGGCCGGCCGCCTGACGATCACCGACTCCGTCTCATCCGGGGTATCGGCGCTGGAAGAAGCGCCGGGCGGCGTCGCCGAAGGGCTCACCGAGTCTTCCCCGGGGGTGATGACGGCCACATTCATGCGATCGAACACTAAATACTTGCGGGCGGTACGCCTCACGTCGTCCCGGGTTACGGCCCGGATGCCTTCCACGTAAGAGTCTTCGAAATAAGGGTCTCCGGTATCGAAGTAGGAGCCTCCGATGGATGCGGCCGCCTCGGAAGCCGTCTCCTTGCCGAAGACGTGCTGGGCGATGACTTTTTTCTTCGCCCTTTCCAGTTCTTCGTCGTCGATCCCATATTCCTTGATGACCGAGAGTTCTTCTCTGACCGCGTCCAGGACGCGGGGCCAATTTTCGGGGGGCACGGTGAGTGAAATCACGAACTGCCCGGGCACGTAGGACGGCGTCCAGTTGAAGGCCCCGACATCCAGCACGCTGTTGTCCCTGTGCTTCAGCCTCCGATAAAGCCGGCCGGTCCGGCCGTCTCCGACGACAATGGCCAGGACGTCCAGGGCGTAGAGATCCTCGTGGGTCAATCGGACGGAGGGAAACCCCACCATGGCCTGGTTCATGCGCGCCATGGGAAGCGCCTTCTCCTCCCAGCGCAAGGTCAACTGCGGAAATTCTTCCGGCAGCGCCAGGGGTTCCGCCGATGAACGGGCAACCGAGCGCGTCTTGTCCGCCACGAAGCGAACGACCTCCCAAGGGTCCACGTCGCCGGCCACGGCCAGCACCATGTTTTGAGGCTGGTAGCGCTCGTCGTAGTAGCGGGCGAGCGCCTCCCGGTCCTGGCGGACGAAAACCTCTTCGTAGCCGATCACCGGGTGCCGGACGGGATGAACCCGATAGGCGGTCTGCATGAAGAGCTTCCAGAGTTCCCGCTGCGGGCTGTTTTCGCCCATGCGGATTTCCTGCTGGATGACCGCTTTCTCGCGGGCCGTCTCGGCTGGATCGAGTGTGCATTCTAGAACGAAGGACAGGAGAAGGTCCAGAGCCTCACGCCAGTTTTCCGCGGACGTGTTGATGAAGTAAACCGTCCGATCGTGGCTGGTATAGGCGTTGGACGCTCCCCCCAGCTCTTCCAGGCGTTTCCGCGCCTGATCCTCGGTAAAGGACTTCGTGGTTCCACTAAAGACCACGTGCTCCAGGTAATGGCTCAGTCCCCCTGTGAGATAGGGACCTTCGTAGATGGAGCCGGCACGGACCAGAACCCTCGCCGATACCGCGTTTCCTCCCGGCTTGGAACGGACCAGCACGGTGAGGCCGTTTTGGAGAACCACGAAGGCGTCACCGTCTTTCGCACGAAGCCGGTGTGCGCCGAGCGCCCGCTCCGGCACCGACCCTATTCCGGGAGCTTCTGAACTCTCCGCGGGAACGGGAAGCCACAACAGGCAGAGCAGCGCCGCAAGGCAGCATAACAGGACAGCCGGTTTGAAACGCACAGGCACAGGTCGCTTTCCCTTCACTCACCCCTCCTGGTCGTCGATCTGCTTGAGTTCCGCGAGGATCCACTCGATCTTTTCCGGGTCCTGAAATTCTTCCGGCTTTTCCCGTTCGGTCCTTAATAGATCTTCCAGGTCGAGGCGCCGTCGGTGACGGAATCCGTCAACGTCTTTTCGGAACCGGCGCTGGGCCATTTCCTGAGCCTTCTCGTAGTCTTTCAAGATATCGTCGCTCATGAAACCCACCCTCTTCACGTAAGCCCGGATGTCGAGGCCGTTCGTTCCACGATAATCAAATCATCGCGCCCGCGGGACGCAACGGCCTCATAGATCAATGGTGCCGCTCCACGTCCGGAGCGATGACGCGGAAGACCACCATCATCCTTGCCGAAAACCCGCTCCGTCCACAAAGGTTCTATTAACCCCCGCGATGGGTGTCAAGGAATATGGTGGGGAAAGGAACCGGGGAAGAGAAAGGTCACAAACCGGCGAAGAGGCGGTTCTGCCGAACCAGGTCGCCGATCAGGCGGTGGCGGTGGAGTCTTCCCGAAGGAAGCGGCCATTGCTTCGGGGGGCGGATCATGTCGGTAAAGACCCAGCGCTCAGGGGTACGTCCCCATTCGAAGACGATATCGTCGATTGCAGACGCTCCGGCCAGCTGTTCGGACCGAAAAACCAGCTCCGCTACAGCTTCGGGCGGCCGATCCACGGGCGTCCAAAGGGATTCTTCGCCACTTTTCTCCTCCGATTCCAGAATCCCCCGGCAGCGACCGTGGACCAGCAGCAACCGCACGCGGCGGTCGAAGGACAAGGACTCCCTGGCGATCACCGGGTTGGGAAGGGTCCGCCAGGAGGGAAAGGCTTCGGCGGCGCCCACGCGCCGGACGGGATGAACCGCTCGGTCGGGACCCGCCAGTTCACAAGGCGGGGGGAAGTCCGCCGCGATACGGGCTCGCTGCCGCCCGAAGTAGATGCGGCTTCGAGCCGCCGGAAGCCCGTGATATTGCACGAACAGCTGCTGCAGAATCCGGGACCTCCGGTACCGGTAGGTGAATGATCCGGGAAAGCATCGCTTCCCGGCGGCTTCGAAGATGAGCGCAAACCTGAGGGTGGGGAAAAGGATCAGTCGGGCGTCGCGGATCCATCGCCGTTCCCATTGGGTGTAATCTCCTATGGAAGGCCGAACCCCCAGCGTCCTGATTTCGGGAAAACCGGCCAGGAAAGGCGCGATGGCCACCACGGCTCCCTTTTCGCCCGTTTCGCCCTCGTTCGCACCGCGAGGTTTGAGGCTGCGGCCCGAATCAATCGCCAAGCAGAGCATCGGGGTGAGCGCCGTAGTTGTAGCTGCGCATTCGAAAATAGTTTTCGAAGAGCCCGACCTTCTGGTCCACGTAATCGTAGATGCGCAGAGGCAGCGTGCCCGTGTCCCCGTTTCCACTTCTCGGAAGACTTCGGACCGCATGGGTCAATCCCCTTCGGAAATAGACCGGCACCGCCAGGAAAAGGACGTCCGCCGACAGCTTCTGCGAAGACTCCGCAAGGGCTTTCGGCGTTACCAGGATCGCCTTCCTTCCCCCCGCGCCGTGCTCCGGCGGCTCTTCCGGCCGGCGGTCGGAAACCGGTTCCACCCTCCCCGCGTCACCGGCGGACACCTCCTCTTCCGCTTCAGGGTCCTGCACGACGACGGAGATTCCCCGCCGTTCCAATTCCCTGCCGAGCTGGCGGTCCTGTTCACCGCCCCCGGTTAGGATCACCAGCGGGTCGTTGCCTTCCCGGATCTCCGCTTCCACATCGTCGGCAATCAAGCGATTGCGAGCCTCATCGGTCATGAGCGCCTTCATCATGGACGGGTAATCCGCCCGGGACTCGTACGGATAGTCGAAGTCGGTGGTGCGGGCGATCACCTGGGCCCGGAGCACCCCCCGGCCCTCCCGCGCATCCTTTTCGCTGATGCTGTACACTACGTCCCCGAGGTAGATGTAAATGAGCTGTGAAAGACGGTCCCGGCGCTGAGTCGAATTCGTCAGCCCCAGCATGTAGCGGCTGTCGAAATTGGGGATCAGGTGCGTGAAGACCTTGGACGGGCAGCGCTGACATTCGTCCAAGATCACGTAGCCCACCCGTTCCTTCAAGGCTTTCCATTGGCGGAGTATTTCTCCCGTATGAGCGATCGTGATGCGGTCTCCCCGCCTGTGGGTTCCGCGGATGAAAAGCCCCACTTCCTTTCTGGGAATCTGGAGGAAGTTTTCGATCTTGGTCAGCCAGCCTTCCATGAGATCCAGGTGGGGGATCAGGATCAGAGTCGGCTGGCGCCTCTGAGCTATGGTATAGAGGCCGATGACCGTCTTGCCGCTCTTGTAGCCGCCGACCAGCGTGGCGAAATCCCGCTCCAGCACCCCTTCGGCGGCCTCCAGCTGGTAGTCCTTCAGCTGCCCGTGAAACTCCATGGCCACCGGTTCCAGCGCCCGGCGCCTGTCGATGAGGCGATAAGGCTGCTGAAACCTGTCGCAGAGCTCCAGGAACTGATCCAGGAACCCTCGAGGAATGATGTAGTGTCGGCCCGTCTTCCGGAGACAATGGATTTGCGGGGCGATGTTTCCCAGCCATTCGCCGCGAAGGTGGCGCACCTCGTATTCCGGATTGGTAAACACGAGCCTTTCGTGGATCTTGTTGAGCAGCAAGGGGACGACGCCCTGCGTGGGAAATCTGACGGATTCGGATACGGTGATATCCAGTGTCTTCGTATACATCACTTAAGACCTGTTTTCCCCAAAAATGGGTGAAAGAGCCGGAAAGGCCGGCTTCCGGGGTCCCGCCTCGCATGTTTAGGAACCCGGGTCTTGGAAAACGTCAAGCGCTTGCCCAAAAACAAGCTCACGAAAGTCGGGCCCCGAGATTCCTTGTTCCTGTAGGAGCGCCGCCCCGATTTTCCGCTATCGGTAGGAGCGGGCTTGCCCGCGACCCGTAAAACCGGCAACGCTCCGTTGACCCTGATCGCCGGCAAGCCGGCTCCTACAGGATTTTGTAGCGGGTTCGCATGGGTCACGGCTTCATGGGAATCGAAGCTGGAGCTTCCGCCCAGTTGTGTTCCGAAGCTGGAGCTTGGGAACAACAAGAACAGTACTCTCAAACAGCCTTTAAGCGCTTGCTCTGAACCTCGGTTTGAGTTACGGGTTTCCGAAAAAATCTCCTTTCCATCATTTCAGCGCCGAAGATTGTTCGGCCAGAGAGGGTCCTTATGGAAACCAACCGCCCCGGTTATCTGGAGCAACTCCTGGATTTGGCGCGGGAATACGACCGAAAATACAGGGAACTTGTAGAACTCGCACAGACGGCCGAGCCGCGTGACTTATTCCAGCGTATCAAATTTCAGGGGGAAATGGCCACCGACCGATTTCGGAACGCGCAGAGAGTGGTCCTGGAATTCCTGGATTCCCCGTCCGAAGGCGACCGCGACGCCGCGATTCAGGCCGTGACCGCCCTTTGCCGTTCCTTCGACGAGATGGTCATCCTCCACCACATGCTGCTGGAACAGCACGGCCGAACGATGATGTAAAGATCGGCGGGATTCGGCTATTTCTTTAGAAGAATCACCAGCTTTCCGGATTGCTTCATGCGGCCGGCGCGTCGTCCCGCTTCTTCGCCCGACCCGAAGAAGAGATCCAGGCGCTCCGGTCCCTTGATGGCGCCGCCGGTGTCCTGGTTCACCACCCAGCGCCTGAGCGGCGCCCACCCCTTCACTTCCCCCGAATCGTCCAGCACGGGCTGTTCGGTTTCCAGGAAGCCGACGATCCCCTTGGGGTAACACGCGGGGTCGAGGGCCGCCGACCGGCCCGCCGTCAGCGGGACACTCAGGCTCCCCAACGGCCCTTCGTCCACCCAACGAAAAAAAACGTAACCGGGATTCACCGAAAGGACTTCCTGAATTCGTTCGGGGTGCTCGTGGAGAAAGTCCCGGATGGCCTGGAGCGACATGACATCGCTCGGCACGGAACCGGTTTCGATCAGATATTTTCCGATGCTTCGGTATGGGTGGCCGTTGGACCCCGCATAGCCGATCCGCCGCCTGGAGCCGTCCGGAAAAACCAGCATACCGGACCCCTGCACGTGGAGGAAAAACGCTTCCACGGGGTCCTTGAGCCAGGCCAACTCGCATTGGCAATCCGACAGGGCTCCCGCCCAGTCGATTTCGGAGCGGGTGGGATAAGGAACCAGGTAGCGTCCGTTGAGCCTTCCCACGGGCGGCCGCACGTTGTTGAAGCGTTCGGGATCGAACAGTTCAAGTCGGACCTGGACAAGATCCGGGGGGAGCGCGTAAAGCGGGTGGCGGAACACCTCGTCCCGGTGCCGGCGGCTCTCAATGACCGGTTCATAGTAACCCGTGACCAGGATCGTTTCCAACTCTTCACGCGAGCGATAGGCAAGCACCTGGAAATGTTCCAGAAGTTTCTCGCGATCCAGGTCTCCGGCCGCCAGCAGTTCCAGGAAGAGCGCCACGGTCGCCTTCAGGCGCCCGGCGGGGATTTTCAGCCCGCCGCATTCCAGGATCCGGTCCCCGGGAAGCCGCTCGTAGTATTCGAGTGATCGGCGCAGAGCCTCTTCCAGGGAACCTCGATCCAGGTCGTCGATGAATGCCGGAACTTCCCGGGTTTCCAGGGGTTCGAGCCCGGGCGGAAGGAGCTTCTCTTCTGCGGGTTCGCGGGTACACGCCCCCAGAAGGACCACCGCCGCCATGCTCCAGAGCAGGATCCAGAGGAACCGTGGCGTCCCGAAAGCCATGCGTCCGCCTCAGGTGCCCATTTCCCAGGAATGGAGGTACTTTTCCTGTTCCGGGGTGAGCCGGTCGATGGCGATGTTCATGGATTCCAACTTGAGCCGGGCGATTTCCCGATCGATGGCTTCCGGCACCCGGTACACGCGCCTTTCCAGCCGCGCGGCGTTTTTCACCATGTATTCGGCGCAAAGGGCCTGGTTGGCGAAGCTCATGTCCATGACGCTGGAAGGATGCCCTTCGGCGGCGGCCAGGTTGATGAGGCGTCCTTCCCCCAGGACGTATATGCGGCGCCCGTCTTCCATCCGGAATTCTTCCACGAAATCGCGGATGGTCCGCCGTGAAACGGCAAGCGACGCCAGGGTCTCAAGGTCTATTTCCACGTTGAAGTGGCCGGAATTGCACACGATGGCGCCGTCTTTCATCGCTTGGAAGTGTTCCCGGCCAATGACGTGGATGTCTCCCGTGAGGGTACAGAAGAAGTCGCCGATGGGGGCCGCTTCCGCCATGGGAAGCACCTGGTAGCCGTCCATGACGGCCTCCAGGGCCCGGAGCGGGTCCACTTCGGTTACCACCACCCGGGCACCCATGCCCGCCGCCCGCATGGCGACACCTCGGCCGCACCACCCGTACCCGCTCACCACGAAAATGGATCCCGCAAGGAGCCGGTTGGTGGCCCGGACGATTCCATCGATGGTGCTCTGACCCGTTCCGTACCGGTTGTCGAAAAGGTGCTTGGTGTCCGCGTCGTTGACCGCAATGATGGGATACCGCAACACCCCCTTCTCGGCCATGCTTCGAAGCCGGATCACTCCCGTGGTCGTCTCTTCGGTTCCGCCGATCAGTCCTTCCAGCAGGTCCCGGCGGTCGGAATGGAGGGTGCTCACCAGGTCGGCTCCGTCGTCCATGGTGATCGCGGGCTTGTGACCCAGGGCCGCATGGATGTGCCGGTAGTAAGTGTCCTTGTCCTCCCCCTTGATGGCAAAGACCGGAATGCGGTCGTGAACCACCAGCGACGCCGCCACGTCGTCCTGGGTGCTCAACGGATTCGAAGCGCAGACCCGGATCTCGGCGCCTCCCGCCTTGAGCGCCTGGGCCAGGTAGGCAGTTTCCGTGGTGACGTGCAGGCAGGCCGCAACGCGCACTCCCTGGAGCGGCTTTTCCCGTTCGAAACGTTCTCGTATCGAGCGCAACACCGGCATCGATTGAGCGGCCCATTCGATCCGAAGCTTGCCCTTCTCCGCCAGAGCCTCGTCCTTGACGTGATAGTCCATGCATCCTCCCTTTCAACCCGTTTGCGGCCGCTCCACACGGCGGCCTTTATTTCAGGCGCCGAACTTTCCGGCATCTTCCCTGAGATCGTCCGCCTTGTCGATCTTTTCCCAGGTGAAATCCGGGTCGTTCCGGCCGAAATGCCCGTAACACGACGTCTTCTTGTAAATGGGGCGCAGAAGCTTCAGGTCTTGGATCATCCGGGCGGGCTTGAAGCTGAAATGCTTCCGGACCAACTTGGCGATTTCGTCGGGAGGAATTTTCGATGTCCCGTAGGAATCGATCATGAGCGATACCGGTTCGGCGACCCCGATGCTGTAGGCCACCTGCACTTCCACTCGATCGGCCAGTCCGGCCGCAACGATGTTCTTGGCCACGTAGCGGGCCATGTAGGAAGCGCTCCGATCCACCTTGCTGGGGTCCTTGCCGGAAAAGCACCCGCCGCCGTGACTCCCCTGCCCCCCGTAGGTGTCGACGATGATCTTGCGACCGGTAAGCCCGCAGTCGCCCATAGGCCCACCCACCACGAACCGACCCGTGGTATTGATGAAAAAGCGCGTCTTTGCGTCTATCAGCTCCAAGGGAACCACCTTCTTGATCACCTCTTCGATGATGCCTTCCTGGATGGTCTTGTAGGTAACGTCGGGCGAGTGCTGTGCCGCCACCACGATGGTGTCGACGCGCACGGGCCGATGATCATGGTACTCGATAGTTACCTGGCTTTTCCCGTCCGGCCGGAGAAACTTGAGCACGCCGTTTTTGCGTACTTCCGCCAATTTGCGCGTGATCCGGTGGGCGTAATAGATAGGCATGGGCATGAGGACCGGCGTTTCGTCGCAGGCGAAGCCGAACATTATCCCCTGGTCGCCCGCCCCCTGCTCCTCGAAGAGCCCCTCGCCGGGATTCACTCCCATGGCGATATCCGGCGACTGCTTGTCGATGCTGGTTATCACCGCGCAGGTCTCCCAGTCGAAGCCCATGGAGGAATCGTTGTAACCGATGTCCCGGATCGTTTGGCGAACGACTTCGGGAAGGTCCACCCAGGCCGACGTGGTGATCTCCCCGGCCACAAAGGCAAGACCAGTTGTGACCAGCGTTTCGCAGGCCACCCTCGCCGACTTGTCTTCGGTGATGATGGCATCCAGAATGCTGTCCGAAATGCGGTCCGCAACCTTGTCGGGATGGCCCTCCGTCACGGACTCCGAGGAGAAAAGGTAACTGCTCATGGACATGGATCGATCACTCCCGTTTGAGTAGGTTGAATGATTAGGGTTGCTGAGCCATGCTCACCTGGTTCCGGCGGTTCTTCTTGGCGTTGTCGGCGTTGTCGGCGTTGTCGGCGTTGGGGCTCACCAGCCCCCCCGAAATGAGCAGCTTGAACGCGTCTTCCACCGTCATGGCGAGCGCAATGGTATCCCTTTCCGGCACCAGCAGGTAGAAGCCCGAGGTGGGGTTGGGTGTTGTCGGAAGAAAGATGTTGATCACCCGTTCATCGGTGACCGCCTGGACCTCCCCCGTGGACACCCCGGTGACGAAGCCGATGGCGTACATCCCGCGACGCGGGTATTCCACCAGCACCACCCGCTTGAAGCTCTCGTCCGACTGCGAAAAAATCGCAATCAGCAGCTGCTTCACCGCGCTGTGAACGGGTCGGACCAAGGGAATCCGGTAGACGATCCGTTCGCCGATGTCCATAATCCTCCCGCCCACGTAGTTCTTGACCAGAACGCCGGTGAGCAGGATCAACACGAGCACCACGGCGATTCCGAGTCCGGGAATCGGATAAGAGATATAGGTGCGCGGGTTGAAGCGTTCCGGAAGCAGGTTGAAGACCTTGTCACCGTGCTTCAACAGGATGGAAATCACGTAAACCGTGAAGGAAAGCGGGACTACGGCCAGCAGCCCCGCGACGAAGTAAGCCTTGATCCTGCTCTTTATGGACTTGAAAAGAGCCAATTTCACTCCGCAGCCGTTTTGAGTTGATTGTCCGGCCCCACCAGGATGATTGTAGGCTTGTACGCCCGGGCTTCGGCGTCGTCGTAATCGGCGTACGTCGCGACGATGATCAGGTCTCCCCGGGTTCCCAATCGAGCCGCCGCCCCGTTCAGGCACATATCCCCCCCGCCGGCCGGCCCCGGAATCGCGTAGGTGTCGAAGCGCGCTCCGTTCGAAATGTTGTACACTTTCACCTGCTCGAAAGGCAGGATGTCGGCCGCCTCCATGAGTCTCTCGTCGATGGTGATGCTGCCTTCGTAGTCCAGGTTCGCGTCGGTCACGCGAGCCCGGTGGATCTTGGATTTGAGCATTCGCCGTTGCATGGTCGATCCTCCCCTGGAAAACCGGAGCCTCTTCCCCGGTTCATAGAAATCAGGCTGGATTCAGAACGCGGTTGTCGATGAGCCTCGCCTTCCCCACATGGGCGGCCAAGGCGAGGAGCGTCGGCCCGTCGATCCGGGACCTCGCCCGGAGCGAGTCCGGTTCCCTCAACTCCGCGTAATCGATCCTGATATGTCGGCCCGACTGGAGGACATCTCTCACTCGTTCTAGAATCACCTCGGCGCGTCTTTCGCCGGCATCGACCAGCTCGGCGGCTTCTTTGAGAGCCTGCGAAAGCTTCAATGCATCCCGCCGTTCGTCTTCGGACAGGTAGATGTTGCGGCTGCTCATGGCGAGTCCATCCGCCTCGCGGACGGTGGGATGGCCCACCACCTCCACGTCCATATTGAGATCCCCCACCATCCGCCGGATCACCACCAGTTGCTGAAAGTCCTTTTCGCCGAAAACGGCTGCATGAGGTTTCACGATGTTGAAAAGCTTCGCCACCACCGTAGCCACTCCGCGGAAATGACCGGGGCGTCTTTCGCCGCAAAGCGGTCCGCTCACCTCGGTCACCTCCACGAAGGTCTGGTACCCCTGCGGATACATCGCCTCGGCGCTGGGGCAGAAAACCGCATCAACCCCGACCTCCTCGATCATCCGGAAGTCGCGCTCCGGGTCCCTGGGATACCGCTCGAAATCCTCGCCTGGACCGAACTGGGTCGGGTTGACGAAGACGCTCACGACCGTCACATCACCCAGTGTCAACGCCTTCCGCATCAGGGCCAGGTGCCCTTCGTGCAGAAAGCCCATGGTGGGAACAAGAACGATCCGGCGACCCTGCCGTCGCCAGTCGTCGGCCTGCTGCTGCATCTCGCGAACGCTGTCGATGATGCGCATAACGAATCCTTTCTCTTTTCCAGAACGCAAAAAAAAGCCTTCTGGACCGCCGTCCGGAAGGCCTGTGGCAGGCAATCCGCACACCTGCTGTGCCTCTTGCCCTGTCGAGCCGATTCCGTCTCGGTCCTTTGAGGATCCAAGCGGAACCCTCCGATTGCCGCGGAGGTGAGCCGGAGCGATTTCTAACAAGCGGCCGCTCTTTTGTCAAGGTGCTTGCCCGACAATGAAAAGCCGGTGCTCCGAATCCCTTGGTGGAGCGGACCCATCGTAGGGACAGCGCCCCCGCCGCGATCATGCCCCTGTCCCCTCGTTCCCAGGCTCCGGTTTGGGAACGGCCTCATGGGAATCGAAGCTGGAGCTTCTGCACAGTTGTGTTCCCAAGCTGGGAATCGAAGCTGGAGCTTCTGCACAGTTGTGTTCCCAAGCTGGAGCTTGGGAACAAGCTGGAAGACAACAGCGGCCTTGTAGGAGAGGTGCCCCCGCCGCGATCGCATCCCCCGGCGCCCTCCGCCGCGATACGGGTCTGTAGGAGCGGGCTTGCCCGCGATCAGGGTCGCCGGCAAGCCGGCTCCTACAGAAGTGAAACTTGCCCGCGATCAGGGTCGCCGGCAAGCCGGCTCCTACAGAAATGAAAAGCAGGTCACCGGCTCCTACCGGCCACCCGCGGATTTCCGTTCGCAGACCGCCACGTTTCGAGCCGGCGGAACCCGTTCAGCCGCCGGATGACCGATGTTCGGCGGGCGGTCGCAGCCACGGAGCCAGCGCGCGGGTGAGCCGGACCAGCTCCTCTCCGGCAAGCGTTTCAGCCCGCCTTCCCGAGTCAATACCGGCCGCGGCGAACGCCTCCTCCAGAACCAAACCTCGGTTCACCCCCGGCAGGGACTTCAGGCTGTTTCGAAGTGTTTTCCTCCGTTGCTGAAACGCGGTGTTGGCGACGGCTCTCAAGTCTTCAAAAGGAGGAAGTTCATCCGGGAACGGGCGGTTAAAGTCCAGGCGGAGCACCACCGAATCCACCCGAGGGGGTGGATGGAACTGCTTCGGACCCACTTCGAAAAGAACCTCGACGCGGGCGTAGAGGCTCAGAAGCACGGAGAGGACGCCGTAGTCTTTCCCGCCGGGGGGAGCGGCCCAGCGCCGTCCCACTTCCTTTTGCACCATGAAGACCGCCCGGTCCAGAAAGGACGCCTGCCGGAGCAGCCGGAAAAGGAGCGGGGAACTGATGTTGTAGGGGAGATTGCCGAGGACGACCAGCGGGCGGCCCGAATCCTTCGAAAGCCGTTCGAATTCAAAGTCCAGAACATCCCGGCGGTGGACGTGCACCGGCAGATGCAGCCCTTTTACGCGCTCGCGGAGGTACTCGGCCAGGTCCCGGTCCAGTTCCACAAGGTGCAGTTCCGCGGCGGGGCCTTCCAGGATGAACCGGGTCAGAGCGCCCAAACCCGGACCGATTTCCACCACCACGTCCGCCGGCTTGATGTGGGCTTCCCGGACGATTTTGGCCGCCGTGCGGGGTTGTGCGAGGAAATGCTGGCCGAAGCTCTTTCGGGGCGTCCCCGCCTTGTCCCGGAAATACTCACGCGGGTCCAGAAAGTCGGGGTTTGTGGCATCACGGAAGATCACGGTCTGGGATTCCCGGCCCGACACGGAGCGCTCAAAGCCACCGGGAACGGGCGTCCAGCTCCGCGGGAGCGCGGCAGAAACCGTTCCGTTTCCATGCCCGGTAGCCCGCCGCCGCGATCATGACGGCGTTGTCCGTGCAAAGGCGCGCCGGCGGCACATGCAGGGTGAAGCCACGGTAGGCGGCTTCTTCCCGGAACCGCTCCCGAAGCCTTCGGTTCGCCGCGACACCGCCCGCAAGCGCCACGTCCTTGACCGAATGCCTGAGGGCCGCGGCCATGGTTTTTTGAACCAACACCTCCACAATCGCTTCCTGAAAACTCGCGGCCAGGTCCTCCACCCGGTAACTGCCGGACCGCCGGGCCGAAGACGGCGGCCCGTGTCGTGTCACGAAGTGAGCCACCGCCGTCTTGACGCCGCTGAAGCTGAAATCCAGCGAATCCTTTTCCAGAAATGCCTTCGGAAAGTCGAAGGCCTGAGGGTTCCCTTCCGCCGAAAGACGATCGATGACCACGCCTCCCGGGTAACCCAGATCCAGGAGCTTGGCCACCTTGTCGAAGGCTTCCCCCGCCGCATCGTCGCGGGTCGTCCCCAGGCAACGGCTTTCGCCTTCCGGTTCCACGAGATAGATGGCCGTGTGGCCGCCGGAAACCACAAGGCACACGAAAGGGCGGTCCAGGGGATCGCCCCCGAGGAAGGCCGCGCACATGTGGCCTTCCAGGTGATTGACCGGAATCAGTGGAATCCCCAGGGCGTAACTGATGGCCTTGGCCGCGCTGAGGCCCACCAGCAGCGCCCCCACCAGCCCAGGCCCCTGCGTGACGGCGACGGCGTCCACGTCCGTGAGCCCCACCCCGGCGCCGGCCAGCGCCTCCTCGATCACCGGCAGAATGCCCTCCACGTGCTTTCGAGACGCCAACTCGGGCACAACACCCCCGTAAGGGCTGTGAACCGCGATCTGGCTCGCCACCACGTCCGAAAGGACCCGGGTCCCGCCGACCACCACCGCGGCCGCCGTTTCGTCACAGGAACTCTCGATCCCCAGGATCAGCACGGCCCCTATTCCGCCCCCATCGGCATTTCACGGCGCATGAACTTCTCCGCTTCCGCCACGTTTTCCTTGCTGCCGATGTAGAGGGGAATGCGGTCGTGGAGGGTTTCCGGTTCGATATCCAGGATGCGCCGCGTCCCATCGGAGGCGGCTCCCCCGGCGGCTTCAACCACGAAGGCCATGGGCGCCGCTTCAAAGAGCAGCCGAAGCTTGCCGTAAGGCTTCTTCGGATCCCTTCGATCCGCCGGGTACATGAAAATCCCGCCCTTCAACAGGTTCCGGTGGACGTCGCTCACGAGCGACCCGATGTAACGCGACGTGTAGGGCCGGTTGCCCGACGCGTCCGGGGTCTTCAGGTAATCCACGTACCGGCGGACCGGTTCGTCCCAGTAGCAGTAGTAGCCTTCGTTCACCGAATAGATCCGGCCGACCTCCGGGATCTGAATGTTTTCATGGCTCAACAGGAACTCGCCGATGCTCGGGTGCAACGTGAACCCGTGCACCCCATCTCCCGTCGTGTACACCAGCATGGTGCTCGACCCGTAAATGAAGTAGCCCGCGGCCACCTGCTCCGAGCCCTTCCGGAGCACCTCGTCCAGCGTCACCGGGCCTCCGGCCTTGATGCGCCGGCGGATGGAAAAGATGGTCCCGACGCTCACATTCACATCAATGTTCGAAGACCCGTCCAAGGGATCCATGAGGAGGATGTAACTGCCCATGGCATAGCCCGTAGGGATCTCGATGAGATCCGCATCTTCCTCCGAGGCGATGGCGCAGAGCTGTCCCGCCTGGATCAGTCGGCGAACCAGCGTGTGGTGGGAATAGTCGTCGAGCTTTTGCACCTTTTCCCCGTAGACGTTCTCCTCACCCGTGTAGCCGCAGATATCGTTCAATCCCGCCTGGTTGATCTCACGATTGATCAGCTTCGCCGCCACGTTCAACTCATTGAAAAGAAGAGTGAACGCACCGGTGGCCGCAGGCGTTTCCTTCTGCTGCCGAAGGAGATGTTCCGTGACCGTGATCCCGAGACTTCTTTTCATCGGCTCCCCCTTTCCAACTTCCAATGGCACCATGAAGCGGTTGAGCAACGGTGTTTCGAAAAACGCGATCCACGCGCGTGATCCGTAACATAGCACGAAGCGCGAAATCGTAACAATTCATTCCACCAGTTCCTTCAGGAAGTCATAGCGCTCCTTGAGTTCCTGGACCCTGCGGTCGTGGTGATGAATCCTTAAGAGCGCCCGGACCACCAGGTAGGAGCCGAGAAGGATCAGCAGCACGCAAAGGACGAGAAGCGGCAGCAGAAGGGCGAGAACCTTGGAAAACTCGTAGTAGCTGGACGTGCTCACAAGGAGGCTCAACACGGAAAGCGGGAGTACGAACACGGCGATTCCCGTGCGAAGCACGGAAAGCGATGTGCGCTTTTCCGCGAGGATGAGTTTGACTTCATCCATGAGCATCGGGCTGTCGAGGGTTTCCGAATCGTCCCGCCCGCCGGAACCCGTACCGGAGGGCTGCAGCCCGCCGTCGCCCCTCTCTGCGGCGTCCCCGCCCGCCGCGATCCGCTGTTCATTGCTTGACATAACGGCGTTCTCCCCTTAGACTTCGTATGATTGTAAACATGCCGGGAACCCGCCGGACCCGCCGTTCGGCGGCCGTGGCAGGTTTTGAACCCGGGCCCGTTGCACCGTCGCATGGGCGGCGGTCACGTCCCGGCGGCGGAGAACAAGGAACGCTATGATCGCTCCCCCGAAGACCGCTACCACCGCCGGATCGACTATCTTCGCCTTTCGGTCACCGACCGCTGCAATCTTCGCTGCACCTATTGCATGCCGGCTTCCGGCGTTCCGAAACTGGACCACGAAGAAATCCTCCGCTACGAAGAAATCCTGCGGCTGGTCGATATCACGGCGCGCATGGGAATCAGCAAGGTCCGCATCACCGGCGGAGAGCCGCTGGTGCGCAAAGACCTGGCCTACCTTTGCCGGCAAATCGCCCGAAACCCGCTTATCCAGGATCTCAGCGTGACCACAAACGGCGTGCTCCTCCGGCACCTGGGCCGGAAGCTTTTTCAGGCGGGGGTGCGGAGGCTCAACGTGAGCCTGGACACGCTGAATGCTGAGCGGTACGCGGCCATCACGCGCCGCGACCATTTCGAAGATGTGTGGGCGGGCATTCAAGAGGCGGAGCGCATCGGGTTTTCGCCCATAAAGATCAACATGGTGGTGCTGAGGGGCGTCAACGACGATGAAATCGAGGACATGGCGGCGCTCACCTACCGCTTTCCGTACCATGTCCGATTCATCGAATTCATGCCGTTCCAGCCGGACCATTACAGCGAGCGGTTTCTGTCCTCGGATGAAATCGTCGAACGGCTGGCCGGGGTGGATACGCTGCTTCCCGCGGAAGCCGACCGCGGAAACGGTCCCGCCCGCCACTATCGCTTTCCGAGTTCCCGCGGAAAGATCGGCATCATCAGCCCGATGAGTCATCATTTCTGCCCCACCTGCAACCGCCTGCGGCTCACCGCCGATGGAAAGCTCAGAACCTGCCTTTTCGCCGTCGAGGAACAAGACATCAAGGGACTGCTCCGAAGCGGCGCCTCCGACGAGGCGGTCGAGGCGGCCATTCGGGCGGCGCTGCAGAGGAAACCGAAAGCCCACCCTTTGAACGAGGCGGTCCTTCGCAAGTGTATCAGCCGTTCCATGTCTTCCATCGGCGGCTGAAGTCTTCCCGCTCCACCCCGGTAGCCGCTCCGGCGCCTTCATCCCGGGTATTCTTCCGCGGCGACAAAGGCCGCCCCCAAAAGCGGCCCCAGATCCCCCAGGGTGCTCCTGTCCACGACCAGCCGATCCAGGTTCAGCATAGTGGAATGCCTGCGAAGGCTCTCCCGGAGCGGCGCCTCGAACTGGTCCCAAGAAGCGCTCACACCGCCTCCGATCACCGCGCGCTCCAGGCCAAGGACCGTGAACAGGTTCACCAGGGCGAGCCCCAGGGCCCAGCCCATGCGTTGAAAGAGCCTTCGCGCCGCCGGATCGCCGGAGCGCGCGGCCGCGTAGACATCGGCCGGCTCCAGGACGCCATCCTCAAGCTTGGCCTCCAGCGGGCTTCCGCCCAGTTTGCCTTCCCGGTGGAGCTGTTTCGCGCCGTCCACCAAGGCCGTTCCCGACGCATGGGCTTCCAGGCACCCCTTCTGCCCGCAGGCGCACCGCGGCCCGGAAGGGTCCACGATCATGTGGCCGATCTCGCCTGCGGTCCCGGTGTCGTCGCCCCGCCACAGTTTCCCGTTGAAGATTAGGCACCCCCCCACGCCCGTTCCCAGGGTGAGGCCGACCCAGTTGGGCACGCCTTTCGCCTTTCCCGCCCGGGACTCCCCGACGCCGAAGACGTTGGCGTCGTTTTCCATCACCACAGGAAGCCCGACGGCGTTCCCAAGGAGCTCGACCAAAGGAAAATCCCGCATGGACGGCAAGTTGGGTGAAAAGAGGATACGGCCGCCCTTGCGGTCCAGCTTCCCGGCGATGCCCACACCCACGGCGACCACGCGCGCCCCGAAGCTTTGAGCCGCTTCGATCTGCCGCCGGCACCCCTCGACAAGTTGCGATACGGCCCTTTCGTTTCCCCGTTCGATCTCGGTGCGAACCTTTTCCACGTTGCGGACGTTTCCGTCCTGGTCCACCAGGGCCAGCCGCGTATGGGTGCCGCCCACATCGACGCCGATCCACATTTTTCTTTCCATACGCGATCCTCTTTATCCTCTCTTGGAAAGTGTCCGAATCCCTATGTCTAAGCCGAGCGACTGTCAAGTCTTTGATGGCGGAGGCGGGACTGGCCGCGGTTGAACCGTAACGCGTGCGGCGGTTCAGCGATAACTGAAAGGAAAAAGCCGGCTCCTGTGCCGCTGCACCGCAAGGATGGCCGCTTCCCAGGAGTCGGCTTCCAGGACCGGTCGAAAGTGAGCCTTGTTCAGCGTGGAAGCCCGAAGCTCGTTGACGACGGAACGGGTTGCCGCCTCCAGGCGCTGAAGATCCCACAGTCCGTGCTCCCGGAGGTTCGCCAGGGGAAGGAGCGCCATGACGCGTCCGGCGATGCCCAGTGTTGCGGCCCGCTCCACCGAGGCCGTCCATACCGCCGGACGCAACAGTTCCGGGATCCTCTCTTCGATCCGGCCCCAGCCGGCCCAGGCCGCCAGCTCCTGCAAGGACCAGCGGGAACGCATCATCGGACGCAGAGCAGCACCGCGAGCCGCCCTTGTTGAACGGCGGCATCGGACAGGCCGCGGAAGCGGACACGAAAAAAACCGCCCGAAGGATCGATCCGGGCCTCTACGGGTTCCATGGACGTGCCGTCCGGAAGCTCCCACCGTGCCACGATTTCCGCCTCGCTCCAGGGCGCTTCCGCCGCTACGCCTCCCACCAGCAGTCCCTCGGCATCTTCTTCCCACAGGGTGAGGGTGGCGATGGACGGTCGAAAGTTCACCGGCATTTCCCCTTCGCCCCACTCGAGAAGGTTGATGCGCAGCGTCCTCTCCCTGGGAGCCGCTGCCAGCGGCAACGCGTCTTCGGGGAAGCGCGCCGACACGGCCGCTTCCACGGCGGAAACCGGCCGTTCAGGCCAGATCGGCCGGAGTCCGGAGTGCGGCCCGCGGGATTCGAAGGCTCCGGGTTCCGGATACAGATCCTCCAGCATCTCGGGAAACGATCTCTCCCTTTCGTTCATGAACGTATGGATCGATTGCATGGCAAAAAAAGCTCCTACCTGGATTTCCATCCGCCGGAACGCCGTGACGACAGCCGTAGAAGCCGCGGTCTCATCGTCGGCGAGCCGGGCTTCGGCGCCGGCGGCATGGCACACCGCACGCAACACATCGTTTGGAACCCGAAACCGCCTCCGCCCCAGGTCTTTCGCGCGGAGCGCGTACACGTTCCAGCTTTCGGCGAATCCTTCCGCCGCTTCCGCTTCACCGGGCATGCCGGCGTCGGAGCTGAGCCGCACATCGCCGGGTCCCATGAGCCGGATGTCGTCGTAGACCTGGGCAACCCGCACGATGCCCGGCGTCCGCTCCGATATCTGAAGGACCAGCACCCTCGGAGCACTGTAATACAAATCGCCGGGCCCCCATCCTTCCAGCCGCTCGTCCACCACCCAGACTTCCCCGGGCCGCGGTTCCGCCGGAACCGGAGTCGGAGCTTTCAACGGCGCCTCGGAAACCGCCATGGATAAGCACAACGGCGCCGACGCACGTTGCGTTTCCCGCTCCGACGACGTCGGGCGGGACGCAGCTATGAGCTCGTCACTGTGGCTTTGATGTGGCAAACGCGCCCTATGGAACGGCTCGCGCAGACTGTCCCTGTGTTTGCGTTCGTCGGCGCAAAACGGGCAGATTTCCAGGTGCCGCAAAAGAGGGCCATGGGGCGGCTCCACCCGGAGCAGCCGGTCGGGCGGGCAGGTCCGGGCCTGTCGAGCCGCCTGCAGAGCCAACTTGAGTTCCCAGGGTTCGTATGAGATCATCGAGGGACGGCTTTCTTACAGCGTTTCGATCACGCTTCCGGCGCGACTCAATTCCAACTACGGCTTTCACCGTCGCTTTTACAAACCGTCGCAATTTCTTGCACGAAGGCTTCAAAAAGTCGCTCGTCCAGGTCCGGAGGCGACAGCCCCGGCCAGAGCAGGCAGAAATCGCGAAGGCTTTCGACCGCGCTCCTGCAGGGATAAGCCGCTCCGGCCGCGGCCTTGTATCCCATCCGTTTCGCCGTTTCTTCGAGCGTCAGCCCGTCGCCCCAGTGGAGCGCAAAGGCACACCGCTGCCGGGGCGTCCAGGTCGCGACCAGCTGCTTGGCCAGTTCCCGGATACGGTGGCCGGCCACCACGGCTTCCCCCGGCGATTCCTCCCAGGGTTCGTGTTCGTTCGCCCGCTCCGGCGCCCCTCCGCTTCCGCCGGCCGGCGGCGTGGGATCCGGTACCGAAAACCCAGGATAGTGCAGCCCGATGAAACGGGCCAGGTCGCGGACGGGAACAAAACCCTTCGTTCCAAGTGCTTGGCACGCCCTTTCCCAGAACAACTCGGCCAGCGTGAGGAGAGACTTCCGCCGATCCAGGTCTTTCAGGGTCACCCGCCCGGAAGGATTGCCCCAGTCGGCGAAGTTCTCCCGGCTCAGGTCGAGAAGCCGCATTTCGGTACCCGCCTCCGCTCCCAGGGCGTAAAAAGCCCCCTTGGAAGTCGCGCGGTAGGCAATGGACGGCTCTTGGTGGAGAATCTGGCGAAGGCGGCGATAGAGCGCTCGTCTCGGATCCACGGCTTGAGTGCGCGCTCGATCCTTGACGTATCCCAGAAATTCCTGGGCGATGCGGAGGATCAAAAACCGTTCCCCCTTTTCCGCCGCAACGACGAAACTTTCCCGTTCAAACCAGCCCGGCGGCCGTTCGCGAAGGAAAACCCACAGGTCCCCGGCCAGCTCACGGATACAGTCCGCGCGTTTGTCCGGCGGAAGCTTCCAGGGATCGTCGCAGGGAAGCAGGTGCCCGGGGAGCCCGAGGCGCAGCGCCTGCCGATAGATCGACGCCGCCGCGCGTTCCAGGACCTCGAAGTTTTCCGCTTCGCGAAGCCATGCTGACCAGTCCGAAGCGTCCGTCATTCCTTGCAGGTCTCCACGCAGTCTTCGGGAACGAGGCCCATGAACGTCAGCCGGGAAACAAACCGCTCGTCCCGTGGCAGGTTGAAGGCGCAGTCTTCCACCAGGTAGGCATCCCGGTCCAGGTGTTTTCCCGTAATTTCCAGTCGGCAGCCCCCGCGAAGGTACCGGGACGCTCCCCAGTTCTTGGACGAACAGGGGCAGACCTTGTGGCCCAGTTTCGGGAGGCTCTGGAGTACGAAAAGGGGATGAGTCGTCCTGCGGCCTCGAAACGTCGCCGGAAACACCTCGCCGCTGAAGTCACGAAGACGGGTATCGGAAGCGCCGTGGAAGAACATGCGAGGGCTCCAGAGGCTTGGCGGAAGCTTTCGGATCGAAGAGCCAAGCCGCTCGAGATCCACATCCCGCGGGGGCGGCCGAAGATCCTCTTCTTCCCAGATGCTCAGGCACCGCGCTCTGCCTTGGGCGTCTCCCGCCTTTGCGCTCATCCGGTCCCCCTGTTCCAGGCCGCCGGGTTTCCTGCGAAATTCCCGCGATCATTGAAGCAGAAAGGCGGATTCCGCTCAACGGTTTTTTGCAGGACCTTGGCTCCGCTGATCAAAAACCATGGGGGCGCCGATCAAAGTGAGGCCTGGTTGCACATGTCGGCGGCCTGCCAGCCCGCCGCATGCCGGTTGACATGGGTTTCGAACCCGTGCAAAAGCTGGAAAAGCGCGGTGCGCGACGCGTGCGGTAAGGGCCGTCCGGCGAAAACCGACAGAGGAATCGATTTCCATGGAACATACGCTGTTTCTCCTTTTCAACCACCGGCTCACCCCGGACCAGGCCGCGGACGCCAGGGCGTCGCTGGCCGTTTCCTCCATCGCTGATCTGCCGCCCGATCTCAAGGAACTGTGGGGCTCCATCCCGCCCAGGGTCCCGGAAATAGAGCCCGTGCTCGCTCCTTTCAGAGACTGGCTGGATCGGAACGCCCGCCCCGGTGACTTCGTCCTGGTCCAGGGCGATTTCGGAGCCACCTACCTCATGGTCCGGTTCGCCATGGCCCGCAACTGGATCCCCGTGTATTCCGCCACCCGCCGGGAAGCCCTCGAAGAACACCTTCCCGACGGCCGTGTCCGGCTCACCCACCATTTCCGGCATGAACGATTTCGATACTATGGGAGATGAAGAACGCCTGGAAGGTCAGACATTCAGCCATGGTAAATTGGGCAAAGAAAGGAACTGTCATGCGACGCGTATTCTTGAGCTTTTTGGGTCTAGGTACAAGAAAAGGCGATTCTTACGATTATGACTTTGCCCGATATGCTATGGACGGCAAAGAATCGAGACGAACCAAGTTCGTCCAGGCCGCGGAAGTAGAACTTTTGGGACCGGAGTCTTTCAATCTGGTCCTTATAGTTACAACAGAAAAATCTCAATCTCTGCACTTCGACTCCCTCAAAAGCGAACTCCTGGATCTCGGTGCAAGGCATATCGTATGCCTTCCACTGGAGGAAGACATGACTGAAGCAGGCCAATGGCGATGGTTTGAAGCCATTTTGGAACACATCCAAACCGAAGATCACCTGAGCGTCGATATAACTCACGGCTATCGTGCGATCCCCATTGTTTTTTCAACCTCTATTCATTTTCTGCAGAAAGCTAAACGAGTGAACGTGGAACATGTATTCTATGGGGCCTATGAAAAGAATCGAGAGCTTGCTCCCGTCGTGGACATGACAAATTTCTTCATTATCAACGAGTGGGCGGAAGGTGTCAGTCGCCTTGTGGAAGACGCCGACGCGGGGAAAGTTGCTCGACAAGCGAAGGCAACTCCGTCCTTCCGTTTGGGAGAATTGAATGATGCCAAGCTCCTCCATAGCCTGCAAGATGTCACCAATAGGATTCGAAATGTGGATATGCATAATGTTCACAGTGCAGCGCGAACTGTGGTCAAGCTAATAACCGAGCGCTTCCCTCATGCCTCAGCTGCAGGACAGGAATTGCTCAGACTACTCACGGACAAATTTGAAACGCTGGCCAAAGAAGAGTTTGCAACACAACGCTACGATAGAGCCTATTTTCTTGGGCAGCTGGCGTTTATTAGGATGCTTTTGGATCACAAGCTCAGCATGCAAGCGTTTACCGCCATGAGGGAAACCATCGCGTCGATCGGACTCATCCACAATGAGAAAGCATCGATGCATACAGCCAAGGGGCGAGATGAGCGTCCCAAAGCGGAAGTCTTTGTGAGCATGTTGCAGTTCGAACCTGCCAAATGGCGTTTTTCCGGGGATGAGAAACGTATGATGGAAGGATTGATGCCACTTTACAGTGAACTGGAAAAAACCGGGATAGAAAGAGAGATCAGGGCTCTGCTGCCCGCTCTTGTGTATTACCGGAACGGCTTCGATCATGGATGGACGAAGAAGTCACAATCCGCCCAAGATATCGATTCCAAAGGAGATGAATTCTTTCTCCTGCTTAAGAAAATCGTCGACCTGTTGGATAGCAAAGGACTTTTTCGTTGATGACTTTCGCTTAACCACATGCTCAAACATCGAAAAGAGTTATTGTTCCGGGGTTTCAAGTTTTCCACCTCGTTCCCAAGCTGGAGCTTGGGAACGAGGTGGAATTTTCAGAGAATTTTAAATCTTCGTGTCTGCGGCCGCGGAAAATCCGTTTTCTTTTGGAAAGGTGCCGGCCAATCCTACCATCGCTGCCTTCGGTGTCAGGCGAACACCGGGGCGATCGGCTTGACGGAACACCAGGGCGCCTCGCTGTAGGAGCATGCTTGTCGGCGATCGGCATCCCTGTAGGAGGCCAGCCCTCGGGCCGATGGGCTGGGGCGGGGCATTGGGGTTGGTTCATCGCGGCGAGGGCGCCGCTCCTACAAGACCGCGGTTGTTTTTGTAGGAGCCGGCTTGCCGGCGATCAGGGTCAACGCGGCATTGCCGGTTTTACGGGTCGCGGGCAAGCCCGCTCCTACCGATAATGTCCCCTCGTTGTCCTCGTTCCCAAGCTCCAGCTTTCCCCTCTCCCCTCGTTCCCAAGCTCCAGCTTGGGAACGAGGGCAACGAGGCGAACTGTACTCGGTACCCCGCCCTGATCAGTACGTACCGGTCCATCTCGAACACTCCTCTTCGTCCCTTCTCGTTGGCTCCTGTTCACGCCAACCTACCAGGAGGACAACCGCCCAAGATGCTCAATTTTAGGTTGTCACTCCCCCCTTATTTCTGGCCAATTTTAAGTTAACAAAACCATTGCATCTACCGATCAATATCGCTGAGGTGCTCTCATTGTGAATTTTCCCCTCGTTCCCAAGCTCTGGCTTGCGAACGGCCTCATGGGAATCGAAGCCGGAGCTTCTGCACAGTTGTGTTCCCAAGCTGGAGCTTGGGAACAAGCTGAACAAGAAGGGAATACTTGTCCATTGACAGTACATCGACCTGTTTGAACCGATTTTCAAATCGCTCCGAGCACCCCCTTTCTATTTGAGAGGCGCCGGTAGGATTATTAACCTGGGGTTGAAATTTACCATGGAGGGGGCCGCATAAGTATAGGGAGCGGTTGTCCGGCGGGGTGAGCAGCAACCAGTATCAGTTAAGAAGTATCATTCATATCACATCTTCTGAAAGGAGAGTGCTTATGCGCATAACAAAGCGAGGCATTAAAACGAACCTGTTTATAGGGTTCGGAATGATCCTTGGATTGACAATTCTGATATCGGTTTCTGGTATCTGGAGGGTTAAAGAAATTACCAGCAGAGTAATCAGAACGATAAACACGGATTTCAAGATGTCGGAAAATGCTTCCAAAGCGCGTGCCCATACCCTTCAATTGCGTAGATACGAAAAAGACATGCTGATCAATTTGGAGAATCTTGAAAAAGTAAAAGGGTATAAAGAAAAATGGGACAAAGAACGTACAAGTTTGTTGGCAAGAATCGCCGATATGCAAGAAGCGATTACCAATCCCAAACAGAAAGAACGTATGGATCAGATAAAGACAAATCTGAATATATATGAATCCAATATAACTGATCTATACGATCTTTTAATGAGTAGGAGAGTAGTATCTGTAAGAGAAGGAAATGACTTTGTAAATAAAGTGAAAGATAATATACATGAAGTGGAAAACATTGCCGAGGATATGTCAATGGATGCCTCGGCGAAAATGGTGTCCCTTGGAAAAGAAATTTTGGCCGATTCAGGAAAAACAACAGTTATTATGACAATGATTATCACTTTAGTGATTACCATTTTTCTGGGAATCGGAATCAGCATCCTTATGATCCGCTCCATCACCGTTCCGGTGAACCGGGTCGTCGCCGGGTTGTCCGAGGGGTCCGAACAGGTGGCCTCGGCATCCGGTCAGGTTTCGGCGGCGAGCCAGTCTCTTGCGGAGGGTTCTTCCGAGCAGGCGTCGGCCCTGGAGGAGACGTCGGCCTCGATCGAAGAGCTTTCGTCGATGACGACGCAGAATGCCGACAACGCCAACCACGCCAACGCAGTGATGGCGGAGACCGGTCGCGTCGTCAACGAGGCGAACCGTTCGATGCAGGAGCTCACCGGGGCAATGAAAGAGATCACCACCAGCAGCGAGGACATGGCGAAGATCATCAAGACGATCGACGAAATCGCATTTCAGACGAATCTACTGTCCTTGAACGCGGCGGTGGAGGCTGCCCGGGCCGGCGAGGCGGGGGCGGGATTCTCAGTTGTCGCCGACGAGGTGAGGAACCTCGCGATGCGGTCGGCGGAATCGGCGAAGAACACCGCCAACATGATCGACGAATCGATCAAGCGGATCAAGAACGGCTCGGAGATCGTCTCAAAGACGAATGAGGCGTTCGAGCAGGTACTGAGCGGCGCAAAGAAGGTGGGCGAGTTGGTCAGCGAGATCGCCGCGGCCTCGAAGGAGCAGGCACAGGGCATCTCCCAGATCAGCAACGCTATCGGCGAAATGGACAAGGTGGTGCAGCAGAACGCGGCGAATGCGGAAGAATCGGCGGCGGCTTCCGAAGAGCTGAACGCCCAGGCGATGCAGATGAAGCAGTTTGTCGCCGAACTGATCACGGTGGTTCAAGGAAGCAACGCCACCCGCGTATCATCCGCGCAAACGGAGACAGCGCCCCGCCGGCGGCCGGTGCTTCAGGCAAAGACATCTCCGTCGAAGACGCTTGTTGTTTCCGCCCAATCAGGGAAACCTCCCGGAAACGGGGCAAGAAGCGTCCATCCCGAACAGGTCATCCCGATGGACGACGACGCGTTCAGAGATTTTTGATAGCGTTCTAAAGTGGAGACCTTAAGCAAAAAGGTTAACGAAAGTCAAAAAATCCCCCCCTCCCCTTAATCCCCTCCCACAAGGGGAGGGGAAAAAGAATTGGGTGCGGATCTTTTAGAACGACATCCAGGGTGACCCTGTGAGGTAGATCCAGACGGCCTTGAAGCAACGAGCGCATCAGCTCCGTTTCCCCTCGTTCCCAAGCTCTAGCTTGCGAACGGCCTCATGGGAATCGAAGCCGGAGCTTCTGCACAGTTGTGTTCCCAAGCTGGAGCTTGGGAACAAGCTGAACAAGAAGGGAATACTTGACCATCGGCAATAGACCGACCTGTTTGAACCGGGTGTCAAATCGCTCCCGAGCACCCCCTTTCTATTTGAGAGGCGCCGGTAGGATTATTAACCTGGGGTTGAAATTTACCATGGAGGGGGCCGCATAAGTATAGGGAGCGGTTGTCCGCCGCAGTAAGCGGCAACGGGGTTAATTTCTTGACATGAGGATGGAGGAAGAGGTGAAAAAATACAGTATCGGCGTGAAATTGCTGGGCGGGTTTCTTATCGTTGCCCTCATCGCGGCCTTTATCGGGGTTTTTGGAATCGTCGAGATCAGGCAGATTAGCGGCCGCGACAGGCTTCTGTATGAGAGCGGCGCGAAGCCGTTGGGGCAGGTCGCCCTCTTTTCAATGGCGTTTCAACGCACGCGCGTCAACCTGAGGGACGTCATAGTCGCCTCACTCACCGGGGCTGATGCGACGAAATACGTCCAGCGTCTGTCAGAGCTGGATGCCGAGATGGACGGCTACGCGAAGGATTATGAAAAAACACTCGTTTCAGAGGAAGCGAAAAAGAATTTCGCCGGCTTGATGGACGCCATAAAAACATACGCCCCCATACGGGCGAAAATGGTTGAGCTTGCTGGATCCGGGCTGACCGTTTCGGCGCTGGATTTGATGAACGGGGAGGGGATGACGGCCGCGCGTCAGATCGACGAGTACCTCAAAAAAATGACGCACGGCAAGATTGAATTTTCCAAAAAGATCTCTGACGACAACACCGTAGGGGCCGACGCCGCCGTCACCCTGACGATCATCGTGACGGTGCTGGGCGTCGTGATCGCGTCTCTTCTGGGCATTTTTCTAGCCCGCTCCATCACCGTTCCGGTGAACCGGGTCGTCGCCGGGTTGTCCGAGGGGTCCGAACAGGTGGCCTCGGCATCCGGTCAGGTTTCGGCGGCGAGCCAGTCTCTTGCGGAGGGTTCTTCCGAGCAGGCGTCGGCCCTGGAGGAGACGTCGGCCTCGATCGAAGAGCTTTCGTCGATGACGATGCAGAATGCCGACAACGCCAACCACGCCAACGCGGTGATGGCGGAGACCGGTCGCGTCGTCAACGAGGCGAACCGTTCGATGCAGGAGCTCACCGGGGCGATGAAAGAGATCACCACCAGCAGCGAGGACATGGCGAAGATCATCAAGACGATCGACGAAATCGCATTTCAGACGAATCTACTGTCCTTGAACGCGGCGGTGGAGGCTGCCCGGGCCGGCGAGGCGGGGGCGGGATTCTCAGTTGTCGCCGACGAGGTGAGGAACCTCGCGATGCGGTCGGCGGAATCGGCGAAGAACACCGCCAACATGATCGACGAATCGATCAAGCGGATCAAGAACGGCTCGGAGATCGTCTCAAAGACGAATGAGGCGTTCGAGCAGGTACTGAGCGGCGCAAAGAAGGTGGGCGAGCTGGTCAGCGAGATCGCCGCGGCCTCGAAGGAGCAGGCACAGGGCATCTCCCAGATCAGCAACGCTATCGGCGAAATGGACAAGGTGGTGCAGCAGAACGCGGCGAATGCGGAAGAATCGGCGGCGGCTTCCGAAGAGCTGAACGCCCAGGCGATGCAGATGAAGCAGTTTGTCGCCGAACTGATCACGGTGGTTCAGGGAAGCAACGCCACCCGCGTATCATCCGCGCAAACGGAGACAGCGCCCCGCCGGCGGCCGGTGCTTCAGGCAAAGACATTTCCGTCGAAGACGCTTGTTGTTTCCGCCCAATCAGGGAAACCTCCCGGAAACGGGGCAAGAAGCGTCCATCCCGAACAGGTCATCCCGATGGACGACGACGCGTTCAGAGATTTTTGATAGCGTTCTAAAGTGGAGACCTTAAGCAAAAAGGTTAACGAAGGTCAAAAAATCCCCCCCTCCCCTTAATCCCCTCCCACAAGGGGAGGGGAAAAAGAATTTTCCCCTCGTTCCCAAGCTCCAGCTTGGGAACAAGAAGCAATCCCCTCCCACAAGGGGAGGGGAAAAAGAATTTTCCCCTCGTTCCCAAGCTCCAGCTTGGGAACAAGAAGCAATCCCCTCCCACAAGGGGAGGGGAAAAAGAATTTGGCATCAAATATTAGATCTATTATTTTCTACGCTACTGCATTTTTAACGTCATAATCCAACGATAACATAACTCCATCCGTCGTCCCGGCCCTCGTTGAAGATGAGGGGGGACGGACGGCGGATCGGGGAAGAGGGGCGCGGAAGTCGGCATGTGTTGGGTGCAGGAAAAAGAGGCAGGAAGATCGGGACGCCTAAAAACTGACATTGCCTTTCTCGTCATTGCCCTCTTGTCGGTTGGGCTCGCAGGATTTTTGAATTACTGCAATTTTAAGCAAAAAAGAGACAGTTATTATGCCCGGCTGCAAAACGAACTCAGCACCGCATACCGCGTGATTACCTTTGGCAATCAGGAAACCGCCCGTATTGTCTTTGACGCCTGGATAAACAAGCCGGAGATTCTCGATATTTACAAGGACGCTCATTCCGCGGATGAAGCTCACCGCCATGCCGTCCGCAAGCAACTTCTGGAAAAACTCAGCCCGCTGTATGAACGGTTGAAAGCAATGGACGTGAGGCAACTCCATTTTCACCTGCCCGACAGCGAGAGTTTTTTGCGGTTTCACAGCCCGGAAAAATATGGCGACACCTTGAAAGGTGTCCGGTATTCCATTGACAAGGTCAACGCAGAGCGGGTTCCAGTCAGCGGTTTTGAAGAAGGACGGATAGTCAACGGCTTCAGGAACGTCTTTCCCATCATCTACCAAGGCGAACATCTCGGCAGCGTGGAAATCAGCATGACCTTTGACGACATTCGCAAGCGGATGGAACAGCAGTTTCACAACAGGTACACCTTTATCGTTCGGCACCGGGTTGTTGAAGAAAATGTTTTTGATAATGAGCAAAAGAACTACCAGCCGAGTGACCTCAGCGATGAGTACCTGTATGAACAGGGTTATGCCCCCGATGATACGCTGAAGGCGGTCAACGCGATCCTGAAGCCAAAAATACAGGAGCGGCTGCGGAGCGGCGAACCATTTGCGATTGAGGCGATGGCGCCCGGCGCGTCGTTCATAGTGGTTTTTTCCCCGGTTAAAAATGTGCAGGGTAAACAGGCGGCTTATATTGTCTCCTATAACGCCGACGAGACAATACGTGGTTATTATTCAGAATTTATCGTCACACTGGCGGTGTCCACAGCCGGTATTCTTGCCATCATCGTGCTGATGTATCTGCTGACAAACGCGCTTCGTCATCTCCGGACTGAAAAGAAGAAACTAGCGGAGGAAGCGCTGGCACTGAGGAGAAGTGAGCGGTTTCTCCAGGATGTGTTTGACGCGATTCAGGATGGCATCAGCGTGCTGGATACCGACCTCAACATCATCAAAACCAACCGCTGGATGGAACAGGTATATTCCCATCAGATGCCCCTGGCGGGCAAAAAGTGTTACCAGACATACCAGATGCGCCAGTCGCCCTGCCCCTGGTGTCCAGGGCCTCCGAGCATTGAAACAGGGGAAACGCATTCCACAATAGTCCCTTATCCATCGGAGGATGATCCCACAGGCTGGGTCGAATTGTTCTCTTTTCCGATAAAGGATGAACAAGGTCACGTTACGGGCGTGATTGAATACGTCAAGGATATAACCGACCGTAAGCGGGCGGAGGATCAACTGCACACCGAAAGGGAGAAGCTCTTTGTCACGCTGCGCAGCATCGGCGACGGGGTCATCACCACCGATACCGAAGGCCTGGTTGCCTTTCTCAATGGTGTCGCGGAACATTTGACCGGCTGGAACCAAAAGGAGGCCTCCGGCCGGCCTATTACCGAGATATTCCATATCATCAACGAAGAAACGGGCATTGCGGCCGATAATCCGGTTAAGAGGGTGTTGGATTGCGGGGCAATCATAGGCTTTGCAAACCATACCGCCCTGATCGCGAGAAACAGAATTCAGCGAAGCATTGGCGGCAGCGGCGCCCCGATTCGTGATGCCAAAGGAAATATCGTCGGCGTGGTTCTGGTATTCCGCGATGTGACCGAACAGAAAAGGCGGGAAGAGGAATTGCTGAAAATAAAAAAGCTGGAATCCGTCGGTGTCCTTGCAGGCGGGATAGCTCATGATTTCAACAATATCCTCACCGCAATCCTCGGCAACATCAGCCTGGCGGACATCTATATTGAAAAAGATCATAAGGCCCATCGCCTGTTAAAGAAAGCGGAAGATGCCTCGATCCAGGCAAAGGATCTGACCCAGCAGCTTCTTACCTTCTCCAAAGGCGGCGATCCAGTCAAAGAAACCAGATCCATCAAACAGGTCATCACCGATTCGGCGGATTTTGTTCTTCACGGCAGTAACGTCACCTGCCGTTACGCCATTCCGGATGATCTATGGCTGGCCGATATTGACAAGGGGCAGATAAGCCGGGTTATCCAGAATATCGTGATCAACGCCCGGCAGGCCATGCCGGAGGGAGGCAACATCACGATTTCCTGCGAAAATATCGCGGACATCGCAAAAGAAACAGCTCTGAGCCTGCCGAAAGAGAAATATATAAAAATAACCATTGCCGATACCGGTACCGGTATTCCGGAGAAACATATCGATAAAATCTTTGACCCCTATTTTACCACCAAGCAGGAGGGAAGCGGCCTGGGTCTGACCATAACCCACTCCATCATCACCAAACATGACGGCCATATCGCCGTGCGGTCAAAGTCGGGCGAAGGGACGACCTTCACCATCTATCTGCCGGCTTCCGCGAAACAGATATCCCGTGATGTAAAAGTGCAATCGCCGGGGAGAACCGCACATGCTGTCGTTTTGGTCATGGATGATGAAGAGATGATTCGGGATTTAGCCAAAGAGATGCTTGTCCATTTCGGCTATGAGGTCCTGCAGGCCAAAGACGGGAACGAAGCCGTCGCCATCTTCAGAAAACATTACCACAGCAATCATCCTGTGGATATCGTCATCATGGATTTAACCGTTCGCGGCGGCATGGGCGGCGAGGAGGCCGTCAAGGAAATCCTGAAGATCGATCCAAACGCCAGGGTTATCGTCTCCAGCGGGTATGCCAACGATCCGGTGATGGCGAGTCATGTACCTCCGGCAAAGCCGGAGGCTTGTAAAACCGTGGACCGCTCAAAGCGATTGTAAACCATTGGCCACCTTAAAAGGTGGCGACTATTCGAACATATTCAGTTGATCGAGTCGACGATCCTCAGTTTCCTGCTTTTTGATGTATTCGCGGATCATCTGCTCGTCTCTTCCAACTGTGGACACAAAGTAGCCCCTGGCCCAAAAGTTCTGGCCAGTGAAGTTCTTCTTCCTCCCGAGGAAGGTTCTGGCGATGTGGATGGCGCTTTTTCCTTTGATGTAGCCAACCACCTGTGCAACTCCATACTTTGGTGGGATCGAGATGAGCATGTGCACATGATCCGGCATCAGGTGACCTTCTTCGATCATACTCTCTTTCTGTCTGGCCAGTTCTCTGAAGACTTGGCCCAGGTGCTTGCGGAGTTGCTCGTAAAGACTCTTCCTGCGGTACTTCGGGATCCAGACCACATGGTACTTGCACTCCCAGACCGTGTGGCTTAAGCTTTGAGTTCCATCCATGCGAAAGCCTTTCCTTTTGTAAACTTTGAGCGGTTCACAAGAGGAAGGCTTTCGCATACTCCCGGAAATGTCAAACTCTGGGAGTCCCCCGGCAAAGCCGGGGGTTTACCCAAGAGAAATTATCGCCAATACGGGTTTAAAGCGGCCATAGGCAAGCCCTTCGGAATGGCCCGCCTGCACGAGACGATCAACGCGGTTCTGGAAAACAGGCAGGAGTCCCCGGAGCCTCTGTAACGGCTTGGAAAAGTGGGCCTTGAAGGATTTCGTTTTCGCTAAGCCGACAACCCTCTTTTTATGCCCACTCTTCACCCGCAGACGATCCACTCCGGGAATTGCTGTCTCCTCTGCGATTGAACCGTCGCATTCGGACTACTAATCGCGCTCGTACAGGATCGTGCTCTCCCCCTCGTTCCCAAGCTGCAGCTTGGGAACGGGCTCACCGAAGCTGGAGCTTCTGCACAGTTGTGTTCCCAAGCTGGAGCTTGGGAACAAGAAGCAAACATCAGCCAGGGTGTTTCTCAATCGCCGGATGGAGTCTTTCTGCCCGTGACGAACGGCTTGATGTCCAAAATGGGCGTCCCGTCCAACATGTCGACTCCTTTCACCCGGATTCGGGTTCCGTCCGTTTCCAGCACTTCGAGAACGGAAAGCCCGATGGGGTTGGGACGCCTCGGTGAACAGATACTGAAAACCCCCATGCGTTTTTCTCGATGGGGCGGTTTTTGGACCAAATACTCCGAAGAAAACGGCGGGCTGCGATGGAAGTGGAAAATCACGACTATCCTGTCGCCCGGTCGGATGTCTTTCAGCCCCTCCCGATAGGCTTCGTCAATGACGAGCGTTCCTTCCACGTCGGATACGGACCAGTGATGCGGAATCTCCGCTGCTTCGGTCCGCACCACCCCGATGGGTTCCAAAACGACCGGCATGTGTCGAACTCTCCTTTTTCGATAGGTTTCCGCGGAACGTTTCGCTTCCATACAACAGGGCGCATGTGCTTCCACGTCCTTTGAAAAGCTGCCGTTCCGGTGAGTACGGCCTTCGCCCCGGCGTGCGTTCCCGAGACCCGCCAGGGCATGATTCGATGTGTATTAGGAGCAGCCTTGGCCGCGATCAGGGCCGCCGGGAAGCCGGCTCCTGCAAAAGAGCCCTGAAAGCTATTTCCGGAGAGCCCTTAAAGATCCAAGGTCAAAAGGAGCCAACCGAAGGGCATGAGCGGCAGTCCGTTTTCCATTTCGCAGCGGGTCCGAGTAGAACCCATGTCTTGAATAGGCCTTCGCGCCTGGACGTTGTAGCCTTGACGAAAATGATCCACCGACAATGATTCGAAGTGGGAGAAGCGCCCTACCCTAAGGAGTATCCGCTTGCGCTTCGCCGTGCACCAGTATGATTTAGGCGGACTGATAGGAACAATATCCCCTTCCGGCGTTTTCCCTTTCGGAAATAGGTCGTAAATGGCCTTCCATGACTTGCCTTGCCGTTCCTTGCCGTCAAACGCCTCACCCTCAGCGACCATACGCCCCCAATAGAATCGCCTGCAGGCCTCGATCAGCGTGTCGAAATCGAGGGTGCGCCCCAATTGCTCCCTGACTTTAGGGTGATGCATCGCTTGCGTGTCCATGTGCAGTCGGAGCTCGAATTGGGGGACTCCAGGCTCGTCGGCTCGGGCCTTGACGCGTTCCACCCACATTTGAATGTTTTCGCTGCCGGGTTTTCTGGGATTCCAATTCACGGCACGGTCGATCCGGGTTGAAGCGTCCGGCAGAACCACGTCCTCTACTTCGATGAAGCGAAAAACATCACGTTCGGTTTGACTTTGTTTTCTTCCGAGAGCGGCCTCTTCCAAGATCTGCGCCTTATTTTGAGGTGCCCCAGCAACCCGCATCGCCTGCTCTACGGAAGATTTCGTTCTCGGATCGATGTTGGCGAAATAATTGACAACAGCCGTACGAATGGCGCCTTTGATGCTGGAACCGGGCAAAAAAGCCTTCCCGGAATGTGGATTCCTGGGCATCATTTCCACCCGGAATTGCCTGTCGGGATTAGACGCTCTTTGCTCGTATGCCGTCTTAAAGCGTTCCGAGACATCCACTGTGACGAGCCCGTGGCGGTCCGCCGCAACATGGCTTTTGAGGAACGATTGCAAGGCCCTCAGGTCCGCGCGATCCAGGATCTGAAGGAAACGTTGTCGCTCGTCTTCCGGAAGATCCTTGACCACATCGGCGGCGTTGAAATGCACCAGCCGCTTGTTCAGTAAAACAAACGCCAACGGATCGATCTCCTGGCCGGAACCCACATGAATTGGCGTTAGGGCGTAAGCCCGGAAAGCATACGTGGTCATGAATCCACCTCCGTAAAGGAAATCGGCAGGTGCATGGCGTAATGCCTGACTTGGGCCAAGGCAGGGTCATGGTGAACGCCTTTGATGATTGCGCCGAAGGGACCGGTATCGGCGGGATCGAAGGTGGTTCCCGGCTGGGCCATGAGGATGGGGTACTTGAACGGACTGTAGCCTCCTTTGGCAAGATCGCCGCCGAGCTTCCCAAAATGGACATGCTGCTTGTAGGATGAGGCTCGCATGTTCTCACTGATGACGCCATGAGAAAGACTCATCGCGCGGTTACCCCCAGTAGAAAAGAGTTCTTTCTCTTCCTCGATCTCCCATTGGAAATGACCATTCCCGGTGCTCGCATTGCTGCCGAAGCCCGTTTCCCCGACAAAGGTCAACAGCCGCTCAAGCTGCCCCTCACACGGCTCGCCGGCCTGCAGAAAGATCTGCCTGCGCCCATCCGGTCCGGGGAAAATCACTTCCTCGAAAAACAGTCCCCCCGTTTCGGGTGTTGTGCCGGTGGATCGGTCGATGGAGTTGTGCGCCTTCAGACCTCGGGGTTTAAAGCCTTTTGCGGAGACTATGTACCCATCATGATGTTTCAACGTATCGATCAAAGCTTCCTCGCTCATGCCGTTCCGGAGTTTCAAAAAGGTGCTCTCGGGAATGTAGGCGAATTTTCCAGCCGTCTTTTCGCGCTGCATTTCCTCGACCGATCCGGAAATCCCACTGCGGCCCGAAGGTTTGAGCAAAGGGCGGGGAAGCATACCCGCCGGCATTTGACTGGAAAGCAGCCACGGCCGCCGGTCCTGTTCGTCGAGCCAATCTTCCAGGGCGCGCTCACCTTCCAAGTAACGAAGCGCCCACGCCAAGTGGCCCCAGATGGTTCCCGAAACCAGCGGCGTCGCCAACGGACTGCTCAACGTCAGAGTGATCCGATAAGTGGGCATGTCACGCGCTCCTTCGAAGTGCGATGATGTCTTCCGGGGCGATGGCTTGGAATTTCTCCTGGATATCCTCACCGTTGATCTGAAGGTTCGCGAAGCGCACCCGGCCGTAACCACGTGAACCGGAACCTCCCAACGCATCGTGTTCCAGCAGCCGCATGACCTTGAGAAACGCTTGGAAGCATTCTTCGTCGATGCGCCCTTCGTCTCCGGTGTCAAAAACGCGGTATGCCATCGTCATATCGAAGATCGCACCGGCGGGCACGCGTTCGGTTTTGCGTGGTCCAACGCCTGCTTTTCCCTGTATGCGATTGATATTATTCTCAAACTTCTCTTCAGTCAGAGGGAGGCCCCGTTCCACCAGCCCTTGCCGCCAGTTCGCATTCAAGGCGGAATCGCGGACGATCAAGCGCGTCGGGCCCGCGTTCCACTTCTTGTTCGTCGTGCCGAAGATGCGGAGCACAGGATCTTGGGCTAACCGGTCCGGATCGCTTTCCTCAGAGCCGTCCCATATCTCGCCGTCGTCACGAACCCGGTTCGTGGCCCATTCCATAAGGCAACGCAGCTTTCCCTTGAGAGACGACCCTGGGATATACGGTTCGCCGGTATAAGGGTTCTTGACGACGGGGCTGTCGACCCCGCCGATTTCGATGGCATCTTTTCCTGCGCCGATGTGCAGACCCGTCAAAACCTCCACATGCCCGGTGATGATCTTGGTAGCAACGAGCTTCATGGCGTCTCCTTCTCAGTTGTCCTGAGCGTAAAAACGGTGAAAGGCCACCACAGCTTCGAAGACTTTCATGAATGCCTGAAAGTCTCTGACGTCTTGGATGGAAACCATATGATCAAAAATGAACTGAGTGAAATCCCTCGGGGCCACATTCCGCTTTTCGGCATAGACCGCCTTTGCTTTGAAGAGGCGGATGAGAGCCAGGTCCCGCTCGAAATTGCTTTGATGCTCTTGAACATTGTTTCCTTGAAGAATCTTCCGCTCAATAGCCTTGAATTCATCGTAGAACCGGCGCATCTGCGTAGACTTCAGGCGGCTGCTGAAAGACCGGGCCCAATCTCGAGCCTTTTCGTCCACCAGCGAAGGATCCAGTTTCTTCTTTTCCGCGTCCTGAAAGTACCTTATGGGCCGTCCCACCGGCAGCTGGTTGCCGCCGTCGCCGGTCTTTGGGACTTGTCCCCCTGAGCGCCTGGGCTGAGGGTTTCGGTTCGATCCATTCATGATCTTCTCCTCCTTTTCAACTTCGGTTGCGATACAAGGCGATTTGTAAGGGCAGTCGCCATTCGAAAATAAGGTGGGGGTCTTGGATCAGTCTGAGCTGATCGTCCAATCCCAACCGTTTCAGCCATTCGACGATTTGCCTTTCCCGCTCCATCTGGTTTCGCGCCTTCACGTTTCGGGCGAGATGGTAAGCGAGACGCGCTCTCCAACCAGCCTTCCCGAGATTCCCGCCGACAACGAACGCTTCAGCGTCGGCCGTCAGGTTCAAAAGGCGATAGACAAAACCGGTGCTGACCGGATCCGGTCCATGCATCTTGTGATGAATCCAGTCCGCATCTTCGAGCCGGTCGCGGTAGCGATCCCACGCGATGGGCTTTTGGATGAGCGCACATACACGGTTGCGTCCGCTGTCTTTGGCGCGTTCCAAAAAGTCTTCCGCCTCTTTCACCGCCCGGTTTACTGGATAGTTCGGCCTCAAAAGTGTCACCCCAGCCGAAAGGGTGATGTTGGGATTCCAGCCGGTATAGCTGCGGAAGCTTTCGTTGACCCTCGAGGCCAGCGCCATCGTCTGGCGCCACGGCCCGATCAGCAGCAGATCATCTCCGCCTGCATAGACCGTATAGGTGTCGGGAAATTCACGGTGCAGCAAGCCCTTCAGATAACCGGTAAAAAAGAGATCCATCATGCGAGACAGTTGAGCCACCCGGGAGAGGGAAAAACGGTCCAATTCCGAGCCGCTTCGACGCAATCCGGAGCTGAAAATGAAGCCTAGGAAATCCACGTCGGCCTTCAAAAGGCCCAGAAACGACTTCCCGCGAAATCCGCCGTGCTCATCGAGTTCGAGAGATTCTGCGGCGATATGCTGAAAGCTTTTGGGATCGCCCGGTTCGGCTTCGCCGCCTTCGATGCCTTGGTAGCGGGGGTCCTTAAGGGCGTAAGCATCCGGAAAGACGGGTATGTGGTTGGCCAGGACCCGAGCGGCCCAGGGTATCCCGTTGTCACCGGTTTCCATGCGCTTTATGGAAACGGCGCCTTCCGGTACTTCTTCCGGCTGCTTTTCGAGCAGGGCCAACTTCAGCCCGAAGATGGGCACAGGGTGCCACTGGGGCGGCAGCAGCTTTGCCCAAACCAGACTTTTCGCTCGAACCAGCCTTCGCCCAAGCCCGAATTCTCTTTCGCACGTCATACACCGCGTTCCATTTTCTGATTTTGGATCCGCGGGTCTGATTCCGCAAGCGGCGCAAGCCTTGTCCAGAGGAAACTCACGCTTCAAAACCCCTTGGGAGCAGCTCGCAAGAGGCCGCTGTTTGGCCCGGTCGATGCTGGCGCCGAGTTGAGCCATGACTTCCCGGAGTCGACGAGGCTCGAAATCCGCCCCTGAAAAGGGATCCGAAAGGGCGAGATTCAGGGACAAGGTTCCGGTGTAGTGCTCGAGCAGCCATCCATCGAAATCTCTTCGCAGCTTGCCCACAGTCGGTTCACAGTCTTCGAGGGCCGGTAGCAGTAGCAAGAAGCGCCCTCCTGCCTGTTGCAGTACCACGGACAGTGGTAGTCCGAAGACTTCGAGCAGTTCCAGCACCGCGGCTTCTGTCAATGCCCCCAGCATAAAGGATCGCGAACGGAGAATCTTGTTGACGCCCTTAACGCCCTGAGTCTCCAAAGTGAAAAGCGTATTTTGAATTCCGGAAAGATCGCCGGCGAGGAACCTGAATTTGGGCTGCTCCTTGTTCCGGACAGCCATCAGGTCCTGCAACTGACCTTGCACGTCGTGGTAACGATGCAGGCACGCCGCTATTGCGGCTGTCGTGCGCGAATGGTCATGTAGTGAAATGTCCGGAGAATCCATGGTGCTCGAGGGGATCGCCCACGTGTAGCGTTCCAGCAGTCCGAGGAGCATTTCTTCAAATAGGCGAAAGGATAGGCTGTCGGCGCGGCGAGCGATTTCCTTGAAGTCTTTCCAAAAGTTTTCCCATACTGCTTTGTAGTGCTCGGGAAGCTCCGAATCGATGCCGTCTTGCGGCCATTCCACCGGAATCAGGGACTCGGGATCTTCTGGATCCAGCGTGCCCAAACGATAGGCGTGGCGACCCGGCCGACCCAAGCGCTCAACGTCCAAAACGACTTCGTCGAAGATGCACCGGAGGGGAATTTTGCGAAAGGCCTGGCGGGACTTGGCCGTCAGCCCCGCTTCTTCATCAGGGCGCCGGTCCATGCCTGCCGAATACCAATCCGCCAGCGTGCACATCCAAGCCGCTGTCGGGACATCACAAGCCTCCGGCTTGTGGTGATAACTGGCGATGCTTTCAACCACTCCGATGTCGATGTCTTCGGGAAATCTTAGGCCTTCTTGACGCATGAGGTCGAAAAACGCATTGGTGTAAAGAACATGTTTGTGGCTGTAATGCCCGTCGCGAACCGGGCACAAGGTCGATTCCAGGTCCAGACGTTGTCCCGTGACGTCTTCGACGCTGTCATACGCACGCTGGAGGATCTTTCCAACGTCGTGAAGCAACGCTCCCAGGACCATTTCTTTCATGGTGAATGTCATTGAACCCTCCCCTTTTTCCATGCCTGTATCGATCCAGGACGAATCACCTGTTTGAGCGGTCGGTTTACGACCCTGCGCAATGGACTGAGCGTGGCACCCTAAAAAGTCCCGCCGTTTCTCCTTCTGTCGCCGTGGCGGAGCCTATCGGTTCCACATGGTATCGTCCCAGTCCGAAGGTGGTGTTCTTCCCTATGTGCACCCAAGAACCAAGGAGCAGTAGCGGGAGAAAAGCCTCCACGGGGCCCCGAAAAGTCACCGGACCCAAAAGTCCCCCAAGCTTCATGCGCCGGTCCTGGCGTCGTGAATACCTTTCCCAGTCGTACCAGCGAGCCTCTTGAGATAAGCGGTCAACCTTTGAAGCCTGCTCCATCCAGTCTCCCCAATCCAGAGCGCTCTCGTTTCCGCAGTGAAAACGCTGAAGGTTTTCCAAACGCTGAAGAATGGTCCGGACCAGCAAAGGAAAATCCAGCTGACGGCAGAGCTTTCCGCTCGTCTGAAGGCGAACGGGAGTGATGAAGTGCAGGCGCACGAGCTCTACCTTGCCCTCCGGGAAAGCGTCCAAGGCGTGAGAAATGTCGAGCAAGGCTCTAGGCGGTTGCAGGACACCTTTCATGTACAGATTATCAACAGGCCGGCCGGCCGCATCGAGCGTTTCCACTTGCTCCAGGTCGAACGTCCCCCGTCCTTTGCCTATCCCAAGGTTTCCCATTTCCTTGATGGCATGCACGAGATAAGGGAGCCCGTCCACCGCCCGTCCAAAGAGCGTCATGCCAAAGGAAAAGGAATGTCCGGGAGAAACCACCTCCTCTTCCCCGACTTCCAAGTCAAACACGAAAGGATGTGGAGCCGCGGCGTAGCGCTGCATGGCGTCCGCGGTTTCGCCCGGCTGTGTTTCGAACACGTACGTGTACAGGCAACGCTGCCTGAGTAGGCAGTCGTTGCAGCTTCTTCGGGGAAGCGCGCAGGTACATCGTTTGAGGGCGACTCCGAATGCTCCCCGGATCGCACTTCCCCGGTAAGCCGGAAGATCTACACGAGTCCTGGCTCGGAGTTTTACAGCGAGGCGAAGGCACCGAAAACTTGCCAGTTGATCCCAAAACCTCATGTTCCCTTTCCCCTGAGCGTTGAATCTTTATTACCGCATTGCAAGGTCCGCTCCCCAAAATATCCGCCAAGGCTTGCATGCCGCAAGTTTTACCCTGACAGCGGACCGACCTCCCGGTCAAAAGGTGCATTCCTTTTTCCGATGGTTCTCTGCAGCATCAGCCTTCTGAAAGTGAGAATCTTTCCCAACACCGTGCCGCTGTGCGCTGTTTGTACTATACGGCCGCACCGTGGATTTTTTAAAGAAAAGAATGGGAAAAATTTCGCATTTTTCCCGGACGCTTGTGGAAAGCGCCCTTTTCAGGGATGCCGCCGGCCCGTTTTGAAAATTTCCATCCCACGGCCGTAACCAGCAGATGAAACCCGAATCGGCGGCGACTCGCAAAGGGCCGCCGCTTCCTATGGACCCTTGAAGGAGGATAATAGCCATGAGAGAACCCGTCACTGAAATCGCCTGTATCGTGGATCGTTCCGGATCCATGCACTCCATCGCGGAAGACGCCGTCGGCGGCTTCAACCGCTTTCTCGAAGAACAGAAAGCGCTCCCGGGCCGCGCGCGCCTCACCCTGGTACTCTTCGACCACGAGTACCAGCTGCTTTGCGCCGGGTTGGACCTGCGGCGTGTGCCGCCGCTCGACGAGCGCCTTTACCGGCCCCGCGGGATGACGGCCCTTCTCGACGCCGTCGGCCGAACCCTGGACGACCTGGACCGGCGGGCGGCGTTTCCGGTTCCAACGAGTCCGATGCTTCGGTCCAGGCTGAAGCGCCGCTTGGGGACGCCGTGGAAACGGCCCTTCGGGAAGACCCGGTGGATGAACCCTTCGCCCTCATGCGCCGGCGCGAAGCGGCCCTGGAACGTTTCCTCAACCTCTTTTGCGGCCGGGAAGACTGCTTCGCGCGCCAGTGGGCCGACCGCAAGGAAGGCACCCAGGGCTATGTGCCCGTGCGCCGCCCCATGACCACGGCCGACGTACTGGATCATGTCCAAGGCCGCAAAACCTACGGCATTTACCTGCTCCAACGGGACAGTCGCGTTAGGCTCGGAGTCGTGGACGCCGACCTCGCCTCTCAACTTCGAGGCGGGAAACTTACGGCGGCACAGCGCGAGCAGGTTCGGCGCGAAAAGGATTATCTCCTGACGCGGCTTCCCGAGATGGCTCAGGAACGGGGGCTCCCGTGCCTTACGGAATTCAGCGGCGGGAAAGGCTTTCATTTTTGGTTTTTCTTCCAGGCGCCGCTGGAAGCCGCGCCCGTTCGGGAAGCGCTTCGAAATCTCGTCAAGCGCGTAGCGCCGGATCTTTCCACCTTCAACCTGGAGGTATTCCCCAAGCAAGACCGGCTGGCGGGAAAGGGCTTGGGAAACCTCGTGAAACTGCCGCTGGGCATCCACCGGGCGACCGGGAAGCCGTCCTTTTTCCTTCACGTTGCGGATCGATCGCCGTGGGTGCAGATGGAAGCGCTGGCCAAGGTACCGGCGATCCGGAAGGAAGCGGTGGAACGCGCGGCGGGCGGGTCCGATCCGGCGCAGGTGGTGGTGCATCCGCGGCACGCCGAATGGGCGAAGGCCTTTCCGGAGCTTGCCGTCCTTTCGGAGCGCTGCGCCGCGCTCGGGCAAATCCTTGCCGGCTGCCGGCAATCCCGGACGCTTTCGGTCCGTGAAGAAAAGGTGCTCTTGGGAACGGTCGGTTTTCTTCCGCGGGCCAGGACGCTCCTTCACCACGTGTTCCGGGAACTTCCCGACTACAACCCTCACCTGCTCGACTACAAGCTGTCGCGGCTTCGAGGAACACCGCTCGGGTGCAAGCGCATCCACAGCCTGCTCGACATGGCCGGGGACCTGTGCACCTTTTCGAAACCGTCCCCCTACCCTCACCCGCTCCTCCACTGGCCCGAATGGAGCGACGAGGCTGCCGGGCCGAAGAGCGAAAAGGTGTCGAACCTCCGAGACGCCATCGAGGTGCTGCGCGACGCCATGGAAACCGTGACCCGTTTTCTACCGCCGCCGTGAGTTGGAAACTGAGGGGGCTTCATGGAACGGACCTATGTGCTTGAACCCGGCGCCTATCTGCGCAAGGCAGGAGATCACCTTGCGGTGACCAAGGCCGGAGCGCTGATTGCCGAAATCCCGCTGGAAGGCCTCCGGCAGCTCACCCTTGTGGGCGCGGCCTCGCTGAGCGGCGCGGTGCTCGACGTTCTCATCCAGCGCCGGATCGAAACGGTGCTTCTCACTCCCCGAGGCCGCTTCCGGGCGCGCCTCATGGTGGACGAACACAAACATGTGGAACGACGCAGAGCGCAGTACCTTCGGCTGAGCGATCCGGATTTTGTGCTGCGGACCGCAAAGGCCGTGGTGGCTGGAAAGCTTCGAAACGCCGCGCGTTTTCTTTCGCTTCGAGCGAAGGCGTACGGGGACGGGGAACTGGGGCGCACCGCGGCCCGCCTGAAGGGGCTTTCGGAAAGCGTCGCTTCTCAGTCGGATCTGGATCTGGTGCGCGGGATGGAAGGGATCGGCGGCAACCTGTACTTCCAGGTCTTCGCCCGGCTCATCCGCGTGCCGGGCTTTCGGTTTGAAGGCCGAAACCGCCGGCCGCCGAAAGACCCCATCAACGCGCTGCTTTCCTTTGTGTATACGCTTCTTACCTTGGAGGTCCTCACTGCCGTGAAGGTGGTGGGGCTGGATCCGTACCTTGGAGCGCTCCATGCGGTGGAATACGGGCGCCCGTCGCTTCCGTGCGACTTGGTGGAGGAATGGCGGAGCTTCCTTGGGGACCGGCTGGTCTTGGGACTTGTCAATCGCCGCGTCATAGGGCCCGACGACTTCGTGTATCGCAAAGTGGCCTGCATCGACGGTGTGGACGAGGAGGATCTCAAACAGCGACGGCCGGTGGAAATGAAGCCGAAGATAGCACGCGCGTTTTTGGAAGCCTACGAGCGTTGGATGACCACCCGGGTGACCCTTCCCGATACGGGTATCGGAACCGATTACCGGGGGCTCATCCGTCACCAGGTCTGGAATTTCTGCCGGTGCCTCACCGGTGAACGGGACGCCTATGAACCCTTCATGTGGTCCAAAGTGACCTGATCCGAAACGACGGCGGCAAAGGGTGCTGTATGTTTTACGTCGTGGCCTTCGATATCAGCGACGACCGTACCCGCTATCGAGCCGTGAAGGTTTTGAAGGCTTTCGGCTACCGGGTTCAGAAGTCGGTCTTCGAATGTCCCGACCTTACGGAGAAGCGGTTTCTGAGGCTGAAAGATCGGCTGGAAGCGCTGATCGATTTCACGACGGACAGTGTCCGCTACTACCGGCAATGCCGGGCATGCCTCGATGATTGTGAGGTTTCCGGGCTGGGTGAACTGCCGGAAGTTAAGGATTATAAAGTGGTATGATCGCTTCTCAGAGATCCTGCCCGACAAGGAAACGCCGGCGATCCGGATCCCTTGCCGGAGCGGGCTTGGCCGCGATCCTTGTTCCTGTAGGAACGCCCTTGGCGGCGATAGGGGTCGTCGGCGCGCCGGCTCCTGTAAAAAGGCTTGGATCAGGCGCCTTGTCATCCGTTCGGGGGGCGGAGGCTCCGCTGCGGCACCAGCCGGAGCGCAAAACGCTCGCCGCTTTCCCGTTGAAACCTATTCTCGAACAGCCTCCCAGCGGCCTGCAGCAGGGCCGTCCGCGCATCCCGAGGCTTTTGCGTGGATGCGGGATAACCTGTTGAAATCCAGGCAAAGAGGTAAAAGGCATGCGCGGACTGCCAGAAGTCGTGGATACTCGGTCAATTGGCTGCTTCCGGGGGGCGCTCGGGAGGCTGGTTGCGGGAACCGGCCGCAAGATGGGGGGGATATGCGCGGATCCGCCTCTGCAACCCCTGGACAAAGGCGGCCCTGGGGGTGTAGAGTCCGAAGGACGGCCCCGATTTGAGGGGATTGAGACCCCAGTTGCTCTCTTTGAACCCCAGCACATAGGCCAGGGTGCGTCCGAAGGACGGCCCCGATTTGAGGGGATTGAGACTAGATCGCGGAAACGCTCGTAGAGCCCTACCAAATCGCGTCCGAAGGACGGCCCCGATTTGAGGGGATTGAGACCAAGGCCAGGTTGAAACACAAAGTCGGCTCACCCTGTACCGTCCGAAGGACGGCCCCGATTTGAGGGGATTGAGACCAAGGCCAGGTTGAAACACAAAGTCGGCTCACCCTGTACCGTCCGAAGGACGGCCCCGATTTGAGGGGATTGAGACATATCAGCTCCAGCATATTCCCGTTTAAGAGGTGGCGGTCCGAAGGACGGCCCCGATTTGAGGGGATTGAGACTTGATTTATCCTTCAAACAAAAAAGGCGAACTACCGCGGGTCCGAAGGACGGCCCCGATTTGAGGGGATTGAGACTTACCGTCTTGGTATTCCTTATCGACCGATACGATGCTAAGTCCGAAGGACGGCCCCGATTTGAGGGGATTGAGACCGTTTTGCCAGATACTCCTCGATCGCGTCGCCTATAAGTTCAGTCCGAAGGACGGCCCCGATTTGAGGGGATTGAGACAAGACTGATTCTTTCTTGACTGACCCATCCGGCTGCTGTCCGAAGGACGGCCCCGATTTGAGGGGATTGAGACTGTCCTACCAGCCCCATCGGGATGTTCACATCCGAATGGTCCGAAGGACGGCCCCGATTTGAGGGGATTGAGACATCAACGCTGTAATCTCATTTGTTTGTTCCAACGTCGCGTCCGAAGGACGGCCCCGATTTGAGGGGATTGAGACAGGGCTTCTAGGGCCCCTACCGGAGACTTGTCAATAAGTCCGAAGGACGGCCCCGATTTGAGGGGATTGAGACTAAAGGCCCTCAAGATCAATGTCCATTTCAGCACCGTCCTAAGGACGGCCCCGATTTGAGGGGATTGAGACCTACCTGCGCCTCAAACGGAACCATCAACATGGTCCTAAGGACGGCCCCGATTTGAGGGGATTGAGACGTGGTGGAATCCGGCAAGGTATAGTAGAAGGGGTTTGAGTCCTAAGGACGGCCCCGATTTGAGGGGATTGAGACTCGGCCGGCTGAAGTTTTTGAAATTGCGCTCTCTTTTGCGTCCTAAGGACGGCCCCGATTTGAGGGGATTGAGACGAATGCGGCCACGCTTGAGGGCCTGTCGCCGGACTCGGTCCTAAGGACGGCCCCGATTTGAGGGGATTGAGACTTTGGGCAAATCGCAGTCTGCATAATGAAATCAATGAGTCCTAAGGACGGCCCCGATTTGAGGGGATTGAGACATCTTGATGTTATGCTCTGTAAAGAAGAACCCCTCGGTCCTAAGGACGGCCCCGATTTGAGGGGATTGAGACTTTTTGGTTTCCAGCGTGGATGTATCGATAGTCGGCGGTCCTAAGGACGGCCCCGATTTGAGGGGATTGAGACTAGATTCGGTGCATGGAGCGCAGGTAATCGCTGGAGGGTCCTAAGGACGGCCCCGATTTGAGGGGATTGAGACCGCCTTCTTAGGCGCCGCCTTTTTCGGCGGCGCCTTTGCTGGGTCCTAAGGACGGCCCCGATTTGAGGGGATTGAGACTATCTCGGCCGGCTGAAGTTTTGAAATTGCTGTTTCTGTCCTAAGGACGGCCCCGATTTGAGGGGATTGAGACCGTTAAAGTCTTCGACCGTTTTCAGCTCCGGGAATTCTTGTCCTAAGGACGGCCCCGATTTGAGGGGATTGAGACCGTTAAAGTCTTCGACCGTTTTCAGCTCCGGGAATTCTTGTCCTAAGGACGGCCCCGATTTGAGGGGATTGAGACCGATCCGCGATCACCGGTGACAATAGAATGGATATGTCCTAAGGACGGCCCCGATTTGAGGGGATTGAGACCTTTTTTCCGAGGTGCTTGTCTTCGCGTCCAATTTCCAGTCCTAAGGACGGCCCCGATTTGAGGGGATTGAGACAATTTTCTTCGCCGGCATGCGTGGCCACACATACGAGACTACGGTCCTAAGGACGGCCCCGATTTGAGGGGATTGAGACTAAAGTGTCCCCGCGGTCGGCCTTCAGTATTTTTACTCGTCCGAAGAACGGCCCCGATTTGAGGGGATTGAGACTTTTCAGCTATCAGCATTTCGTCCGTTGGAGTGGTTCCAGTCCGAAGGACGGCCCCGATTTGAGGGGATTGAGACACCAGTATCTTCCTCCTCTTCCTCCCCTTCTTCCTCCTGTCCTAAGGACGGCCCCGATTTGAGGGGATTGAGACCTAGAGAGACCCCAGTTCGTAGGGCTATGTCGATGAGTCCTAAGGACGGCCCCGATTTGAGGGGATTGAGACCGTTAAAGTCTTCGACCGTTTTCAGCTCCGGGAATTCTTGTCCTAAGGACGGCCCCGATTTGAGGGGATTGAGACCGATCCGCGATCACCGGTGACAATAGAATGGATATGTCCTAAGGACGGCCCCGATTTGAGGGGATTGAGACCTTTTTTCCGAGGTGCTTGTCTTCGCGTCCAATTTCCAGTCCTAAGGACGGCCCCGATTTGAGGGGATTGAGACAATTTTCTTCGCCGGCATGCGTGGCCACACATACGAGACTACGGTCCTAAGGACGGCCCCGATTTGAGGGGATTGAGACTAAAGTGTCCCCGCGGTCGGCCTTCAGTATTTTTACTCGTCCGAAGAACGGCCCCGATTTGAGGGGATTGAGACTTTTCAGCTATCAGCATTTCGTCCGTTGGAGTGGTTCCAGTCCGAAGGACGGCCCCGATTTGAGGGGATTGAGACTCCCTCTGCACCTCGTCCCGAATTTTCTTCGGGATTGTCCGAAGGACGGCCCCGATTTGAGGGGATTGAGACATAGCCTCGCTAAGTTTCTCTTGCATGTTATTTCTCCCTGTCCGAAGGACGGCCCCGATTTGAGTGGATTGAGACAATCGTTGCAACCTTATCTGACATGTCCTTTACATCAGTCCGAAGGACGGCCCCGATTTGAGGGGATTGAGATTCCGCGCCTGCCTTGTAGAGGCAGGCGTCCATCCTGTATCGTCCAGATGGAGATAAACTTTGATGAACCAATGGAGGAGAAACAGATGGCTTATGGAGAAATGGCCTGTAAACGGCTTTTGCTTCTTGTCGGATCCAACCCCTTGCCCAATTACATCACGGCTCTCATCCTGAAACCTCAATCGATTTCTCTCTTCTACAGCCCGGAAACAGAAGAAGTGATGAAGTACCTTTGCAAAGCGCTGGAGGTTGCCCTTTCGGGTGCACACCTTGATGCCACATGCATCGAAGATGCGACCAGTGCGGCCAAGGTCAGGAACGCCTTCCCCAAAAATCTCCATGATTTTCACTTTCACTACACGGGCGGCACCAAAATCATGGCGGCTCATGCTCGGATGGCTTTCCGGGACGCCGGCGGCAAGGATGAACAGGCTTCTTATCTGGATGAGCGAAAAGGGGTACTGCGTTTTGACAATGGCTATGGACTCGATTTGGCAAAACAACAGCTTGGATTGACCCTGGACGACGTTCTTCGCTTGCGCGGGATCAAGCCGCTCAGCGGAAGTCAACCACAGGCGGATGACCCCTGGCAGGATGATGCTGCAAGGATCGCCCGAGCCGTTTTGGAGGACTCAAGTCTCGCACAAAGCCTCTATCACCTCCATCGGGACAGAGAGACGAATAAACGGCTGCCGTTTATAAAAGCAAAAGCCAATGCCGTAAAAGTTGATGAGTTGGTACCCGGTGGCCTGAGTATTCAGCGGATCCCGGAAGAACATTGGAAAAGGCAAACCTACTATGATTGGTTGCGTTTTCTGGGGGGCGGATGGCTGGAGACCTGGTGCGGCACCCTGGTGCGTCAGATTGTCGATGGAGACGAAATTGCCGTCGGCCTTGATTGTAAGCTGGCCAACGGGAGGCAGTGCGAAGTCGATGTGGCGCTCGTCCGAGGCCACCGGCTCTACATGATCTCCTGCACCACGGACAGCAAGATCGGCCTCTGCAAGTCGAAGCTTTTCGAGGCGGCCATGCGGGCGCGTCAGTTGGGTGGGGATCTGGCCCGCTCCGCCCTGGTCTGTCTCCTTCATGGCAGCGATCTCAAGGGCGCTTTTGTCGATCAGCTGCGAAACGACGTGGCTGACGTGTGGGACGCGCCCAACACGCCGCAGGTTTTCGGTCTCGACGACCTGAAGGAATGGGCGGGAATCGGCAGCCCGCCCGCATTGAACTCACTCAGAACCTGGCTCGAATCATAAGGAGGGCGGTCATGCCTGTTTTGACGGCGATCGATGTGCTGGGGGTGCAACGGTTTGTCTTTCAATCAAACCGGCTTCGGGACGTGGTGACCGGCTCGTATGTGGTGCACTGGAGCACCTCGGAGAAGGGTGCCCTGAAGGATTTGACCCCCACGGATAAGATCCTTTTGGCCGGTGGAGGAAACGCTATTGTCGAAACCGGTTCCATGGACGAGGCACGATCGTTTGCGGCCCGATATACCCGCATCTTGCACGACGACGCACCGGGTTTGGAAGTCGCCGTGGTTCACAAGGAGTACAAAGAGGGGAACCTGGCTTCGACGCTCCACGGCCTCCAGATCGAACTGGCGCATGCAAAGACCGAACGCTTCCCCTCTGTACCTCTTTTGGGCCTTTCCGTCACGGCATCTTGCAGGGAAACGGGTCTTGTGGCCTGTGGCTTCGATAAGGACGAACCAACGGTTCCCCTTTCCAAGGAAATCCTGAGCCGCCGAAAGAAAAAGGACGAAGCCAAGACACATTGGGAGGCGGATCTAAAAGATCGGGACGGATTCGCATTTCCCATAGAACTGGATCACCTTGGCCGAACCATGGGCGATACCAGCCTCATCGGTGTGGTTCACATCGATGGAAACAGCGTGGGTGAAAAGATCACCAGCTGGCTGAAGCAGAAATCGGAAGACAGCACGGCCGATGACGACCTCGTACGCCGGCAATACCGCGAGTGGTCTCAGGCCATCGACCGACTCGGCCAAGAAGCCTTGCAGGCCGTCGTCAATCGACTTTGCCGACAGGTGGAAAAACCGGCTCAGGATCACCCTGGATCGGTAATGGGTAGGCCGAAGCGCCTTCGTTTTGAACTGAAACAGAAAGATGGCCGGTGGATGCTTCCCCTGCGACCGATCTTGCTTGGCGGGGACGATTTGACATTCGTCTGCGACGGCCGCATCGCCATGGATCTGGCCGAAACCGCCCTGGGCGTGTTTGAAACAAGCCGGATCCCCCATCTTGGGAAGATCACCGCCTGCGCCGGTGTGGCCGTAGTCCGCGTTCATGCGCCCTTTGCCAGAGCCTACGAACTGGCGGACAAATTGTGCGCCTCCGCCAAACGCATGCTGAAAGAGAAGGATGACTGCGGCTGCGCCCTGGATTGGCACATCGGTGCCTGCCGGCCCGGCGAGACCGTGGAAGGCATTCGGGAGAGGCAATATCGAGCGAACGGCAGGCGGTTGACTTGCCGGCCCTATCGATTGGGTTCCGAAAAGGACGACACGGAGACCTGGAGGTGGCTTTCCGGTACGCTCCTGGACTCCAAAACGGTGGGGCTTAGGGAGGGAGCCTGGTCCGAAAGGCGCAACAAAGTCAAGGCCTTTCCCGAGTTGGTGCGGGAAGGGCCGGACAGCGTGAAGGCGGCCTTGGAAGCCTGGAAGGTGGTGGACAAAAGACTTCAGCTTCCGCAGCCCATCGCAAGGAACGGCTTTTTCGACGATACGCGCACGCCGCTCATCGACGCCTTGGAGCTGATCGATCTGCACCTGGTGCTGGATGCGCCCTGAGACAACCCGGTAAAGGAGGAAAAGACGCCGTGTGCCAGAATCCGTTCATTCAAATCGAACTCCTCTCCGACACGACCTTCAGCCGGGGTGAAGGGACCGCGGGCCTGGTGGACGTGGAAGTCGAGCACGATGCGTGGGGCCTTCCGTTTTTGGGCGGAAAGGCCGTCCGCGGGCTCCTGCGGGATTCCTGGCTTTCCATGCAGGAAGGTTTCCCCGAACTGGCGCCATCGGCTGTGCGCCTGTTCGGCCCCGAAGGCGATTGTAACGAGTCCTCCATGTTGCACATCGGCGACGCCGTGGTCGATGAAGAAACCCGCCGCTGGATCCAAGCGGCGCAAACCCGGACAAACGATCCCGTTTCCCCGGCGGCTGTTCTGGAGGCCTTGACCGATATCCGGCGCCAGACCTCGGAGATGCGGCAAACGGGTGCACCGGCCGAGACCACCCTGCGGGCGGTCCGGGTGATCGTCCGTGGTTTGATCCTGTGTGCGCCCCTCCGTTGGTTGGCAGATCCGACCCCGCAGGATGTGCGGTGCCTGTGCTTGGCGCTTCTCGCCACCCGGCATGCGGGACTGACCCGCAACCGCGGCCGCGGGCATGTCCGCATGACCCTCGATGGAGATCCGGAGAAAACCCGGAAGGCGGCGAAAGGAGGATCGGTATGACGGGCTGCCGTTATTTTCCCTATACCTTGACGCTGAAATCTCCGGCGGTCATCACCGCCTTGGGGGGTGATCCCAACAGCTCATCGACCCTCGCCTACATCCCCGGAGCCGCTGTGCGCGGGGCCGTGGCCAAGGCCCTGGGCGATCCCGGCGCGGACACAGCCGGGCAGAAAGAATTCCAGGAGCTCATCTTCGGTGGAAAGGTCCGTTATCTCAATGCCTACCCTTCTCTGGACGGCCTCAGGTCTCTCCCCGTTCCGCTATCCTTGCGGCGGAAAAAGAATGATGCGCCAGCCGACCGCCGGGTGTATGCCGTCGATCTTGCCGCCTTTGACGGGCGTCCCGCGCCGGGCAAGGAACCCAATGAATGCTGGCCGGAAGAACAATTGGCGCCGCTCAAGCAAGGATTTCTGACCATCGGCGCCGCCCAACCGGTGCTCCTCCAGCCGAAGATGAACGCCCGCATCCATCACCAGCGCGACCGCGAAAAAGGCCGGGCGTGGAAAGATCGGGTTGGAACCACCCACGGAGCGATCTTCGCCTTCGAGTCCCTGGATGCCGGGCAATCTTTCCAAGGCCTGATCCAAGTGCGCGGCGGAACCGACAAAGAACTGGAGCGGACTGTACGCCTTCTCAAGGCTCTCCTCGGAGACACGATCCTCGTGGGCCGTTCCCGAAGAGCGGGATACGGCGGCATGGCGGCGCTTCAGTGGGGAGAAGGCCGAACCCGCGAGGTCGACGGCGTGGGAAGGGATGGATTGCGGCCTGTAGGCGCCGATATCCCGCGGGGCATCAGGTTCCGCCTGCTTCTCACTTCGGCTTGCATCGCGCGCAATGCGAACACCGGGCAAATCGACCCGGCCGCATTGCCGGATTTGATCAAGGGGCGATTCTGCGGCCGGGCCAAGCTGCTTCGAACACGCTGGTCCTTCACGCCCATCGGAGGCTTCAACCGCAAATGGCGCCTCGAACTGCCGCAAACCCTGGCCGTGTCCGCCGGGTCGGTGTTTTTGCTCGAGGCTAATCAAGACATCCCCGTCGGTCAGCTCTACGCCGTCGAAAACGAGGGATTGGGCGAACGAAGGGAAGAAGGCTACGGACGGGTCCTGTTTCTCGATGCACCGCTTCCCTCCATCTCCTTGCAGGAACACGAAGAAGCGGCTTCTTTCCCGGCGGTCGATGGTCAACCGCCGCCGCTCGTTTCGGACATCGAAAAGAGAATCGTTTGGGGGCGGATCGCAAGAAAGATCGAAGAGAAGGTAGCGGCCATCACCTTGTCCGCCCGAAACCTCCCGGCCAACAGCCTGATCGGCCGGTTGCGGACTCCCCTGCGCGGTAATCCCGAGGAGGCGATCGGCACCTTGAAGCGGTGGCTGAGGGACGGAAGCGAGACGGAGTGCCTGAAGAAACCCGCTATGGATCAATTGGAAAGCTGCCGGATGGACGGCCATCAAAACCTGGCCGACTGGATGCTTAAGGCGACCGAGCCCGACAGGGTCCTTTCGTGGCTCGATGCGGATGTTCTGGCTCAGCGCGGCCACATCGTTTCGGAACAATCGGCGAAGCAGAGCCTGGAGAAAAGATCCGTGGAAATCTCGGTCAAACTTATCGACGCGGTCTTGGCCGCGCTGGCCGTCCGCAACAAAACAGAGGAGGCCGGTGATGAATGCTGAAACGTCCCGATTGCGTGACGGCGGCGGCGTCCGTTCCATGGCGGCCCGGTGGATCGTCACGGGCGTGATGAGTCTGGAAACAGCCGCACATTTTGGCGGGGAAGGCGACACCGCCGTGGACATAGCGGTCTTGCGCGATCCCAAGGAAGGGGTGCCCCTGCTTCCCGGCACCTCGCTCGCCGGTGCCCTGCGCGGTCACCTTGCCGATGTTCTCGGCGGATACCGCTCCGTTGAAGATGAGAAAGTGGCGGTGCTTTTCGGGGCGGCCCGGAGCGATGACGAAGGTTCCCAAAGCCCTCTCGTTGTCTTTGATTCACTGGGCACCCTGCCTGAGGGGACCGTGTCTGAAATCCGCGACGGGGTGGCCATCGATTCGGCCACCGGAACGGCCGAAGTCCACAAAAAGTTCGACTTCGAGGTTCTGCCGGCGGGAACGTGTTTTCCTGTGCGGGTGGAGCTCGTTGTCGGGAATGCCAAAAAGGTTGTCGAGGATCCCAAAAAGGAAGCGCGGCTTGTCGGGCTGCTCGTCGCCGCACTGGACGGACTCACGCAAGGCGACATCGCCCTTGGGATGCGCCGCTCACGGGGTTTGGGGGCCGTCAAGGCCGGCCGCTGGAAGGCCCTCCGCTATGATCTCACCAAGCCCCAGGACTGGCTCGCGTGGCTGACATCAGACCACCAGCAACCAATTGGAGACCATGTGCAGGGTCACAGCTCGGCCGCCGAGGCGATCCGGACCGCCTGTCCGTCTCTGAAGATTGAGGCGTTCGACGACAAGCGCCGGCGCCTGCTCGTAGATCTCGAGATGGAACCGGCGGGTGACCTTCTGGTCCGAAGCCCCGCAACCGAGCCCGAGGCGCCCGATGTGATTCACCTTTGCACTGCGGGAAAGCCGGTGCTTCCGGGCACAGGCCTCGCGGGGGCGCTGCGCGCCCAGGCCCTTCGGATCGCCCGTCTCGTCCGGGAAGGCCACGGCGATGGGGATTGCTGGGTTGACCGCCTTTTCGGACCGCGACTGAAAGGGGGAAACAAGGATTCCGAGGGCGGGCAAGCCGCGGCCTCGAAGCTGCGGCTGACCGAATCGTTTCTCGAAGACAGCGATGTGCGGCGGCAAACGCGGATCGCCATCGACCGATTCACCGGAGGGGTCGTTTCCGGGGCGCTTTTTGAAGAGCAGGTGCAGGTGGGTGGCAAACTCAAGATCCGCGTGGAGCTGCGCGATCCGAGCGACCCCGAAATCGGCTTACTGCTGCTTCTGCTCAAGGACCTGCTTTCGGGAAACATCCCGGTGGGTGGGACGGTGGCGGTGGGCCGGGGAGTGCTCCGGGGAACGGCCCGGGTTCGGCTCCCGGGTGAAACGGTATACGAAATCGCACAGGACTTATCGGTAAACAAAGAAGCCCGTAAGGTCTTCGATAAGAAGATCGCGGCCTTTCATGAGGCTGAGACGTTGAAAGCGGAGGAGGCACGACCATGAACCGGCTTGAAGGATGCACCATCGAACCGCTGAATCCGGAAACCTGCCGGGCGGTTCTCGAGTGGGTTGCCGGCGGACCAACACCGGCCGGATTCGACCGTTGTCTGATCTGGCTGCTGGCTCATTGCCGGGACGGCGTGACCTGGGGGCGACGTGAGAATTCGTCCTGGCCGTTGTCCGCAACGCCGTTTCCGGACCTCTGCCCGGCCGTTTCCGCAGACAATCTCCTCGAGATGCGGCTCTTCGGGAAACGAGAGGAAATCATGATCTGGAGGAGTGAAGAAGAATTCCTGGGTCGTCGCCTGGTCGATGAGCCGCAACAAAGCGAGGACTCACCCCTTCGGCCCCATGACGAGACGCGCATCCTGTCGGGGGACCGTCTGCTGGAAGGTCCCAAGGACGGTTTTTCTCGTGTAAAGACAGCCGCAGGGACTCAACAGGCGGTTCCGCTGGAATGCACGGAAAGCGACTTCAAGGACGGATGGTGGCCGCTTCGGCTCAGCGTGCGGCATTACTTTGAACAGGAGCCGCATACCGGCGCAGTCCGCGTGGCCGCGAGTCGCCTTGTCCATCTTTTCAAGGAGGTGCGCTGATGGCACTCGAACGCGGGAAGCTCATTCTCAGCAAAAAAGGGAAACCCCAAATCGAAATAGGCGGGAAACTCTTTAATCCGGCCCGAGGCGAATTGAGCCAATCCATTTGGGCAAGATTGAAGGAGCTGCACGGCACGGAAGTGGAGTTCGAACGGGAAGGCGGACAGCCGAAAAAAATCCGCGAGGTGGGATCGCAGTTCGTGCCGCCGGCAACCGCGACGGCCCCTACTGGTCATTCAAAAACATTCCATCAAAAGGGAGCCGGGCATCAACCAACAGCCGGCCAACCGCGCACCGTGAAGCGAGAATTCCACAACCCATACAATTTCATCCCTGCACCGCCCCGCGAAACGAACGATCCGGACTTGGGCGACCATGAACCCGCGACACACGATCGATTTCACTCCGATCGTTTCACCGGCCGGATTCGCGTCACGATGGAAGCGATCACCCCACTTCTCGTCCCCGACCCCAACAGCTGCCGGGAAGACGACAACGGGCACAAGACCTTTGCCCTATTGCTCGACAGCGACGGCAAACCTCTCTTGCCCTCATCCAGCGTACGAGGAATGCTGCGCTCAGCCTACGAGGCCGTAACCAACTCGCGACTGGGCCGGTTCCCCCGAACAAATCATGGCAAGCGTCTCGCCTATCGAATGGAGGCAAGGGAGGGGCTCCGCTTGATCCCGGCGCGGATTGAAAACGGAAAAATCCATCTGCTCACCGGTACGTCTGAAATTGGGAATAATGGATCCCCTAGCGGACCCCAATATGCCGCCTGGCTCACCCGATACAGCGGCAACAATAAGAACACGAGCCGTGCGCTCACCTATTCTGACGGCTCTCTCCCTCAGCATGGCGACAAGGTGGAGTGTTGGGTGGAGCTTGTTCAGCACCGAAGTCGCAAGTTCAAGTATTGGAAGGTAACAAAGATAGACAAAATTGGTGCAAACTTGGGAAATCCACCGGCACCCTCAAAACCGATTCGCGGCTGGGTGTGCATCACCAACGCCAACATCGAACGCAAGCACGATGAAAGAGTCTTTTTCTGCGAAGGGACGCCTCCCGCCGGGCCGTTTCCCGTAACCGACGAGCTCCGAGAGCAATGGAAGCAGTTGATCGAAAATTACCAGGAAATACATGAAGAAGACCTGGAAAGGCGTAAAAAGGACAGCCGAAGGCCGGATGAATACCTCGGTCCGAAGCCGGGCCAGACCGCCTGGTCGCGCCATGTCTACACAAAAAAGGATCGCGAACTGCAAGACGGCACTCTGTGCTACGCCCGCCTGAAAAACGGGAACACCGGTGTGGAAGCGCTTTTTCCCGTCATGATCACTCGGGAGCTCTACCCTGTCGCTCCGTGGCATTTGTTGGACCCCTCGCTTCGACCCGCTTCGACGATGTCTGAACTCTCCCCTGCCGACCGCGTCTTCGGGTGGGTCATGGGGGATTCCGACAACCAGCCGCGGAGGCCGAAAAACTCCAGAGCGTTCAAGGGCCTCCTGCGTATCGGGCCGGTAACGTGTGACACATCCCCGGACGAATCCGTCGAAACGTTTCCGGGAGACGGGCTGCCTTTGGCTATTCTGGCCGCCCCCAAGCCTCAACAGGGGCGATTTTACGTTGCCGCCTCGCCCCAAGGCGAGGCTCAACGGGACGGGCTCTCCAAGATTGATGCCGGCTACAAGCCGGGCAAAGGCCTCCGCGGTCGCAAGGTCTTCCCGCACCACAGCGGACTCCCGGCCAACCACTGGCATTCCCCTTTGGAAGACAGGACCCAAAGGTCCAACGGACCTTGGCAGGAGTACCGCCGCCCCATAGATAACGGCCGGGAGCAGCGGGATGATCAAAACCGTTCCATTCTTGGCTGGATCAAACAGGGCGCACGATTCAGTTTCGACATTCATGTGACCAACCTGTCCAAAGTCGAATTGGGCGCTCTATGGTTTCTTCTGAACCTTCCGGAAAGACACTACCATCGCTTCGGCGGCGGCAAGCCCATTGGATTCGGGAGTGTGCGGTTGGCGGGGGCCGAATGCAAGTTATGTACGGGGCTACTTCTGCGTGAATGGTATCGTGGGTGGTCTGATCAAGGCAGGTCCGAAGAGATCCCTGAAGATGCGATGGCGGCCTTCAAAGAAGCGTTGGTTCGGGCCTACGGCCGGCCCAGGGGCAAAGGCTCTTTCGAAGAGATCTCGTTCATCGAGGCGTTTCTCAGGGCATGCAGAGGGTTCGATGACGCGCTGCCGATTCATTACCCCCGGGTTACAAAACAACCGCATCCCCAAGGTGAGTCTTTTAAGTGGTTTGTTGCCAATGAGAAGCCTGGTGGCCGCTTTGCTCTCCGTGATCTTGTTGACGACACGGGTTTGCCTATGCTCCAGGATGTCTGAGCTTCGGCGGCCAAGAGATCCAAGAAGGAGGAATTCATGCCCCGCCAGATCCTTTGCACCGTAGGAACATCGCTTCTGACCAACCGTGACGGCCGTCCCTGGGGCGGCTGGAATCCGCGCAACCGCGACCCCCTGCCCCCCGACGATGAAGTGGACCGCTGGCTCCAAACAGCCGATGCGGCCGCGGCCAGCGCCGAGACCAACACCCTCGCCAGGCTCGAACTTGCCGAAACGGACATCCTCGTGTTGTTGCACTCCGATACCCCCGAGGGCCGTTTCTGCGCGGAGCGACTCCAGAGCTTCTATCGTGCCAAGGTCCGAGTTGTGGCGCTGGAACAAATCGGCAGGCTGGGGTATGGAGCCGCCCAGTTCACCTCGGGGCTCAAGGCCCTGGTCGATGCAGCGATCAGGAGAGTTCACGACGCCCAAGAACGCGGAATTCAAACGGTCGTTTGCGCCACCGGCGGGTTCAAGGCGGAAATCGCCTTTCTCAACCTGATGGGCGCTCTTCTTGGAATCGAAGTGGTCTATATCCACGAGCTACACCGGGAATTGGTCCGCCTGCCGCGGATGCCGCTCACCTGGAATGCGGACTTTGTCGTCCAACACAGCGATTTCTTCCAATGGATTGACGACGAACCGCGAAAGAGCGCCGAAGTCGAATCGTGGCTGAAAGGAAGGCCGGAACTCAGGCCGCTGGTGGAAGACGCCGAAGACGGATGTACCTACCTTTCGGCGGCCGGGGACCTTCTCTACAAGGTTGCCCGAGAGCGCCTTTCCATGGGGCCTCGCGTGCTCTGGCCCAAAGCGGACACCAGGCTGCCCCGGGAGAAAAACCACGTTTCGACCGTGGAACACCATCGACCCGCGGGATGGGAACAGTTCGTGGAAAGGCTTTGCGATATCCCCTATGTCACCTCGGTTCGATACGATCCCCAAGGTTCGGGATCGAGAGTGAAAGTGATCGATGCAGTAAACGGGATCATCGGAGTCTGCTATGGCGGCCCGCAAAATGCGCTGCCTCTTCGGGTAGAGACCACGGCCAGGGGCGAGGAGCAGACCCAGCTCGTCGCCGATTGCCTCAGGAGGCTGAAATAGCGACCCCGCCCTGCAGGCGACCCCGCCTTGTGCTTTGCCGGCGACCTCGCCCGTAGGAGCCGGCTTGCCGGCGCCGCCGCCCGTAGGAGGCCCGCCCTCGGGCCGATGGGGTGCAAGCCCGCCCTCGCCGCGATGGACAAAGCGCAATCTCGCGTTGATCCTGATCGCCGGCAAGTAGGGGCGCAGCACCGCTGCGCCCCTACAGGACATGAGTCGCTCTTAAGCGCCGTTTGCGAACCTCCCTTACGCGAAAAAACGGACACTCAGTGCCAAAAGAGTGAAGGCTATTCTCAGACGGCTTCTCCGGTCAGGCAGCTTGATATCCGTTCGGGGGCGGAAGCTCCGCCGCGGCATCAGCTGGACCGCAAACGCTCGCCGTTTTCCCGTTGAAACCCATCCTCGGGGAGCCTCCCATCGGCGCGGTGCCGGGCCGTCCGCGCATCCCGGGGCTTTTCCCTGGATGCGGGATAACCTGTTGAAATTCAAGCAACGAGGTGAAAGCCATGCGCGGATTTCCAGAAGTCGTGGATACTCGGTCACTTAGCTGCCTTCGTGGGGGCGCCCGGAAGCCTGCTTGCGGGACCGGGCGGCGAAATGGGGGGATATGCGCGGATCCGCGTCTGCAACCCCTGGACAAAGGCGGCTCTGGCGGTGTAGAGTCCGAAGGACGGCCCCGATTTGAGGGGATTGAGACTTGATCACAAACTGCTTGATATCCTTAACATCTATGTCCGAAGGACGGCCCCGATTTGAGGGGATTGAGACCCCCACCGTCCCCTTAGGTCCTCCGGTAGTTCGACGAGTCCGAAGGACGGCCCCGATTTGAGGGGATTGAGACTTGATCACTGCGGCTACGCCGCCTCTCTCGGTCTTCTTGTCCGAAGGACGGCCCCGATTTGAGGGGATTGAGACTAGGGTCGGAACTGTACGTGTCGAAAGACCGACTGTTTGTCCGAAGGACGGCCCCGATTTGAGGGGATTGAGACTTGGCAAGTCCGAAAGCCAACAAGGCCCTCGGGTACGTCCGAAGGACGGCCCCGATTTGAGGGGATTGAGACCACATTCCACATCTTCCAATAGGCCTTAGATATTCCGTCCGAAGGACGGCCCCGATTTGAGGGGATTGAGACAATCCATTGAGGAAAACCTGTTGGTTGCCCCCCGTAGGTCCGAAGGACGGCCCCGATTTGAGGGGATTGAGACAATCTCAGCCGGCTGCTGCTTAGATATGGCCGTTTCTGTCCGAAGGACGGCCCCGATTTGAGGGGATTGAGACAACCGACGCCGCTCCTTAGCGGCATCAGCCAGGACAGCCGTCCGAAGGACGGCCCCGATTTGAGGGGATTGAGACCTCTGAGGTTTAGATAAACTGTCGGTATAGGCATGCTGTCCGAAGGACGGCCCCGATTTGAGGGGATTGAGACGGGTACGACTCTTCCCTGAACCCTTCTCGGGCTCAGGTCCGAAGGACGGCCCCGATTTGAGGGGATTGAGACCCAGCAAATCCCACGCGCCATTCGTAACGATGAAATCAGTCCGAAGGACGGCCCCGATTTGAGGGGATTGAGACGGGCATGAAAAAGTATGCGCCGGCGTCTGTCAAGATTGTCCGAAGGACGGCCCCGATTTGAGGGGATTGAGACTATGTTGATTCTGTTCTACATTATTTGAGCCCGGAGATGTCCGAAGGACGGCCCCGATTTGAGGGGATTGAGACCGTTCACGTGATCGACATCCATCCCATCAGGAATTTCGGTCCGAAGGACGGCCCCGATTTGAGGGGATTGAGACCTAAGCAGTCGAAGGGTTGCAGTGATTCCTATCTGGGTCCGAAGGACGGCCCCGATTTGAGGGGATTGAGACTGCATGAAGAACGCCCTTATACCAGGAACCGGTTGAGTCCGAAGGACGGCCCCGATTTGAGGGGATTGAGACCAGTCAAGGTCCAATCCACGACCATATCCTTGATACGCGAGTCCGAAGGACGGCCCCGATTTGAGGGGATTGAGACTCAATCGTCGACCTATCAGCAAGCCTATCGAAATCCGTCCGAAGGACGGCCCCGATTTGAGGGGATTGAGACAACTCTTCCTGCCAACATTATTTTGCCAAGAAATACGGTCCGAAGGACGGCCCCGATTTGAGGGGATTGAGACGGTTTTCCTGGAGCATTTCCCTTAGTTTCATTTATTTCTCCGTCCGAAGGACGGCCCCGATTTGAGGGGATTGAGACCAGCGAGTATCAGCGACTATGTCGCCAGAAGTGATGAGGTCCGAAGGACGGCCCCGATTTGAGGGGATTGAGACCGATTATGCCTTCGTAGCTTTGCTCAATGAAGCTGTCGTCCGAAGGACGGCCCCGATTTGAGGGGATTGAGACTTCCTCGACAGACACGTCTTGGCCATCAAAGAAGGTAGTCCGAAGGACGGCCCCGATTTGAGGGGATTGAGACTTAATTCGATGCCTACGGCCACCCGTCATTCCTCCTTGTCCGAAGGACGGCCCCGATTTGAGGGGATTGAGACCACACTGGGCAGTAGACCATGCCCAGAGACTCCTCCAGTCCGAAGGACGGCCCCGATTTGAGGGGATTGAGACTAAAAAAAGGGCGGGGGCCGGAGCCCCCACCCCCTAGAGTCCGAAGGACGGCCCCGATTTGAGGGGATTGAGACTGTCGTCCTTGAACGGGCACTCCTGTAAGCGCCATCCACGTCCGAAGGACGGCCCCGATTTGAGGGGATTGAGACTAGAAGTCGTAGCCGGTCTCCCGGCTGCGACCCTTGTCCGAAGGACGGCCCCGATTTGAGGGGATTGAGACCCCCGTTCAATGATGCTCTTGAGCTTGTCCGTGATGTGTCCGAAGGACGGCCCCGATTTGAGGGGATTGAGACCAACTCCTCGACGGAGTCTACGGAGTACCCGCGCCGGGTCCGAAGGACGGCCCCGATTTGAGGGGATTGAGACACTACATGCTTACGGTCCGTCTCAGGTGCTTCACTGCGTCCGAAGGACGGCCCCGATTTGAGGGGATTGAGACTCAGCCCCGCCCTGCCTGTCTTGCTTTGGAGCATGCGTCCGAAGGACGGCCCCGATTTGAGGGGATTGAGACTTATACGTTTAGGGCAGCCTTAGCCGCCACCAGGGGTCCGAAGGACGGCCCCGATTTGAGGGGATTGAGACTTGCTCCGCTATGACGAAGGCCTTGGGATCAACTCGGTCCGAAGGACGGCCCCGATTTGAGGGGATTGAGACCACTCACGGAGACCAGTCTAAAGATTTGTTTGTCTGGTCCGAAGGACGGCCCCGATTTGAGGGGATTGAGACGTGCTCGGTACCACTATCGATGCCGTTGGCGATATTGTCCGAAGGACGGCCCCGATTTGAGGGGATTGAGACACATCGTCCGCGAAAAAGTCGCACTCCTCCTTATTGTTGTCCGAAGGACGGCCCCGATTTGAGGGGATTGAGACGAGCCCTATGCCCCACGGGCAACTCCTTTGGGCTTAGTCCGAAGGACGGCCCCGATTTGAGGGGATTGAGACCTGATAAAGACACTGACGAAGTACCCCATCCAGCCCCGTCCGAAGGACGGCCCCGATTTGAGGGGATTGAGACTGGGACCGCCAGTTTGCGGATTTTCGTTCCACCTTGGGTCCGAAGGACGGCCCCGATTTGAGGGGATTGAGACAGCCGTCCGTGGTTCGGAAAAGTCTTGCGGTTTTTTCAGTCCGAAGGACGGCCCCGATTTGAGGGGATTGAGACGCGGTCCGCTTATCGGGAGAGGAACTATCTTCGGGCCATCGCCTCGTCCGAAGGACGGCCCCGATTTGAGGGGATTGAGACGAGGGCTGGGTTCTTTCCTCTATTCGATCTCGATCAAGTCCGAAGGACGGCCCCGATTTGAGGGGATTGAGACGTGATTTCGACATTAGAGATTGAAAAAATCACTTTTTGGTCCGAAGGACGGCCCCGATTTGAGGGGATTGAGACTGGGCCCCCGATTCGATTCCTAGGGTGCAGCCGGCTGGTCCGAAGGACGGCCCCGATTTGAGGGGATTGAGACCGTTTTCGGCGGTCAGGCCGAAAAGCCGATGTAATGTCCGAAGGACGGCCCCGATTTGAGGGGATTGAGACTGGAGCGGCGTTGACGGTGCGGTGGAGATTAGTGTTGTCCGAAGGACGGCCCCGATTTGAGGGGATTGAGACGGTGCGGCGAAGGGAGGTGGGGTCCATCTCCCCCTCGCGGTCCGAAGGACGGCCCCGATTTGAGGGGATTGAGACTCTCTTCTCCTCCCGAATGAGCGATAAGTCTAGTTTGGTCCGAAGGACGGCCCCGATTTGAGGGGATTGAGACCGATGAAATCAATGAAGGAGGAGTTAGTATCCCTCGTCCGAAGGACGGCCCCGATTTGAGGGGATTGAGACGGTATCGGGGCCTTTAAGGGCTCGGTGAGCCTGATCCGGAGGTCCGAAGGACGGCCCCGATTTGAGGGGATTGAGACATCGGGGCCCGCATGGGTTCCGTGAGCCGGATCCGGAGTGTCCGAAGGACGGCCCCGATTTGAGGGGATTGAGACATATTTTCTCCAACTTCATGTTCTCCTCCTGGTTAGTGTCCGAAGGACGGCCCCGATTTGAGGGGATTGAGACTCGATGGAACCCTTCAGATCATTCAACGCAGTTAAGAGTCCGAAGGACGGCCCCGATTTGAGGGGATTGAGACTGGGATACGGTCCCAGGTCGAGAGACGTCCCCAACGTGAGTCCGAAGGACGGCCCCGATTTGAGGGGATTGAGACTGGGATACGGTCCCAGGTCGAGAGACGTCCCCAACGTGAGTCCGAAGGACGGCCCCGATTTGAGGGGATTGAGACGAGTCTGATCCGGAGGCCCTTGTGGGCCCCGGATAGAGTCCGAAGGACGGCCCCGATTTGAGGGGATTGAGACTAAGGCGGTAAGGCCACCTTTCCGTATCATATCCTCCAGTCCGAAGGACGGCCCCGATTTGAGGGGATTGAGACTCGAAGGCGCCCTCTTAGGCGGCGCCTTTTTGGGCGGTCCGAAGGACGGCCCCGATTTGAGGGGATTGAGACAATAAGCTCGGAGGGTCCATATGAAATCGGACACCACGGGTCCGAAGGACGGCCCCGATTTGAGGGGATTGAGACTGTTTAGGCCACAATGGGTCGCCTTATCTCATCTTCTCAAGTCCGAAGGACGGCCCCGATTTGAGGGGATTGAGACTTTGCTGGAGATTCTAAAATCTCCAGCATATTGCCATTGAGTCCGAAGGACGGCCCCGATTTGAGGGGATTGAGACAAAAAAATCAAAGTTCGTCCAGTAAATCGTCATCGAGAAGGTCCGAAGGACGGCCCCGATTTGAGGGGATTGAGACAGAGATTTTTTCAAACCGCATCGCTCTCTCCTGGTTAGTCCGAAGGACGGCCCCGATTTGAGGGGATTGAGACTCTCAAAGGGAGCCTCGATAGGCCCCGAGGGAATCGGGGCCTTCGTCCGAAGGACGGCCCCGATTTGAGGGGATTGAGACTAGGCCAGGGTGTTCCAAGCAACTGAGCAATGCTCTTGTCCGAAGGACGGCCCCGATTTGAGGGGATTGAGACCAACGAGTCAGGTACTCCGCCCGTTGGGTTTTTCCTGAGTCCGAAGGACGGCCCCGATTTGAGGGGATTGAGACTCCGTCGGGACGGGGAATCTCCACCGTCTCTCTCTTCGTGTCCGAAGGACGGCCCCGATTTGAGGGGATTGAGACCCAGAACCCGAAGTCTTCTTTGCCTTTGCCATGTCTCTCCTGTCCGAAGGACGGCCCCGATTTGAGGGGATTGAGACCGGATAGAATTCCCAAGGTTGCGCCGGCCGGGATTTGTCCGAAGGACGGCCCCGATTTGAGGGGATTGAGACGGTAGGCTCGTCCGCCGCCGCATTCTAGCCAGGACGAGTCCGAAGGACGGCCCCGATTTGAGGGGATTGAGACGTGAGTCTTCCAGATATGCGAAGAAATCGGGAAATATGTCCGAAGGACGGCCCCGATTTGAGGGGATTGAGACGTGAGTCTTCCAGATATGCGAAGAAATCGGGAAATATGTCCGAAGGACGGCCCCGATTTGAGGGGATTGAGACATATGCCAATCCAAATTTGAATCTAAGCATAACTCCCGTCCGAAGGACGGCCCCGATTTGAGGGGATTGAGACGGGACACCGCCTCCCAAGCATCAGCGATAAACTCCGGGGGGGTCCGAAGGACGGCCCCGATTTGAGGGGATTGAGACAAAACAGGGATTCTCGTCTGAATTGCTACAGCCATAGGTCCGAAGGACGGCCCCGATTTGAGGGGATTGAGACCAAAAACGGGGGCGGAGTGGGAATCTCCTCCAGTGCAATGTCCGAAGGACGGCCCCGATTTGAGGGGATTGAGACGTTATCTCGTCTTGCAGAATGGCCTTGCGGTCATCCTGTCCGAAGGACGGCCCCGATTTGAGGGGATTGAGACTTGACTACTCTGGTCAAACCCATGGGATCGTCCTCAGTCCGAAGGACGGCCCCGATTTGAGGGGATTGAGACAGGTTCCGTACGTCAACCTCCCGCCAACGTGAGACCGTCCGAAGGACGGCCCCGATTTGAGGGGATTGAGACCGTATCGGGGTCCGTATAACATCTATCCGCAGTAAGTCCGAAGGACGGCCCCGATTTGAGGGGATTGAGACAGCTACCACGTGATAACCGTCGCCGTAATTGCCTGTGTCCGAAGGACGGCCCCGATTTGAGGGGATTGAGACAGAAATGCCACGATTTCCTTGATTCTCTTATCCATATGTCCGAAGGACGGCCCCGATTTGAGGGGATTGAGACTGTTTCTTCTTATTACTCTGCTCTGTATCGCCGCGGGTCCGAAGGACGGCCCCGATTTGAGGGGATTGAGACCGTGGTGCCGTAGTAGCGGACCTCGTCCCCGTGATCGGTCCGAAGGACGGCCCCGATTTGAGGGGATTGAGACTTGAAAGAGCCTTGCTATTTTGTTCATGATGCTCTCCGTCCGAAGGACGGCCCCGATTTGAGGGGATTGAGACTTGTCCTTTCGTAGTAAGCGGTGAACCTCTGCGTTTTGTCCGAAGGACGGCCCCGATTTGAGGGGATTGAGACCCTGCCGGGGACCTTGATATAGCAGGTTAGTCTATGGTCCGAAGGACGGCCCCGATTTGAGGGGATTGAGACCCTTCCCCGGAAAGCAATGTGCCCAAAGGCGCCCTGTGTCCGAAGGACGGCCCCGATTTGAGGGGATTGAGACCTCTTAGGCGCCCTCTTAGGCGCCTCCTGTCCGAAGGACGGCCCCGATTTGAGGGGATTGAGACTGTCGCGGGGTGGTAAGCCCCGCCCTTCCGGTTCGGGTCCGAAGGACGGCCCCGATTTGAGGGGATTGAGACTCTATGGCCAGAGCATACTCTTTCCGTAGCTGATCGTCCGAAGGACGGCCCCGATTTGAGGGGATTGAGACATCCTACGTTCCAGATTACGGATGTAAGTCTTGCTCCTGTCCGAAGGACGGCCCCGATTTGAGGGGATTGAGACTTGAAGCAAGCTATGCTCCAAAGCGATTAGAAATTCGTCCGAAGGACGGCCCCGATTTGAGGGGATTGAGACTCTTCTTCCCGGAGCCAATCTTCGATGTCAAGCAGGGTCCGAAGGACGGCCCCGATTTGAGGGGATTGAGACCTATTAAATTTTATCATTCCTCCAGGGGAGAAATATGTCCGAAGGACGGCCCCGATTTGAGGGGATTGAGACCTCTTAGGCGGCGCCTTCTTAGGTGCCGCCCTCTTAGGGTCCGAAGGACGGCCCCGATTTGAGGGGATTGAGACCCTTAGGCGGCGCTGGAGTCTCGATTATCTCCAGCATGGTCCGAAGGACGGCCCCGATTTGAGGGGATTGAGACAATTCATTGACAGAGGATGCCGGGATAAGAAAAGTCTCAAGGTCCGAAGGACGGCCCCGATTTGAGGGGATTGAGACATGTAGGCATCCGAGCAGCAACACATCCCACACTTGGGTCCGAAGGACGGCCCCGATTTGAGGGGATTGAGACTCTCCAGCCGCAGGCGCTGATTCTCGAACTTCAGCTTGTCCGAAGGACGGCCCCGATTTGAGGGGATTGAGACTCTCAACTATCTTCCTCTGGTCATCAGTGAGGCTGTGTCCGAAGGACGGCCCCGATTTGAGGGGATTGAGACTCTCAACTATCTTCCTCTGGTCATCAGTGAGGCTGTGTCCGAAGGACGGCCCCGATTTGAGGGGATTGAGACTTGAAGTTCCCATTGGATATATCGGGTGTTAAGAATTGTCCGAAGGACGGCCCCGATTTGAGGGGATTGAGACTAATGCCTGTCCCAAGTGCGTGCTGGAATGCTCCTGGCGTCCGAAGGACGGCCCCGATTTGAGGGGATTGAGACCTCGAGCAAAAGCCCGAGCAGGGTTGCTGAGTCGTCCGAAGGACGGCCCCGATTTGAGGGGATTGAGACGCGACACCGTCGCTGGAATTTGTTGCCACAGGTCCCTGAGGGTCCGAAGGACGGCCCCGATTTGAGGGGATTGAGACATTCGATCGAACCCTCCGCGGTACTTGATTCGATTCGGTCCGAAGGACGGCCCCGATTTGAGGGGATTGAGACTGCATGGGCACCTCCAATTGATGTTGACGGACAGAGCGTCCGAAGGACGGCCCCGATTTGAGGGGGATTGAGACCTGATTGTTCAAGCCGTCACCGTCGATATGGTCGGTCCGAAGGACGGCCCCGATTTGAGGGGATTGAGACGATGCTTTGCCCGCACCGCCTCCAACTCCGCTGTGAAGTCCGAAGAACGGCCCCGATTTGAGGGGATTGAGACAGGGATCCCCTGCTGGAGCTTGCTGATGGCAGTTTCGTCCGAAGGACGGCCCCGATTTGAGGGGATTGTGGCCCTGTCCGGCGCGGCGGGTGAATACGCGCTCGTCTTCGAGCCGTTGAACGAGGCTGGATCCGGCAAGCCGGTCATCGTAAATGTCTGGCGGGCGACACCAATTCCCGGAGCAGATCGCCTTTGGGTGAAGAGCGCGCATGAAAATAGGGTCGTCGAGTTTGCGAAAACGAAACCCTTCAAGGCTCGCTTTCTCAAGCATTTGCAGAGGCTTCGGGAATTGCTGGGCGGGCGCGATTCGGCGCGGCGAAAACGAACACCCTCATCGGAGACGGCTATGCCGGCCTCGAGGTCGACGGCAAGGCCCCCAAGGACACGTCTAAGAATTTGGCAGCGTTCTAAAGTGGTGACCTTAACCAAAAAGGTTAACGAAGGTCAAAAAATCCCCCTCTCTCCCCTCCCCTTAATCCCCTCCCACAAGGGGAGGGGAAATGGAATTTTGCATCAAATATTAGGTCTATTATTTTCTACGCTACCAAGAGTTTGTCCAAAAACAAGCTCATGAAAAGGGGGGGCTCTGAGCTGCCTTGCAGGCTCGCCGATTACGCCCGGCCGAATCGAGTTCGTTATCCTACGGACGGGTCGTTCGCCTCCCGTTGCTCCCCACCCCGCCTCACGGCGACGCAGTTACGTCGGTTCATCGCGGCGAGGGCGCCGCTCCCACATGGGGCGCCGCTCCCACAAGAGCGCGGTTGCTTCTATAGGAGCCGGCGCGACCGGCCGATCCGCATCAAGGTGACGGCGTTTACCCGGCGGATGAGGATATCGGTGACCCAGGAAAACCGCAGAAGCTCCTTGCGGGTCACCTGCGAGCATTCGAGGAGGTTCATTCGAAGGTTGGGATGGGACTTGTTGAGGGGAAGATCGTTCACGAATCGGAAGTAATGGAGGGTTTCGGGGTTGTCTTCCGCTGCGTCCCAGAACTCCACAGCCCGGCTATCGGCGATGGCCTCGTCGGCCTTTTCCAAGAGGAAAGCGTGATCGCCGGGTTTAACCGAAAGGTGGAAGTCACCTTGGGAGATAACAGTAACTGCACCCCTATAATTTTGATCCCCAAACCGGTCAGGTCGTCAGACAGGGCCATTTGGTCATATATGGTTAATGGTCATATATGATCACTTCCAATGACCCTTTCCGCACTTTCCACTCACGCCTGTTCAGCCAAATCTCCTAATTAAAACAGCTAAATAAGATTACATGCGATTTCAGGCATGGATTTTGAGTAGATAGACCATAGAGTCGGTAAACGGCATACAAAGAACACGGCTATCATGGAGGCTGGCATCATGTTTTGGGGCCTAAAAAAGAAAATTGGCGATGGTTGTAATTTCACCATAAAACTCAAGATCGGCTTTACCGGAAGGCGGTTGCCATGATCATCATTCGAATCACCATGGAGACGTTACCCGAAAAGCAAAAAGAGGTGGTGCAAACAATTCTCTCGTTGATGGCCTCCATGGAAAGACAGGCGGGTTGCCTCAGCTATGCGCTTTTATGCGAGATAAGGGACAAAAATCTGCTTTGCGTGCTCGAGGAATGGGAGAGCCGCGAGAAGCTGGACACTTATCTAAAGTCTGACGTCTTCGGTGTTTTGCTGGGAACAAAAAGTCTATTGCGCCAGGCACACAGCATCCAAATTCACACTGTCCGAAAAACCGAAGGGATGGAAGCTGTGCTCGCTGTACGTGCTACAAAAGACGATAATTTCAGAAAGGGGGATAGACAATGAACATGTTGTTAATATACGCAAAATTTCCCGAAACCTTCTGGTCATTTCCCCTCGTTCCCAAGCTCCAGCTTGGGAACGGCCTCACCGAAGCTGGAGCTTCTGCACACTTGTGTTCCCAAGCTGGAGCTTGGGAACAAGAAGCAAAAGAGGTGCACCCCATCAAGAAGAAATCTGCCTTCCCTCCGCTTGGTTTTGAGGATCTGGCCTGGGTAGATCATTGCTTTTTGGGCGCAATGGCCATTCAGCGCAAATCGGTTGCCCAGATCATCGCGTGCTGCAAGGCGATGGAATTGAAGATCGTGGGGGGCGGACCGCTTTTTACGGCGGAGCCGGATACCTTTTCATTAACAGAAAGCATAGCTTTGAATATGGATCTACAAGATCGGAACCGGGAGGATTTTCATGAAGCCTAAAAAAATTATCGGAGTGAGCCTGGCCGGATTGGTGCTTTTGTTCATCGTGCAGAATGTAGCTGTCATGAATCTGCGGTTTTTATTCTGGACGCTGTCGATGTCCGGTGCCTTGTTGATGCTCCTGGTTCTATCGGTGGGCGTCATCCTGGGCTGGCTGCTCCACGGCGGCTTCGGCAGAAGGAAAAGCAACGCCGAATTCTCTGATGGCTGACAGGCAACCCAGAGCGCGGGAAGTGTTGGGCGTGGCAACGGTCATGATAAACGGTCACATCATCATCCACTAGAAGGAGGAATCCATGAAATGGAGCATAAGAGACCACGTGGAAGGCAAGCTTCACCGGGTCAAGGGTAAGATCAAGGAGGTCGCCGGCAAAATCGCCGACAACCCTGAACTGGAAATCGAAGGAAAAGGTGAAAACGCAGCCGGCAAGGTTCAAGAGAAAGCCGGAGATATCAAGAAGGTCGTTGGGAAGTAACCATTGACACCTGTCAATGGGATTTGACGGGATCAGAAAGGAGTCTGCCATGCTTTGGACTATATTTGTAATTCTGTTGGTTCTCTGGGCGTTGGGATTATTGACCGGCTACACCCTGGGGGGCATCATTCATGCCCTGCTGGTGATTGCCCTCATTGTGATCCTGATCCAGGTGATTCAAGGGCGCCGATGATTGTGATCCGCCGATGCCATGTCGGCCAAAATGAAATATCTAAGAAAGGAGAGCCGATCATGAACACGAAACGCACGATTATTGGCAGTTTGGTCGCTTGCATCGTTTTTTTCACCTTTTTGAGCTGCTCACCGACATCAGAAAAGTCCAGTACCGGAGAATATATTGACGATTCGGTCATCACGACCAAAGTCAAGGCGTTGCTGGCTGAGGACGATTTCCTCGAGTCCTTCCAGATCAGCGTCGAGACTTACAAGGGAGTCGTTCAATTGAGCGGCTTTGTCGATACGCAGGATGCCGCTGCCAAGGCGGGACAAATCGCGCGCAGCGTCGAGGGGGTTAAATCCGTCAAGAATGATCTGATCGTGAAATAGCGAAAGGAGGGTTACCAAAGCGTCAAAGAGGTCAAATCGGTCCAAAACAACCTCATTGTCAAGGGCTGGTGATCCTCGATCCACTTGCGGAACGTCGGATCGGGTCCATTGTCGGACCCGATCCGATGATTCCAACAGGACCGTCAGCTTCCGCTGAAGCTGCACGGGGAGGCGCTGGCGAACTCCCATAAACTGAGTACGAGGCACGCTTCGGACCGGCTGTTGCCGCGGCTTACGGAAAACGAAGGCGTTTTGATGGCGACCTGCAACCTATTAACGGAGGCCATCAAGGCCAAGCAGCGGATCGACCCGGCCGGCGAATGGTTGCTCGATAATTTCTATCTGATCGAGGAGCAGATCCGAACGGCCAGACGACACTTGCCCAAGGGGTACAGCCGGGAACTGCCGCGTCTCTTGAACGCGCCATCGGCCGGGCTTCCCCGCATCTACGATATCGCCCTGGAGATTATCGCCCACGGCGATGGGCGGGTGGATCCGGAAAATCTGAGCAGTTTCGTGGCCGCCTACCAGTCGGTGACCATCCTCAAGATCGGTGAATTGTGGGCCATCCCCATCATGCTGCGTCTGGCCCTGATCGAGAATCTGCGCCGGGTGGCCGCCCGGATCGCCGCGGGCAGGATCGAGCGCAACCGGGCCAATCACTGGGCCGAGCTGATGACGGAGATAGCCGGCCGGGACCCCAAGAGCCTGATTCTGGCGGTCGCCGACATGGCCCGTGCCAAGCCCCCGATGGTGAGCGCGTTTGTCGCCGAGCTGACGCGCTTGCTGCAGAGCCAAGGCTCTGCTCTATCCTTGCCCCTCACCTGGATTGAACAGCGTCTGTCCGAGTCCGGCCAGACCATCGAACAACTGGTGCACAGGGAAACCCAACAACAAGCGGCGGATCAGGTTTCCATGAGCAACAGTATCGGCAGCTTGCGTTTCCTGGGGGCGATGGCGTGGCGTGAGTTCGTCGAAACCATGAGCATCGTCGAGCAGACCCTGCGTGAGGATCCCGGAGACGTATACGGCAAGATGGATTTTGCCACCCGTGATCGCTACCGTCACGTCGTAGAGAAGATTGCCAAGCGCAGTCCGCACGCCGAGAGCGAGGTGGCACGCCGGGCGATCCATCTGGCGCAAGAGAGCGCGGCCGCCAAAGGCGGCTCAGACCGTGAAGCGCATGTCGGGTTCTATCTGATCGACGAAGGATTGACCCGGCTCGAAGGCATGGCGCGGGTGCGCTTGTCGTTCGCCGAAATGCTGCGCAAAATCGGCGGCCGCTTTTCTTTGCCGCTTTATGGCGGCGCCATCCTGTTGCTGACGGCAATTTTCTCCGGCTGCCTCGCGGCCAGGGCCCATAGCGCCGGATTGCCGGTTTGGGCGCTCGGGTTGTTTGGATTGCTCTGGCTTGTGTGCACCAGTCATCTGGCGGTGGCCCTGGTAAACTGGCTGGCGACGGCCCTGGCGACGCCGCTTCCGCTGCCGCGCATGGACTTTTCCCATGGAATTCCCTCGGAACTGCGCACGCTGGTGGTGGTCCCGGCGATGCTCACCGGCACGAAAAACATCGAGGAACTGATCGAGGGCCTGGAAGTCCGCTTCCTGGCCAATCGGGATGACCACCTCCACTTCGGCCTGCTCACCGATTTTCGCGACGCCGTGGAAGAAACGCTGCCGGAAGACGAATTGCTGTTGCGGCTGACCCGTCAGAAAATCGAAGCGTTGAACAGCCGGTACCCGTGTCCGGAAGGTGATCGCTTCTTCCTGTTTCATCGCCCGCGTCGATGGAATCCGCACGACCGGATCTGGATGGGCTACGAGCGCAAGCGCGGCAAACTCACGGATTTAAATGCGCTTCTGCGCGGCGGGGCCCAGGGCGCCCCGATGGATCGCTTCGCCCTCGTGGTGGGTGACACCAGGGTCTTGGCGAACGTCAAGTACGTGATCACCCTGGACACCGATACCCAACTGGCGCGCGATTCAGCATGGCAGTTTGTGGGGGTCATGGCCCACCCGCTCAATCGTGCGCGTTACGACCCGGAGAAACAACGCGTCGTGGCGGGATACGGCATTCTCCAGCCGCGGGTGGCGGTGAGCCTTTCCGGCAAGAACCGGTCACGGTATGCGCACCTGTGCGCCAGTGATTCCGGCATCGATCCCTATACCCGCGCCGTTTCCGATGTGTACCAAGACCTGTTCGGTGAGGGCTCGTTCATCGGCAAGGGCATCTATGAGGTGGATGCTTTCGAACGGGCCATGGCGGGGCGTTTCCCGCCCAATCGCATCCTCAGCCATGATCTTCTGGAAGGTTGTTATGCCCGGGCCGGGCTGCTCAGCGATGTCGAGTTGTACGAGGAGTATCCATCCAGCTACAGTGCCGATGTGAACCGCCGGCATCGTTGGATTCGCGGCGACTGGCAGATTGCCCGCTGGCTGTTGCCGGATATCCCTGTTCCCAACAGGCGACGGCCCAAAAAATCGCTCTCGATGCTGTCCAGATGGAAGATCTTCGACAACCTGCGCCGCAGTCTGGTGGCCGCGGCGTTGACAGTCATGCTGCTGACGGGGTGGATCGTTTTCCCGTGGCCGTGGTTCTGGACCTGGGCGGTGATCGGCATCATCCTGATTCCCGCCTTATGCGCATCGACCCTGAAGACACTGCAGAAGTCCGACGATGTGACGCTGGGGCAGCACCTTGCCGCCGAGGCGCGCACGGCCCTGCGCAACGTCGTTCAAGCTGTATTCACCCTCGTATGTCTTCCCTATGAAGGGTTTTTCAGCCTGGATGCCGTGGCGCGCGCCGGTTGGCGGATGCTGATTTCACACCGGCAACTGCTCCAGTGGGATCTGTCGGGTGACGCGGACCGCCAAAACGGCACGCACTTGGCCGATTCCTGGCGAACCATGTGGTTTGCCCCGGTTCTGGCAGCCGCTACGACGATTTATCTGATCATATCAAGGCCGGCCGCCCTCGCCGTCGCAGGACCTGTCCTGTGCCTCTGGATGGCTTCGCCTGCCATCGCCTGGTGGATCAGCCAACCGCCCGCTCGCCGCCGGGAACGGCTGACGACGGATCAGACCCTCTTTCTGCGCCGGCTTGCGCGCAAAACCTGGGCCTTTTTCGAGACCTTCATCGGTCCGCAAGATCACTGGCTGCCGCCGGATAACTATCAGGCGCATCCCGATCCCGTGGTCGCCCACCGCACATCGCCGACCAACATGGGCCTCGCGCTGCTGGCCAATTTGTCCGCCTACGACTTCGGCTACCTTTCGGCCTGAAAGCTTCTCGATCGAACCACGAAGGCCCTCCACACCATGCTGACCCTGGAACGCCACCTGGGCCACTTCTACAACTGGTATGACACCCAATCCCTGCAACCGCTGCCGCCCCTCTATATCTCGTCGGTGGACAGCGGGAACCTGGCGGGTCATTTGCTGACACTTCAGCCGGGGCTGCTGGCCCTTGCCGATGACAAAATTCTATCGATGCGCTTGTTCGACGGCCTTGGCGACACCGTCGGCATTGTTGCCGATCTTGCGGCCGCCAATCCCAATGCCAATGCAGATACGCCGGCTCGGCTCGCCGGGCTTCAGCAGGCCCTGGCGTCCGCGGCCAGTTGCCCACCTTCTACCCTCATGGCGTGGAGATTGGTCCTGGAGCGGTTGACCGCCTCGGCCGCGGAGTTGGGTGCCGGCATCGAAGCGTTCGACGCGGACCCTGAAAGCCCGTTGAGATGGTGGGTCCGTGCCTTCGCCGAGCAATGTCGCGATGCCCTCGATGATTTTTCCCATCTTGCACCGTGGACAGATCCTTTGCCTTTCCGCGAATGCCTCGGCAGCTTTCCGGATCTCGAAGCGATCCCAACCCTGCGCGAACTGGCGCTTCTGGACCAAAAAATCCAGGCGGCCATAGCGCAGCGACCGGACTTTTTCGCAACGCCGGAGGCGCCCGTTTGGCGCAATGAACTGCAGAGCCTCGTCGCGGCAGCCGGTCGACGCGCCCGAACAAGGATTGCGGCCATCGAAGGGCTTGCGCTGCAATGCGACGCACTCGCGCGGATGGACTACGATTTTCTGTTTGACGAGAAGCGTCATCTGCTGACCATCGGCTATAATGTCGGTGAACACCGGTGCGACGCCGGTTACTACGATCTGCTGGCTTCGGAAGCACGGTTTGCCAGTTTCGTGGGGATTGCCCAGGGGAAGCTACCGCAGGAAAGCTGGTTCGCCTTGGCCCGTTTGCTCACCATCGCCGGAGGAGACCCGATCTTGCTGTCGTGGAGCGGTTCGATGTTCGAATACCTGATGCCGCTGCTGGTGATGCCGACCTACGAACACACCCTGCTCGATCAGACCTGCAAAACCGCGGTGGACAGCCAGATCGCCTACGGGAAAAAGCGTGGTGTGCCGTGGGGTGTTTCGGAATGCGGCTACAACGCCATCGATGCGCATTTCAACTACCAGTACCGCGCCTTCGGCGTACCCCGCCTGGGACTCAAACGGGGTCTGGCGGAGGACTTGGTGATTGCGCCCTATGCCTCGATCCTGGCGCTGATGGTGGCGCCCGAGCGGGCATGTCTGAACCTTGAGCGACTCTCTGCCGAAGGCTTTGAAACCCGCTATGGCTTTTTCGAAGCCATCGATTACACCCCGTCACGTCTGCCGCCCGGACAATCCTACGCCATTGTCCGGTCCTTCATGGCCCATCACCAGGGCATGAGCCTGCTGGCATTGGCCCATTTGCTCCTGGACCGACCGATGCAGAGGCGGTTCGAGTCGGTGCCTTCGTTTCAAGCGACCCTGCTGCTTCTCCAGGAAAGGATTCCCAAGGCGTCCGCATTCTATGCGCACACCACCGATATTTCCGAGCACCATATGGTTTCCGGTGCCCCCGAAACGCCGATTCGGGTTTACACAAGCCCCGACTTGCCGACCCCGGCCGTGCAGTTGCTCTCCAACGGCCGCTACCACGTGATGATCACCAATGCCGGCGGCGGTTACAGCCGCTGGAAGGACCTGGCCGTCACGCGCTGGCGGGAAGACCGCACCTGCGACAATTGGGGCACCTTCTGCTACCTGCGCGACGTGACCAGCGGAAAGTTCTGGTCCACCGCATGTCAACCGACGCTCAAACGATCCAAGTCGTCCGAGGTGATCTTTTCGGAAGGACGCGCCGAGTTTCGTTCCCGCGACCACGGGTACGACACCCATACCGAGATCGCGGTCTCCATCGAGGATGACATCGAGCTGCGCCGCGTGCGCATCACCAACCGCGCGCGGATGCGCCGGTCCATCGACGTGACCAGTTATGCGGAAGTGGTCCTGGCGCCGCCGGCCGCCGATGCATTGCATCCGGCGTTCAGCAATCTGTTTGTGCAGACCGAGATCCTCAATCGGCAACACGCGATCCTGTGCACGCGCCGGCCTCGCTCCAACGGCGAGCAGACCCCCTGGATGTTGCATCTGATGGCCGTGCATGGCGCACAGATCGAAGATGTTTCCTATGAGACCGATCGCATGCAGTTCATCGGCCGGGGCAACTCCCTCGCCGATCCGCAAGCGATGCGCGGCGGTGGCAATTCTACTCCGGGGGCCCTCTCGGGGAGCGACGGCTCCGTGCTCGATCCGATTGTCGCCATCCGCTACCGGATCGTCCTGGATCCCGAAGCATCGGCGACCATCAATATCGTCTCCGGCATCGCTGGAACCCGTGAAGCCGCCCTACGCCTGGTGGAAAAATACCAGGATCGACGACTCGCCGACCGCGTTTTCGATCTGGCCTGGACCCATGGCCAGGTTCTGCTGCGGCAGCTCAACGCCTCACAGGCCGATGCGCAACTTTTCGGACGCCTGGCCGGTTCGATCATCTACCCCAATGCCGCGCTGCGAGCCGATCCGAGCGTCCTTAAACAAAATCGGCGGGGCCAGTCCGGGCTATGGGGTTACGGGATCTCCGGCGACCTGCCGATTGTGCTCCTGAGGATTGAAAATCCGGCCTATATCGAGCTGGTACGCCAACTCGTGCAAGCCCACGCCTACTGGCATCTCAAAGGGCTGGTGGTGGATTTGGTGATCTGGAACGAAGATCGCGCCGGTTACCGGCAACTGCTCCATGACCAGATCATGGAGATTATTGCCGCCAGTACCGAAGCCAACGTGATCGATCGCCCCGGAGGCATCTTCGTAAGACCCGCGGACCAGATCGCGGAGGGGGATCGCCTATTGATCCAATCGGTGGCGCGCGTCATCATCACCGACAGGCGGGGGGCGCTGGCGGACCAGATCGGTCGACTCGGTCCCCTGGAATCCGTGGCGCCGTTGCTTGCCCCGACCCGCATCCACCGCGCCGAACCCTTGACCGTGGACGCATTGCCTCGCCCCGATTTGGATTTTTTCAACGGGATAGGCGGATTTACCCCGGATGGTCGCGAATACGTCATGACCACCGCCCGCGGGCAGGTGACACCGGCGCCTTGGGTGAATGTGCTGGCCAACCCGCATTTCGGCAGCGTTATCTCCGAGAGCGGCCAGGCCTACACCTGGAGCGAGAATGCCCACGAATTCCGCCTGACGCCCTGGGGCAACGACCCTGTCGTTGATTCGAGCGGAGAAGCTTTATACCTGCGCGATGAAGAGCGCGGCCACTTCTGGTCGCCTACGCCCCTGCCCTGCCGTGGAGCCACGCCCTACGTCACCCGGCACGGCTTCGGCTACAGCGTCTTCGAGCACACCGAGCGCGGCATCCATTCAGAGCTGTGGGTTTACGTCGCCCTGGACGCAGCCATCAAGTTCATGGTGCTCAAGGTGCGCAACACCTCGGGGCGACCCCGGCGGATCTCCGCCACCGGGTACGTGGAATGGGTCCTTGGCGACCTGCGGCCGCAATCGAGCATGCATGTCATCACTGAAATCGACCCGAACAGTGGCGCACTGTTTGCGCGCAACCCGTACAACACCGAGTTCCGGGACCGCGTTGCGTTCTTCGACGTAGACGATGCAACGCGCAGCGTAACCGGCAACCGGACCGAATTCCTGGGGCGCAACGGGTCGCTGCGGAATCCGGCCGCCATGTTACGGACCCATCTTTCCGGCAAGGTGGGCGCCGCGCTGGATCCCTGCGGTGCGATTCAGGTGAGCCTCGATCTGGCCGGCGGGCAGGAACGGGAGATTGTCTTCCGGCTTGGCGTCGGGCGCTCTGCCAACGATGCGCGCAACCTGGTCAATCGTTTCCGAGGATCCACCAGTGCGCGTGTCGTTCTCGGTGCGGTAGGGAAGTACTGGGCCCACACCCTGGGGGCGGTCAGTGTGGAAACGCCCGATCCGTCCTTGAACGTGATGGCCAACGGCTGGCTGTTGTACCAAACGCTGGCGTGCCGACTTTGGGCGCGCAGCGCCACCTACCAGTCGGGGGGCGCCTTCGGATTCCGCGATCAGTTGCAGGACGTGATGGCCCTCATCCACGCAAAGCCGCATCTGGTGCGCGAGCACCTGCTCGTGTGCGCGGCCCGTCAATTCCCGGAGGGCGACGTGCAGCACTGGTGGCACCCGCCGACAGGACGGGGAGTGCGCACGCGCTGTTCGGACGATTACCTCTGGCTGCCGCTGGCGACCTGCCGCTATGTTCGGACCACGGGGGATAGCGGGGTGTTGGATGAGCCCGTCCACTTCCTCGAGGGGCACCCGTTAAAAGACGATGAAGAATCCTATTACGATCAGCCCGGGCAGTCCGAAGAGACCCAGAGTCTTTACCAACACTGTGTCCGCGCCATCATGAAAAGCCTCAAATTCGGCGAGCACGGCCTGCCGTTGATCGGCTCGGGCGACTGGAACGACGGGATGAACCTGGTGGGCGTGGGCGGCAAGGGAGAAAGCGTGTGGTTGGGATTTTTCCTCTACGACGTGCTCACGCGTTTCAGCGAGATCGCCCGGGAACGGGGAGACGACGCCTTTGCCCAACGCTGCCGCAGAGAAGCGGATCGTCTGCGTGGCGATCTCGAGGCACATGGCTGGGACGGCGCGTGGTACCGGCGCGCCTATTTCGACGACGGCACGCCGCTTGGATCGTCGAGCAGCTCGGAATGTCAAATCGATTCGATCGCCCAGAGCTGGTCCGTGCTTTCAGGGGCGGGCGGTGACGCGCGTTCGCGGTTGGCCATGGAAGCGGTGGATGCGCGTCTTGTTCGCCGCGAGCATGGACTGATACAGCTCCTGGACCCGCCTTTCGACAAATCCGCCCTGGACCCCGGCTATATCAAAGGCTATGCCCCCGGCGTGCGGGAAAACGGCGGGCAGTACACCCACGCGGCCATCTGGGCGGCAATGGCCTTCGCCCGCCTGGGGGACAACCGGCACGCGTGGGAGCTGTTTCGCATGATCAATCCGGTGAACCACGCCCGATCGGCCGAGGAAGCGGCCACCTACAAAGTGGAACCCTACGTCGTCGCCGCGGACGTCTATGCGGTGCCGCCGCACACCGGCCGCGGCGGGTGGACCTGGTACACGGGTTCGGCGGCCTGGATGTATCGACTCATCGTGGAATCCCTTCTGGGCCTCAAGCGCCAAGGGGACAAGCTCTGGATTGCACCGCGCTTGCCCTCGGATTGGGAGGGATTCAAGGTGCATTACCGTTACCGGGAGACCATTTACCACATCAGGGTCCGGCAACCGGCCGCCGGCAAGGGGTGGATGCAGGTAACCGTGGATGGCATCGAGCAGCCCGATCAGAGCATTCCGCTTGTCGACGACCACCGGGAACACCGGGTGGAGGTCGAGACGCCGGTACCCGGGCATCCGGACCGGCTCGCAGATACCGATCTGAAAAATGGGACGACCGTGGGCATGTAGATAAATATGAAAAGATCCGGCAAGGGTGCGGATCTTTTAGAACGACATCCAGGGTGACCTTCTGAGGTAGATCCAGATGGCCTTGAAGCAGCAAGCGCATCAGCTCCGTTTCCCCTCGTTCCCAAGCTCAAGCTTGGGAACGCCCTGCCCGGGAAGCTCCAGCTTCCCTCCTGCTACAGCTGAAACTCGCTGTCTTTCTAGGGTGCTCGCCAGGATCTCGAAGTGGTCTTTCCCCTCGTTCCCAAGCTCTGGCTTGGGAACGGCCTCACCGAAGCTGGAGCTTCTGCACCGTTGTGTTCCCAAGCTGGAGCTTGGGAACAAGAAGTAAAAGATCTGCACCCAATTCACAATATTTTCATGCTTCGTTGTGACCCCACGGGGTCATGGGGGTTATTGATGCGATTCGGATTTTTTGATATTTCTTTCTAACCGTTTGATTCCATGCAAATAAACAGGGGCGGTATCAAATGGAAGAAAGTTTTCTGAAAATCCACAAGAGCATTCTGGGGTCCATTCGCGAGCCCTTGATCCTTTTGGGCCCGGACCTCAAAGTCATCACCGCAAACCCTTCTTTTTATCGTACATTCAATGTAAAGCCCGATGAAACAGAGGGCGTGCTGATTTATGACCTCGGCAATCGGCAATGGGACATCCCCAAGCTCCGGTTATTGCTTGAAAATATCCTTCCTCAAAATACCAGTTTCCATGATTTCGAGGTCGAGCATTCATTTCAGGATATCGGCCTGAAAATAATGCATTTGAACGCCAGACGGATATATATTGACGGCAGTCAAACCAAAATGGTTCTGCTGGCTGTCGAAGATGTGACCGAGCGCGAATATTACAAAAGACATCTTGAAGATATTGTCGAACAACGAACGGCCGAACTCAAAGAGGCAAACCAGGCGTTGGAGATCAGCCGGCAAAAAGCCGAGGCCGCCCTTTCTGAAATCAGGGTCTTGAAAGATCAGCTTGAAGCCGAGAGAGCTTATCTCCAGGAGGAAATCAAACAAGAATACAACTTTGAGAACATGGTCGGGCAAAGCGATGCCATCAACTATGTGTTTTTCAAAATTGAACAGATCGCCGCCACTGACACCAACATCTTGATCCTGGGCGAAACCGGAACCGGCAAGGAACTTGCTGCGCGCGCCATTCACGCCTCGAGCCTGCGCAAAGATCGCGCCCTGGTGAAGACGAATTGCGCGACCTTGCCTTTGCAGTTGATCGAAAGCGAACTTTTCGGTCATGAAAAGGGGCTTTCACCGGGGCGCATTCCAGGCGTTTGGGCCGTTTTGAAATCGCGGACGGGGCCACTCTTTTTTTGGATGAGATAGGGGAACTGCCATTGGGATTGCAGCCCAAGCTGCTCCAGGTAATTGATAGTGGTGAATTTGAGCGCCTGGGCAGCTCAGAAACGCGAAAGGTGGATGTCCGCATTATTGCCGCCACCAATCGCAATCTGGAAGAGGAAGTCCGTAAGGGCGCTTTCAGGGAAGATCTCTGGTACCGGTTGAATATTTTTCCGATCACCATGCCGCCGCTGCGTGATCGCTTGGAGGATATCCCTTTGCTGGTTCACTTCTTTGTCGACAAGATCACCAAGAGACTGGGCAAATCCATCCAGACGATTCCGGTGCACGTAATGGACACCCTGCTGCGATACCATTGGCCGGGCAATATTCGCGAGCTGGAAAATGTCCTCGAACGGGCGGTGATCAACTCTTCGGGCCCCAAGCTGCGGCTGGTGGATGATCTGAAACCAAGGCACGAGGATCCCCGTAAATCTGAACAAACACTCGAAAATTTCGAGCGCGAATATATCAAACGAGTGCTGGAACAGACGGGCTGGAAAGTGAGTGGCAAAAACAGCGCGGTTGAAATCCTGGGCTTGGACCGCAGTACCTTGCGCGCCCGCATGCGCAAACTCAACATAGACAAACGCTGATTTTTTCAATCCAGTCCGATTCAGCCCTCATCACACGACGCCAAAATCGAATCACCGCCCACCAAGCCGACTTTCATATCTCCGTTGTCCATTAGAACGACATCCAGGGTGGACCCTCAGAGGTAGATCCAGATGGCCTTGAAGCAGAAAGCGCATCAACTCCGTTTCCTATCGTTCCCTAGCTCCAGCTTGGGAACAAGGTCAAAAAATCGCCCTCTCCCTTGATGGGAGAGGGTTGGGGTGAGGGTGAGAAAATTAACGCATGTCAATCAGTTACATTCCCCTCCCCTTAATCCCCTCCCACAAGGGGAGGGGAAATAGAATTGTCAAAAAATCGCCCTCTCCCTTGATGGGAGAGGGTTGGGGTGAGGGTGAGAAAATTAACGCATGTCAATCAGTTACATTCCCCTCCCCTTAATCCCCTCCCACAAGGGGAGGGGAAATAGAATTGTCAAAAAATCCCCCTCTCCCTTGATGGGAGAGGGTTGGGGTGAGGGTGAGAAAATTAACGTATGTCAATCAGTTACATTCCCCTCCCCTTAATCCCCTCCCACAAGGGGAGGGGAAATAGAATTGTCAAAAAATCCCCCTCTCCCTTGATGGGAGAGGGTTGGGGTGAGGGTGAGAAAATTAACGCATGTCAATCAGTTACATTCCCCTCCCCTTAATCCCCTCCCACAAGGGGAGGGGAAATAGAATTGTCAAAAAATCCCCCTCTCCCTTGATGGGAGAGGGTTGGGGTGAGGGTGAGAAAATTAACGCATGTCAATCAGTTACATTCCCCTCCCCTTAATCCCCTCCCACAAGGGGAGGGGAAATAGAATTCCCCCCCCCCCTCGTTCTCAAGCTCTGGCTTGGGAACGGCCTCGTGGGAATCGAAGCTGGAGCTTCCGCACAGTTGTGTTCCCAACGGCGTCGTAACCATAGAACATTCCGATGCTTACCATCCATAAACCCTGCCATTTCCTATTTGCCCCTTCGGCCTTCATCTCTTAGAAACAGGCGGTGAACCCCATCCGCTCCGCGGATGGGCCGCGGCCTGCGTCTGGGCGTGATTCCCGGTACCGTGTCTTATGGAGGAGGCTGATGACGGCAAGCTACGAAGCCATGTGGGAGCGGCTGGGCCTGGATCTGGATGCCCATACGTCCCTGCTCGAGGTGTTGGGAAAGTTTTACGGCGACATCTACATGAGCCAACAGGGGCGATTGCGGGGTATGGAATACCTGGATTTTGTCGTGTCCGAGATCCACGGCCTTCGCATCCGGGAACTGGAGGAAGCCAGGGCTCAAGGACGTAAGGTGATCGGTACCTTTTGTGTTTTTGTGCCCGAAGAGATCGTCTGGGCGGCGGGCGGCATTCAGGTGGGGCTTTGCGCCGGGGCGGAAGCCGGCACGGAAGCGGCGGAAAAGATCCTTCCCCGCAACACGTGCGCCCTCATCAAGTCCTTCGTGGGTTTCAAGCTGGCCCGGCTGTGTCCGTTCACAGAATCGTGCGACATGATAGTGGGAGAAACCACCTGTGACGGCAAAAAAAAGGCCTACGAAATCTTTTCCGACCACGCCCCCGTCTACGTCATGGAGATCCCTCAGATGAAAGGCGCTGCGGACCGGGCGCTGTGGAAGGCGGAGGTGCTGCGTTTCAAAGAGGCCGTGGAGGATCTGACCGGCCGGTCCATCACCGCGGAAAACCTGAGTGAGGCCGTTCGCCTCATCAACCGGCGCCGGCGGGTGCTGCAGCGCCTCAATCGGCTTCGGGCGGCTCAGCCCGTTCCCATCTCCGGCCGCGATGTGCTGCTCATCAACCAGGTGAGTTTCTACGACGATCCGGATCGTTTTACGCAGAAGATCGGCGAGCTCTGCGACGAGCTGGAAGCAAAGGTCCGCCGCGGCGAAGGCGTGGCGGACGGTGCCGCTCGAGTCCTGCTTTCCGGATGCCCCATGGCGATTCCCAACTGGAAGCTTCCGTACATCATCGAATCTTCCGGGGCGGTGATGGTGGGCGAGGAATCGTGCATCGGAACCCGCAACACCCGTGACCTGGTGGACGAAAGCGGTAGAACCTTGGAAGAGATGCTGGATGCCATCGTGGAGCGATACATGAAGATCGACTGCGCCTGTTTTACGCCCAACACCGAGCGGCTGGAGCACATCGTGGACCTGGCGCGCGAGTTGGAGGTGAAAGGCGTGATCCACTACGGTCTGTCTTTCTGCCAGCCCTACGCCATGGAAAGCTTCAAGGTGGAAAAGGCCCTTCGCAATGCGGGCATCCCCATGCTGGCCGTCGAAACGGATTACAGCATGGAGGACGTGGAGCAGCTCAAAACCCGGGTTGAGGCCTTCGTGGAGATGATCCGTTAGGAGCTCATTCCGCCATGGCTGTTATCGGGATCGACATAGGAAGCCGCTCCATTGAGCGGGTTGTTTGGGACCCCGCCACCGGGCGCTGGAGCTGGGACAAGGTCCCCACCACCTTCGACCCGGTGGCCCAGTGCCGCAAGTTGCTGGCCGATGCCGACGGGTGCCCCGTGGTTGCCACCGGTTACGGCCGGCGTTTGGTGGCGGAACACTTTCCGGGGCTTTCGGTCCGAACCATCACCGAAATTCAGGCCTACGCCCGGGGAGTGCACCACTTGGTCCCCGAGGCCCGGACCGTTTTGGATATCGGCGGTCAGGACACCAAGGTCATCGCCCTGTCCCGGGAAGGCGCGGTGGTCCGATTCGAAATGAACGATCGATGCGCCGCCGGCACAGGAAAGTTCCTGGAATTCATGGCGTCTTCGCTTCAGGTTCCGCTGGAAGTATTTGGGGACTTTGCTCTGGAAGCGGACAAACAGGTGACCCTCAACAGTATGTGCACCGTCTTCGCCGAGTCGGAAGCCACTTCCTTGATGGCGCGGGGAGAAAGGCCGCAAAACATCGCCATGGCCCTGCATCAAGCCGTGGTGCGACGGACTCTGGCCATGCTGCGCCGCGTGGGCGGGGAGCGGCCCGTGGTGTTCGCGGGCGGCGTGGCCCACAACCGCTGCATCGTTCGTCTCATAGGCGATTCGCTCGGCGGCGGCTTGATCCTGGCCGAAGACCCTGACGTGGTGGGTGCCTTGGGCGCCGCCCTGGCGGGTGCCCTTCCATGAACCTGCCTCCTTGGTCAACGAAGACGTGAAGTGGTGGTGTCCCACGATCTGGAGCAGGTCCAGCGCCTCTCCGATCAGGCATACGAGGTGGTGGAAGGGACCCTCGAGCCTCTGGCTTGAACACCGTCCAGCCGTGGGCAGGTCCCCCAGGTTCGGCGGACTTTCCATTGACGACCGCAGCGCGCAGAAGTTAGAAAGAGATTATTGCAAAAGGTAAAGGAATTGGTAGCGTTCTAAAGTGGAGACCTTAAGCAAAAAGGTTAACGAAGGTCAAAAAGATCCCCTTCTCCCCCTCCCCTTAATCCCCTCCCACAAGGGGAGGGGAAATAGAATTGTCAAAAAAATCCCCCTCTCCCTTGATGGGAGAGGGTTGGGGTGAGGGTGAGAAAATTAACGCATGTCAATCAGTTACATTCCCCTCCCCTTAATCCCCTCCCACAAGGGGACGGGAAATAGAATTGTCAAAAAAATCCCCCTCTCCCTTGATGGGAGAGGGTTGGGGTGAGGGTGAAAAAATTAACGCATGTCAATCAGTTACATTCCCCTCCCCTTAATCCCCTCCCACAAGGGGAGGGGAAATAGAATTTGGCGTCAAATTTTAGGCTCGATTTCGTCGTGACAGACCGATCCGTCTCGGGGGAGAAGGGGAAATAGAATTTGCCATCAAATATTAGGTCTATTATTCTCTACGCTACCAAGGAATCTCAGGCGGGGAAACCATGCCGCAGACCACAGGCCAGGGAATCACCAGCGAGATCTACAAGGCGATCGTTGCGATCGTAGACGACCGGGTGCGTGAAATCCGCGTGACCCGCGAGGAGTTCGACGATCTCAAACAGGTGGTCCGCGAACTGGCTCAAGCCCAAGCCCGTACCGAGCAGCGCCTCGATCGACTGGCTGAAAAAATCGAGGAACTGGCGGAGGCTCAAAAACGCACCGAGGCTAGGGTCGAGGAACTGGCGGAGGCTCAAAAACGCACCGAGGCTAGGGTCGAGGAACTGGCGGAGGCTCAAAAACGCACCGAGGCTAGGGTCGAAGAATTGGCGGAAGCCCAGAAAAAGACGGAAGTCATGTTGGCCAGACTCACCGACGAACACCGCAGGACACGGGAAATGCTCGGCGGCTTGGCCCACACGGTGGGATACCGCCTGGAAGACGAAGCCATCTGGGCCTTGCCGCATCTTTTGGCCCGCGACTTCGGGATGGAGATCGATGGGCAGCTGGTCTGCACCTTCCTGGAGACGGCGCCCAATCGCTACGTGGAAGTGAACATCTGGGGTTACGGCGTTCTGAACGGCCGGCGGGTGGCCATCCTCGGCGAAGCCAAGTCTCAGCTTAAAAAGCGCGATGTGGACGGATTCCTCAAGACCATGGCGAGGGTCCGGGAAATTTCGGGCATGGAAGTCTTTCCGGTTCTCGTCACATACCAGGTATCCCCCAAGGTGAAACAGGCCGCTGCCGAAAAGGGCATGAAGGTCTACCTATCCTACGAGCTTCGAGTTTCCCACGGATCCTCGTGACAGCCGATGGGAGAGAGTCGTTGCTTTAGAGCGCGTGGCGGATCGGTTCCCGCCTTTTGTCGGAATTCCCTGGCATTGTCTTCCGCCGAGAGCGTGTCCGAGAATAGGTTTCAGGGGCCTTTTGGAGGAGCCGGCTTGTCGGCGACCCCTATCAGTGATTGGAAGATCCGGTGGCACTCCCCCTGGGGTCCTCCCCTCGTGGGGGCGCACCGCGGTGGGCGCGCTTTGGCCTCGGAAAACACGCTGGCTGCGGCCATGCTCAGTTTCGCCGTGGGAGCCGATTTCTGGGAGATGGATGTGCAGCTGTCCGCCGACGGCGTCCCGGTGGTGATCCACGATCCCACGCTGAAGCGCACGTCCAATGCGACTCAGGTGGACGCGAAGCGGTCCCCGTGGCGGGTGAGGGATTACCTGCTGGCCGATCTGGAAAAACTGGACATAGATGTCCATCCGCCGAATGCGGACCCGCCCGGCGATCCCATCCAATGGATTCTGCAGGCCATCAAGGACCCCGAAGATGAAACCCACCACCGATTGCCCACCCTGCGCCAAGCTCTCTTGTTGACCCAAGCCCTGGGCTGGAGGATCAACGTGGAAATCAAGGGCGACGGCAAGACCCGGGCCCGCCTGACGGAACAAACGGTGCGCATCGTCATGGAAACGGGCATGGCCCGCTCGGTGCTCGTCTCGTCCTTCCATAAGGATGCCGTCCTTCGGGTGAAGTCTCTGGAACCCTCCCTGCCTGTGGGGATCCTGAGCCAAAACCCCTTCCAGGACCCCGTGGCGGCCGTCCGGCGCCTGGGAGCGGACACGTATCACCCCAAGGCGGCGATCTTGCACGAAGAAAACCTCCGGCGGTGCCGGGAGGAAGACATTCCGGTGATCGCGTGGACCGTCAACGAGCGGGAGGACCTGGAGCGGTTCCGGGACATGGGCGTATTCGGCATCATCACCGACCGGCCTCATGTGCTCGTGCAACTCAAGAAAAAGAGAGAGACCCTCCAGCGCAACGGTTCATAGGAGCTTGTCCGAAAACGGGTGTATCAAAGTCGGCCCACGAGGTTCCTTCATCCTGTAAGAGCGGCCTTCGTAACATCTCAAAATGTTACGAAGCTAGAGCTTCTGCACAGTTGTGTTCCCAAGCTGGAGCTTGGGAACAAGGTGGAACCGGGCAATGCCGCGTTAATGCCGCGTTGACCCTAATAGCCGGCAAACCGGCTCCTGCAGGGCATGTGTCAGCCTAGATGTGCTGATCGTGAAACGCTCCTGCGCGAGGAAGGAACCTAAGCCCCCTATCATGCGGTTTTCAACGGAAGAGAGGAGACGCCGCTTATGGTGACGGTGCTCGACTATGGTGCGGGAAACGTTCGCAGCGTGGTGAACGCCATTCGGAGTCTCGGCCGGGATGTTCGCTTCGTGGAGCGCCCGGAGGACATCCTGCAGGCGGAAAGGCTTGTCTTTCCCGGCGTGGGGGCCTTCGGGGAGATGATGCGGGTGCTGAGGCATCGCGGCTACGTGGAACCCCTCGTGGCCTATCTCAATGCCGATCGGCCGTTTCTGGGAATCTGCCTGGGCCTGCAGGCCCTCTTCCAGGGAAGTGAAGAAGCACCGGGCGAAGACGGCTTGGGATTCCTGCCGGGGATCGTTCGACGGTTCCGGGTGGATCTCGCCGTGCCTCATATCGGCTGGAACGGCTTTAGGGCGAGGAAACCGTCCGGCCTCTTTCACGGCCTCGAGGGGAACGAAAGGGTCTACTTCGTCCACTCTTACTACGTGGATCCGGAGGATCCGTCCGTCGTGCTGGCCGTCACCGACTACAGCGTGGCATTTGTGAGCGCCGTCCAGCAAGGCCGGGTTGCGGCCGTCCAGTTTCATCCGGAAAAGAGCGGTCCCGTGGGGCTGAAGATCCTGGAAAATTTCCTGGATGGGAAGGCCGCCCCGGTGCTGCCGCCGGTGGTGGAACCCAAGACCGAGCCGGCCAAACGGATCATCGCCTGCCTGGACGTACGGGCCAACGACCAGGGGGATCTGGTGGTCACGAAGGGCGACCGGTACGACGTGCGTGAACAGGGCCACGTGCGCAACCTGGGAAAGCCCGTGGATCTGGCCCGCCGCTACTACGAAGAAGGCGCCGACGAAATCACCTTTCTCAATATCACCGGCTTTCGCGACTTCCCCTTGAAGGACCTGCCCATGCTGGAGGTCCTTCGGAGGACGTCGGAAAAGGTCTTCGTGCCGCTCACCATCGGCGGGGGCATTCGCGACTACACCGATAAGGACGGCACCCGCTACGGGGCTCTCCAGGTGGCTTCTGAATACTTCCGGTCGGGAGCCGACAAGGTGTCCATCGGAAGCGACGCCGTGGCCATCGTGGAAGAGGTCCTGAAGGCGGGCGGCCCCACGGGGCGGAGCGCTATCGAGGAGATCTCCCGGGTGTACGGCAGCCAGGCCGTGGTCGTCTCCATCGATCCGCGGCGGGTGTACGCGGCCTCGCCCGGCGCGGTGCCTCACCCCGTGATCGAAACCGACACGCCCGGCCCCAACGGGGAACGCTTCTGCTGGTACCAGTGTACGGTAAAGGGCGGCCGTGAGGGGCGGGACGTGGACGCCGTGACCTTGGCCCGCGTATGCGAGGACTTGGGAGCGGGAGAAATTCTCCTCAACTGCATCGACCGGGACGGAACCAACCTGGGCTTCGACCTGGAGCTTATCCGCGCCGTGCGGGAGGCCGTCACCATCCCGGTGATCGCCTCAAGCGGGGCGGGCTGCGCCGACCACTTCCTGGAGGTTTTCACCAAAACGCGGGCTGAAGCTGCACTGGCCGCCGGGATCTTCCACCGCCGCGAGGTGGGCATCGGGGAAGTGAAGGCGTTTTTGCACGGGAAGGTTCCGGTTCGGTGGATCGCTCCATAGGTACCCCGCCGGGGCGCTCCCCTCTGAGCTTGTACAAAAACAAGCCCATGAATGTCGCGCCCTGAGGTTCCTTGTCCCTTATAGGAGCGGCCTTCGCCGCGATGAAGGTCGTTGCTCATCGCGGCAAGGGCGCCGCTCCCACAATGGGGCGTTCCCACATGCGTATGGGCCGGCGGACGGTGTGATTTTCCACCTTGTTCCCAAGCTCCACACCATCCACCTTGTTCCCAAGCTCCACACCATCCACCTTGTTCCCAAGCTCCACACCATCCACCTTGTTCCCAAGCTCCACACCATCCACCTTGTTCCCAAGCTCCACACCATCCACCTTGTTCCCAAGCTCCACACCATCCACCTTGTTCCCAAGCTCCAGCTTGGGAACACAACTGTGCAGAAGCTCCAGCTTCGGTGAGGGCGTTTCCAAGCCGGAGCTTGGGAACGAGGGGAACACCCCTACTTCGTCACATTTATTATTCTAGCGTGGATCCCGCTCTTAACCCGCAAAGAGCACTTCGAGATCCAGGCCGGCTCCCTTCATTCCCCTCCCCTTAATCCCCTCCCACAAGGGGAGGGGAAATAGAATTTGGCATCAAATATTAAGTCTATTATTTTCTACGCTACGAATCCTTTACGGTGAGGCGAACCTGGAGCTTCCCGGGCAGGGCGTTCCCAAGCCGGAGCTTGGGAACGAGGGGAAACTATTTTTTATAACATGTGAGAATCCTATGAACTTTTTCGCGCATTTGTTCTGGTCCAACCCTTGGAATATTGACGGATTTAGATCATGCGACAACTGTCCTGCTACAGGGGGGGTGCCAATGCCTCTACCATTGCCGGAGGCAGCGTGGATCAACCCGGTTCTACGTGTTGTGAAAATCATCGACAGGTTCCGGCAAAGCTTCGGCCCCAGGATGAGACAGAACCTCAAGACTCAGTTTTTACTTTTTACTGTTGAGGTGCTACGCTTCCTGACTCTGAAGGCGGAGAGCTCTTCTCCTCTGATTGACACCCAAGAAAACCACATGCAAAACCAAGATACATCATCACCGCAATAAACGTGCACATAACTTTTCTCATACCTTAGAACCTCCATTCTTTCTGGTACTCATTAAGCAATCCCCCCCCTGTGGCACGATAGTTCTCGCATGATCTAAACTCGCTATTACAGCTCCACAGAATGACGTGTCCATTGTAAAAGGCAACCGTTTTCAATACGAAGAAAGGGGCTGATCCTCAGCCCCTTGACTTACCGTGCTGGTCGGGACGGGCGGATTTGAACCGCCGACCCCTAGCTCCCCATGCTAGTGCGCTCACCAGACTGCGCCACGCCCCGACAGCTTGTGCGGAGGGGTGTAACACCATCCCCCCACCGTGTCAAGGTGCAGGTTCAATCGTTTCCCCCGATCCCCAGGGCCTTCATCTTGCGGTGAAGATACGTGCGCTCCAGACCGATCTTCGAGGCCGTGAGCGACACGTTCCAGCCGTTTTCCCTGAGCTTTCGAGACAGGAACTCGCGTTCGAAAAAGCTCCGAGCCTCCTTGAAGGTTTCCAAGCGGTAAAGATCGCCGCTGCGCGGCCGTTCTTCGAGCTGATCCAGAAAGTCGGCCGGGAGGTCTTTCACCTCGATTTCCGGCCCCGGCGTCATGATGACGAGCCGTTCGACGAAGTTCTTGAGTTCCCGGACGTTGCCGGGCCACGGATGCCGCTGCAGGTATCCGTAGACGGCCGGGGCGATTCGTTTCCGGCCCAACGCGCTTTCCTGGGCCAGTTCGGCCAGGAAATCTTCCACCAGGAGCGGAATGTCTTCGACCCTCTCGCGAAGCGGCGCCACGTGGATCGGGATCACGTTGAGGCGAAAATAGAGGTCCTGGCGGAAGCGGCCGGCAACGATCTCCTGCTGCAGGTCTTTGTTGGTCGCGGCGACGATCCGGACGTCGACGCGGATGGTCCGGGTGCCGCCCACCCGTTCGAAGGCCTGTTCCTGGATGATCCGCAGGATCTTGGCCTGGGTCTTGAGGCTCATGTCACCGATTTCGTCCAGGAAGAGGGTCCCTCCGTCGGCCAGATCGAATTTCCCCCGCCGCCGTTCCTGGGCTCCCGTGAAAGCGCCCTTTTCGTGGCCGAACAATTCGCTTTCGATCAGCTCTTCGGGGATCGCCGCGCAGTTGACTTCCACCAGGGGTTGGTCCCGGCGCCCGCTCAAGCGATGGATGGATCGTGCTACCAGTTCCTTCCCCGTTCCGTTTTCGCCGGTGACGAGTACCGTCGCGTTGCTCGGGGCGGCCCGGGCGATCTGGTCGCGGAGCGCCTTGATGGCGGGACTTTCCCCGGTGATGTCGTAGCGCTTTTCCGCCTTCTGACGCCAAAGGCGGTTTTCGGCTTCCAGCCTCGAAATCTGCAGGGCGTTCTGAACGGAAACCAGGATGCGTTCGATGGAAAGCGGCTTCTCCACAAAGTCGCACGCCCCCATGCGGGTCGCCTTGACCGCCGTTTCGATATTCCCGTGTCCGCTGATGATGATGACGGGAATCCCGGGAGACGTTCTCTTGAGGCGCTCCAGCACGGTGAGCCCGTCCATTCCGGGAAGCCAGATGTCGAGCAGCACCAGGTCGGGCGGTTCCTTCCGGATCTCCTTCAGGGCATCTTCTCCGGAACCCGCGGACAAGACCTGGTAGCCTTCGTCTTCCAGTACCCCACTCAGCGACTGGACAATGCTCGCCTCGTCGTCGACGACCAATATGCGTTCTTTCATCGCGGCCAACCCGTTTCAACTTCGTCCGCCGCCGTTTTCACGCTACACAGCGGGCAGTTCGATCACGATCACGGTTCCTTTGGGCTGGTTGTCCCGAACCCGGATGTAGCCGTTATGGTCGGCTACGATGTTCGAAACGATCGCCAGCCCCAGACCCGTCCCTTTCTCTTTGGTCGAATAATACGGCTCGAATATCCTCAATTTGTCTTCCGGGCGCAACCCCTGGCCGGTATCGGCGCATTCCAGCCGGGCGATCCGAAGGATCGGATCGTAGGTGAGGCGCACCTCCACCCGCCCGTCGGAACCGTCCATAGCCTGGACCGCGTTTTCCAGCAGATTGATCATCACCTGCCGGAACTGGTCCCGGTCAAGCCGAAGCACCGGAAAATCCGGGGCCATAGAAACGTCGAAACTGATCCGGCCGTACGTGTGACGGTACAGGCCGAGGCATTCGCGGACCAGGTCTCCCAGGTGGCAAGGCGCCGGGTTGGCGCTGGGCAGCCTCGCAAAGGTGGAAAACTCGTTCACCAACCGCTTCATCTGTTCCACCTGGTCGATGATCGTCCGGGTGCACTCGTCCAGGATCCCCTCTTTCGCCTCCAACAGCTCGGGATACCGCCGCCGGAGCCTCTGAGCCGAAAGCTGGATGGGGGTCAGCGGGTTCTTGATTTCGTGAGCGATCCGCCGGGCGACTTCCCGCCAGGCGGCCATGCGGTGCGCCTTCTCCAGTTCCGTCAGGTCGTCGAAGACCACCACCACGCCCAGGTACCGCCCCGATTCGTCTCTGAGAAGCGTCGCCTTGATGAGAAGCACCAACGGCCGGTTGCCCACCATCACCTGGAACTGTTTTTCCACGTTCGCCTGGCGCCCCACGCTGGAGGCACTCATGAACGCCTTCACGATTTCCAGGTGATCCGGCTGCAGCAGGTCCGTGTACGAACGGCCGCTCACTTCCTCCGCCCGAAACCCGAACATGGCTTCCGCCGACTTGTTTATAGTCCGCACCACGCCGTCGGCGTCCACGCTCACCACCCCCGCCCCGATGTTCCTCAAAATGATTTCAATGTAGCGGCGTCGGGCTTCCAGTTCCTCATTGCCCGCCTTCAGCGCCTCGTAGGCACTCGCCAGCTGCTCGCGGCTCAACCGAAGGTCGTGAACCATCCGATTGAACGACTTCACCAGCATCCCCAGTTCGTCTTCCCGGTCCCAGTCCAGTTGCACGTTCAGGTCACCCTGCGCCACCCTTTCCATGGCTTGGAGAAGCCCCTGAATGGGCACGGTGATGCTCTTGGCGAGAAACAGGCCGAACCAGATGGCCGCAAATATGACCAGCAGCGTGATGATGGAAAAGGTGATGAGATGGCTGGTTTTCAGAGGCTCCTGAAGCAGTTTCAGCTGCAGGTAATTTTCGTAGCCGGACGTCACGGCGTTCAGCCGTTCGCTGACACCTGCGGGCAGTTTCCGCACCAACCCGATGAACAGCCGCGGCGGATCGGAAAGCGGCGTGGCGATGGGTACTTCACGCAGAGCGATCAGCGCTTCCGACCCCTTTTCCAACGGTACCAGCTGGCTTTTCAGTTCCCGCTGAAGCGCTTCCTCCATCACCGCCTTGAGAGCCGCCGCATCGAAGGTCGGCCCGTCTTCATCCCATCGCTGCCAGAAGACCTTGCCGCCGGCTGAGGCGACAAAAAGCCCGCTCAACCGGTAGCGCTCCAGGAGTCCATCGGGCAGCCGATCCGGTTGCGTTCGGGCCAAATCTTCAGCGGTTCCCCCGACCCCGATCAATTCCACGGAAAGGCTGTCCCCGTCGGCGAGCAGCTTCCGAGTCTCTTCCTCCAGGTACTGCTTGCCGAAGAGCATGCTTTCTTCGAGGGACCGTTCCACCTGCGAGCTAAACCAGTATTCCAGACTGAAGGAAATGAACTGAGTCGCCAACCCGAAGAGCGGGAGCGTGGGGATCAGCGCAAGGCAGGCGAAGGCGATGGCCAGCCGCGTGCGCAGCCGATGCCCCAGGATGTTCCGGCGCCGCTCGAATATGAGCTTCACGATGTGGCGCATGAGCACGTAGAAGAGCAGCAACAGCAGCAGAACATTCAGGTTGATCAGGGCGAAAAGGAGGATGTTCCCGACCAGGGGAAGGTCCGACTGGAACTGGAAAAACCACCCTTCGAAAAAACCGAAGATGAGCAGGAGGGCTAGGATCACCGCCACCCACACCCGTTCCCGGCGGCGGCGCTTTCGAATCGTAGAAAAATCAGGATAATTCATGGAAACATCTAATAAATAAACTCAATTTGGGCCCAACCGGTCTCGAAATCCCAGAGGGAGACAAAGAAAAATATGTATCGATAAAAAAGAGGTAACCGGACCTTGGACAATTCGGCCTTCACTCTCAACCGATACTCCTGCCCCTTGGTGAGTCGCCATAGCGGGATGATCGAAATGCCGGTCACCTCGCTCATCCACTGCTTGGCCTTTTCATGGTCCGCCGTGAGCAGCATTTCCCCCGGAAATTCCGTCCGCCTGACCTGGAACTGATTATGCAATGTATCGTACTTCATGGAATGTTCGAAAGTCTGGTCCAAGAGGTTCGTGCGCATCAACGGGAGGCCGGGGGTTTCCAGCACCAGAAAGATTCGGAACGTGATCGGGATGCCGCTCACGATGGCTTCGTCCATTTGGGGCGTGAAGGGATTCTCGATCCGGAAGCTGACCTTCAGATTCGGCGGGTCCCGGAAAACTTGAAGCCCGACGATTTCCGCCTCGCCGGCTGCGGGAACCTCGCCGGGAACCAGGCATGCCACAAGGAAGGCACCAACACAGAAGCCAATCGTGAGAAAACGCATGAATCGAGCCGCCTCCGCCGACGCACGGGAATCATGAAGGCACGATTGTAGCGGAGGCCCCCTATCGTGACAAGGATGCAGTAGGTCTTTTCTTAGCGGTGATTTCGCGGAAAATCGTGATGAGGTTCGGCAGGCGGGGCGTGAAGCCCCCAGGTGCCAACAAAGCCCGAAGGCTCCGCCGTCAGGACCGCTTCAGCGAAAGCGGCTCCCAATACAGGGAAGGCAACGGTCCGCCCACCCGGGCGGACGGCATCAGAGGCGCCGGCGTCACGAACCGCGCATATCCCGGCCGCTGAAACATTTCCCGAAGCAACCGGTTGTGGAGTGCATGGCCGCCTTTGTGAACCTCGAACGCACCGAAGACAGGAAACGGGCACAAGGCCAGGTCACCGATGAAGTCCAGCACCTTGTGCCGGACGCACTCATCGCCGAAGCGCAGCCCTTCTCCGTTCAACACCCCGTGCTCGTCGAAGACCACGGCGTTTTCCAGGGACCCGCCCAGCGCCAGCCCCTTGCTTTGCAGGTACTGAACGTCTTTCAGAAAGCCGAAGGTCCGGGCACCTGCCAGTTCCCGGGCGAACGTACCCGCCTCCAGGGTCCACTTGTAAGACTGGCGGCCCACCAAGGGGTGAGGAAATTCAATGGTGTAGTGGATGTGCAACGCATCCGCCGGACGCACCTTGATGAACGCATCTCCATGTTGAACCATGAAGGAATGCTCGATCCTGAGGCATGTCTTGACGGCGCCCTGCGCCCTAAGCCCCGCCTGCTTGAAAATGTCCAGGAACGGGGCGGCGCTTCCATCCAAGACCGGCATTTCCGGCCCGTCGATCTCCACGCACAGGTTGTCGATTCCAACCACGCGGGCCGCCGCCATAAAATGCTCTATGGTGCCCACCGTGACCCCGCCGCCGCCGATCACCGTCGCAAGCGAGGTGTCCACCACACGGTCATAGCGGGCCGGAATCCGCGGCGCCCACGGCTGGTCGACCCGGTGGAATACGATGCCATGGTCAGGAGGCGCGGGACGGAGTACCACATTCACTTGAGCCCCCGAATGCAGCCCCGTCCCGCCAAATCCAACTTCCGCTTGAATGGTGTGCTGATTGAACAGGTCGTATTTCAACGGTCTCGTTCCTCCTCGACTCCCTATTGGAGCAAGGGCCATACCATATAACCAACAACGGGATGATTTTACCGGCTGCCATCATTCCTCAGTCAAATCAGCCACATGACGGCTCATGGGCCGCAGCGCCCCTCTCAGGCCGGAGATCCGCCGCAGCCGCCGCTGTGGCTCAAAGACAACACCAGCGTTCCTGAGTGTGCTGTTTGTGCAACAGTCGACGCCCCGCCACCGGCGCTTCCCGGAACCGGAAAAGCCATCCCCGAGCGTGATCGCGAAGCGCCGCCGCCTTCTGAACGTCGCGCATTATTCGTTGAGCGTGAACTTCCAGGCGCACCACCACTCTTCCGGGTGCGGGTCCGGAGGGCATCCCACGCATTCGGTCTGAATCCTGGGATCGATGGCGGCGGCGAAATAGGGATATTCCACCAGTCCGGCGGATTTGCAGGGATAGTCATCCAGTCCTTTGCGCTTTCGAGCGCTCTGAACCCGGCATTCCACCATCCGGAATATGAACGACCGCTCATCCACATCCTCGATGGTCTGCTCGTTGACGCGCGCGTAAAGGCGGTACCCCAGGGCCGCCTTCAGGCCTTCCAGTCCCGGAAGAGCCGGCAGATTCAGAAGCCGTTTGATGCGGAGCGCTTCGTACGGGGAAAAGCGGGTCCAGCAGGTGTCGTTGCAGCGCTTGGCCGCGTACATCCCGTGGCGTTTCTCAACGGCCTGAAACCAAACCCCGTCGTTGGCCAGCCAGTTGGTCCCCACGGCCTCCATGAGTTCCATCAGCTTATCTTTACTTAGTGATTTTAACGCCTTGGGCATTCCGTCTTCCATTTCGAACCCCAGCACCCGGGACAGGCGCTTCAAGATGATGGCGAAGGCCGCATCGCCGGCTTCCGCTTCCACCTCCATGGCCTTTTCCATCCCGAGCTGGTACTCCACTTCCCGGAACCAGCATCCGTAGTGCACGATGGTCCGGCGCAACCCGTCCATGATCCAGGGAATCAGTTCTGCTTCGGACAGTTCCTCGTAAGGCTTCACCTGAACATTCGCGCTCATGGTCACCCTCCGCTCAAATGCGGTTGTGAATCGGCGCCCTCGCCGCGATGATGGTCGTTGTGGGAGCGGCGCCCCCGCCGCGATCCGTAAAACCGGTGATGCTCCGTTGACCCTGATCGCCGGCAAGCCGGCTCCTACAAAAGAGCCGTGAAACCGATTCCCGGACACGCTCCTACCCGGCGAGCCGCGGGACGTCGCGCACGAATGCGTCCAGGGCCCTTCGACCCTCCCAGTTGTTTTTCACACCGTTCAAAAGGACCGTAACGGCGTAAACCTTGCCGTGAGAATCGGACACGTATCCAGAGAAGGTGATCACCTGACTGAGGGTCCCCGTCTTTCCGCGGACCAGGAGCGCGTCGGTCCGAAGGCGCCGCCGCAACGTCCCGTCGTGGCCGTTTTGGGCCAGTGAGGAAACGAACTCGGGAGCCGCCGTGAAGTCCATGTAAACGGCTTCCAACACCTTGCAGAACGTCCGGGCGCTGGCGCGGCTGGTCCGGCTCAGCCCGGATCCGCTGTCCAGTTGGAATTCCTCCGGGTGGAGTCCCAGACGTAGGAGGCTTTCCCGCAAGACCTGCAGGCCCGCGGTCAAGGAGCTCGAAGAATCGCCGGACCGGGTCGCCCCCAGGTCCCTCAGGAGCACCTCCGCCATGAAATTGTTGCTGTAGCGGTTGAGGCCGAAAAGCAGGTCCCCCAGCGGCGGGGAATGGTGGAAGGTCAGCAGTTTCGCGCCGCTCGGCACCCTGCCCGCTCCGGCTTCGGAACCGGTCACCGTGATCCCGCATTGCCGGAGCAGCTCCCGAAAGCTTTGCGCCGTGAAGGCTTCAGGATCCGCCACGTTTACCCGGTATTCCAGGGGATTCTGAATGCCCACGGGTACCGTCCCCGTCAGGCGAAAGGCTTCCCTCCCGCCTTCCTTGACACCCAGCGATACCAGCCCCACGGAAAGCTTGCCGTTCGAAGCCACGGTCTGCGCCCGGTTTTCGACGGCCACGTAACTTCCGGGCGGAAACCAGGTGACGTAAACCGGGCTTCCCGCTGCCGCACCGGGGTAGAGCTGGAATTGCAACGTGTTGAAATTGAAGGCGGTGGGCGTGATCACCGGGTTGTGCGGCCGCTCACACCGGCCGTCGATGCAGAGCCGTTCCACGGGGGGGCTGAAAAAGCTGTTGTCCACCAGAACGCCCCCGGAAATGCGTTCCACGCCCAGGGCTTTGAGCTTCAAAGCCAGCAGCCACGCCTTTTCCGTAAGGAGGTACGGGTCTCCTTCCCCCCGGATCCATACGTTTCCGGAGATGACGCCGCCTCTCGGCGCCTGGAGGGCCCAAATGCCCGTCCTGAAGGTGTGGGACGCCCCCAGATGCTCCAGGGCTGCGTAGGAAGTGAGGACCTTGGCCAGAGAAGCCGGGACCAGGGGGATTTGAGGCTGGTATTCCCAAACGACTTGACCCCGGGGAAGTCGAACGACCTGGATCCCGATCTCATCCGCCACCTTCCGGAGGCGTTCCAGATGACCGGACCAGCTGATGAGTGTGTTTTTGGCGGCGGCGGTTTGGCGGGGGGTTGAAACGCCGCACAGCACCACAAACGCCATGAAAGATGAAAGCAAACAGAAGGCGGGATGATCGCGGAAGACCGTCTGAAGTCGAAGTCTAGCCATGGCTCAGTTTTCGAAAAACCTCCCAAAACTTGGGAAAGGATTTGGAAACCGTTTCCGCCCCGGCGATCGATATCCCGGGGACTTTCAACCCGGCCACAGCGAACGCCATGGCGATCCGGTGGTCGTCGTGGGCTTCCACCACCGCCCCTTTGACGCCTCCGCCGGAAATCACGAGGCCGTCGGGCAACTCATCGACGGGGACGGCGAGTTTCGCCAGCTCCTCCGCCACCGCACGGATCCGGTCCGATTCCTTGATTCTGAGGTGGGCGACGTTCCGGATCCTGGTGGTTCCCGGGGCGAACGCCGCCAGCACCGCCAGCGTGGGCACCATGTCGGGCATGTCGTTCATGCCCAGATCCACGGGGCGGAGTCGTTCCGGTCCCACGACGCGCACCCCCTCTTCTTCCCAGACCACCGTGCAGCCCATGGCTTCGAGTACGGCAAGGAAGCGGCAGTCCCCTTGGAGTGCGTCAGCGGTTAAAGGATACGTGAAGACCTCACCCCCGGTCAAGGCGGCTGCGGCCCAAAAGTAGGACGCCGAAGAGCAATCGCCTTCGACCCGGTATCGAAATCCCCGGACCTCTTGCCTTCCGGGAACCATGATGCCGTTCGACCCGATCCAGTCCGCCCTCAGGCCCACGCGGCGCATCATTTCGACGGTCAGGTGCAGGTAAGGCAGCGAGGCCGCCTTACCTTCCCAGCATACTTCGACGTCGCTTCGAGCGGCCGAGGCGGCCATCACGAGGGCCGAGACGAACTGGCTGCTCTCACGGGCATCCACCCAAACGGATCCGCCGGTAAGGCCGTCGCTTTGGAGCTGAACCGGCGGATAACCCTCTCGACCGAGGTAGGCGGCTCGAACCCCCAGGCGGCGGAGCGCGTCGATTACCGGCCCCACGGGGCGCTCTCGAAGCCGCGGCGTCCCATCGAAGACGAAATCCCCCTTTCCGGCCGCCGCGATCCCGAGCAGCAGGCGCATGCTGGTTCCACTGTTTCCCAGGTGGATGGCTTCAGGCGACGGCTCCCACCGCGACGCGGGAGGATGCACCAGCACCCTCCGGTCGTCCCATGCCACGGTGACCCCGAGGTGCTCCAGCGCCCGGGCGGTGAGTTCCGTATCTTCGGCGCGAAGGGCATCGAGGATCTCACTTTCCCCCCGCGCCAGAGCGGCCAGCATCAGCGCCCGGTGGGTAACGGACTTGGAACCGGGCACCCGGACCCGCCCCCGGATCCGTTCAACGGGCTGGATGGTTTCAACGGTCTTGGCCATGGTTCACCCTTTCCACGCTTCCTGGTTCTGGACGAAGCCTCGCGGACCCAAGCCCCCCTTCACCGGCCCGCCGGGTCCTCGCCCGGCTCCAGCGCGGCCTCCAAGGCCCGGCGCATGACCTCCTCCGGGGCTTTGAGACCGGTCCACCATTCGAGCTGCGCCATGCCCTGGTAAAGGAGCATGTCGAGGCCCGTCACCGTCTCGCAACCCGCATCGCGGGCTTCTTTGAGAAAACGGGTCCACAGGGGCCGATACACGATGTCCATGACCGTCATCCCGGCCCGGAAAAAGCCCGGCGGAAGAGGCAGAGCATCGGGCTGGCCCGTCATGCCTACGGAAGTCGTTTGAACCACAAGGTCGAAAGACCGCGTTCCGAGGTCTTCGAAGGCGGCGAAATCGCAATGAAAACCGCGGGCCAGGGCCTGTCCGCGTTCCGGGCTCCGGTTGGTCACCGCGACGGCGGCTCCACCCTGCATGAGTCCGTACACTACGCCCCGCGCGGCACCACCCGCCCCGATCACCAGCGCCGTTCGTCCCTTGAAGGGGCCCTTCCGTTGGAGCGCCCGGACGGCACCCAGCCAGTCCGTGTTCCGGCCCTCCCAGCCGGAGGCGGTCCGGCGCACGGTGTTCACCGCCCCGACGGCCCGCGCCCCTTCGTCCACGCTCACGCAACGACCCAGAGCGGCTTCCTTGTGCGGAATCGTCACGCTGAGTCCCTGGAAGCCCACCCGGTAAAGAAGATCCAGGCCTTCCGAAGCCGACGCCACATCCAGCGCCAAGTAAACCGCCGGGTATCCGAGGTGGGCGAAGGCCGCCCGCATCATGGCCGGGCTCAGGCTGTGACCCACCGGATGGCCGATTACTGCATAGAGCTGTTCATGAACGGGTCGAACCGCGTCCATGGCTGCCTCCCGAAAACCTTCGTCTAGGAGCGTGTCCGAGAACACAGAATCAACCCTTCGGGGCAACGCAATTCCCCTCGTTCCCAAGCTCTGGCTTAGGAACAGCCTCATGGGAATCGAAGCTGGAGCTTCTGCACAGCTGTGTTCCCAAGCTGGAGCTTGGGAACAAGGTGGAAATGTTATGTATACTAATTCTCGGACACACTCCTGGGGTTCCACGAAAAAAAATCGTGCGGCGATCTCTGGATCTGGAGCGGGAATTATCCACCCAGCGCTCCCAGAAGCCGCCTCGCCTCTTCCGCTTCGAACTGCCCCGGCGCCGCTTCGCCGTGTCCCGGAAGCTGAACGTAGGTCCAGGGACTGCCCAGGATGATGCTCACCAGCCGTGACCACCGGCCGAGCGTTCCCATGCAGAAGGCGATTAGCGGAAGATCCTGGCGAGCTTCGGATCCGGCGATCCACGCCAGCAGGCGGAGCGGGTCCGCGGCGGAACGTGCGAGCGAGGCAAACTTGAGCACATCGGGTTCCTTCGCGGCCATCCGTTCCAGTATCCCGCGGATTTCCGAATCGGGGGGCGTGCCGCCGAAGTCGTGGTGGGAAATCACCACCCCCGCACCCAGGCTCCGGAATTCGCGGACGACCGAGGGCGGCACATCCTCTTCCAGGTCCACCCATTCAGCACCCGCCGAAACGGCGCACCGCAGAAGATCGATCCTTCGAGCCTCGCTTCCCTCGAAGCGCCCGCCCTGGCGCACCGGCCGGTTGGTCACGAGAAGGGGCCGCCGCCGTGTGCTTTCGATCTCTTTCAACGCTCCGAGCAGCGCCTCGCGCAACGGTTGGGAGGAGGACAGATCCATACGCCATTCCACCAGATCCACAGGGACTCCCGCAAGAAGGGGGGCGAGCGTCTCCGGCGCCGCGTCCCACAGGCAGCCGCAGAGAGGGCCGGGAAGACTGTCAGTTTTCACCACCGAAGCGTACCTTCTCGAAATCGAACCGGATGGGTTTCATTGGATCGCTTCTCGGGTAGGAACCCAGAATTTTCAGAAATGAGGTCCGCTCGGAAAGCGCCTGAAGCGAGTCCTCTATCTGGGGATCGTCCCGGTGGCCTTCGAAGTCGGAAAAGAAAAGATACTGCCAAGGCATCAACCGGTTGGGTCGAGACTCGATCCGGGTCATGTTGAGCTGCCACCTGGCGAAGGGTTCCAGAGCCGTGTAGAGGGCCCCCGGTTTGTCCGGAACGGCGAAGAGAATGCTCGTCTTGTCGTGTCCCGTGGGGGCGTTCTTTCGATGACCCAAAGCAAAAAAGCGCGTGGTGTTCCCCGAATGGTCTTCGACCCGCTCCGCGAGGATCTTCAGGCCGTGATGGCAGGCGGCCTGCAGGCTGCAGATGGCGGCACCCTCCGGGTCCTTGGCGGCATGCTGGGCGGCCTGGGCCGTGGAAGCGCTCTCGTGTAATTCGGCATGGCGCAGGTTTTCAAAGACCCAGCGGCGGCATTGGGCCAGGGCGTGAGGATGACCGTAGATGCGTTTGACCGCGGCCACTTCGCCGCCTCGTCCCGCCAGGCAGTGGGCGATTTCCAGGTAACATTCCCGAACGATCACCACCGGCCGCTCGTAGAGGAGGTCCATGGTCTGAGCGATGCCTCCTTCCAGCGAATTTTCCACGGGGACCAGGGCGATGTGGGCCAGGTTTTTGTTGAGGGCATCGAAGACGTCGATGAGCGTGCGGTGCGGTACGTAGCGGGCGTTATGTCCGAAAAGCGAAATCGCCGCCAGGTGGGAATAGGTCCATTCGGGGCCGAGGAAGGCGACGCCGAGGGGCTGCTGCAGGATTCGCGATGCGGCGAGGATTTCCCGGTAGATGGCCCGAACCGATTCGTCGGAAAGCGGCCCGCGGTTCCGCGCGGTGAGGCACCGGCAGATGGCCTCTTCCCGCGCGGGATCAAACGGATCGATCCCGTGGCGCGCCTTGATTTCCCCGATCCTCCGGGCATAATCCATGCGCCGGTTCAGCAACTCGAGCAGTTCCCGGTCCAGTCCGTCGATCCCTTCTCGCAACGCTTGGATTTCTTCGGTCACGGTCATTTCTCCCAAATGGTTTCTTCAACGGACCTCCCGAAACGGCGGGCCCCGGCCTCCATGGATACCAACACCGCGTCAGCCGGCTCCAGAGCCGCCACGGAACGCGCTTCCCCTTCCGAGGTCACAAGACACACGGTCTCCGCGTTTTGAAGGAAAAGAGTCCCCTCTTCCGCTCGTCCCTCGCCGTCTTGTGCTCCAGGAAGAAGACGTCCTTTCCCGGCGTCGGATCTCCGTCCTCGGCAATCACTCTGAGCCGCCCAAGACCCCCTGGCGCTCTGAGCGTAGCCCGGAGTAAATACCAAGGCCGCGGCCCCGCTTTCCAGCGGCGTCGTCGCAAGATCCTTGGACCATTCTTCCAACTGCACCCACGCTTCCTTCATGGCGGTCCTCGAAGTCTCCCGCCGGGCTCCAGGCGCCGTCCACCGCCTCCTCAGCCCGGCGCACAAGCAAAAAAGGCCGCGGGCTGAACCCGCGGCCTTGACACCATCCCCATTTTGGCGTGGACTAAAGGCGGGTCAGCCGTCGGCTCTTCGGCCGATAAAAAAAATACATAAAAAATCGACTTGCACCGCCCACGGCTTCCCCTCTATCCTTTTGACCCGCAAGACCTGTTAATGCAACATAGAAAAAAAAGGCAGCCCTTGTCAAGCACACCTTTCGTCACCCAACCGCATCCGAAGACCCCCATGCAACCCAAAAAGCGCGATTAACCTGAAGTTCCATGGCTGCAGATCTTTTTGAACGATATTCTTTGTTGCAGAGTAAAAGTGGACAAAGTTGCAACTTAAAAATCCATAAGATTGCAAAAATCCATTGGGTGCGGATCTTATAGAACGACATCCAGGGTGACCCTCTGAGGTAGATCCAGATGGCCTTGAAGCAGCAAGCGCATCAGCTCCGTTTCCCCTCGTTCCCAAGCTCCGGCTTGGGAACAAGAAGGAAAAGATCTTCACCCAATAAATATCATGCATCTAGCTCCCTTAAACTGGCAACTTTAAGATCGACCACGATTCAGTCTACAAGACCATAGCCTGCATTCTGCCAGGCAATGAGGCCTCCAGCCAGACTGTGCACGTGGCTGAATCCATCCTGTTTGAGATGGCTTGCGACGATATTAGACCTATATCCGGTGCTGCAAACCACAATTACTTCTTCATCTTTCGGAATGTCCGGACTTTTTTCCAGAATATCGGTCATGGGTATGTGCCATGAATCCGGTATATGGCCTTGCGCCCTTTCTTCGGGGGTCCGAACATCCACGATTTGGCCGAAATCCTTCTTGTCCAATTTCTGTTTAAGTATTTGGGCGGAGATCGGCGATAAGCTGTCAATGGGCATGCCGCTGGAAATCCAGGCGGCTATGCCGCCCGAAAGATAACCATATATATTATCATAACCGATTCTGTGCAGTTGCGTCGTCATTTCTTCATACCTATCCCGGTGATCCACCACCAGCAGTAGCTTGTCCAGAGGATCAACAACCATGCCGATCCAGTTGGCCATCTGGTTTTCAAATCCGATATTTATTGCGCCGGGGATATGAAATCCACCAAAACAAGCCGTGTCCCGGGTATCGATAATAGTTGCACCTTGTTGGCGGATCTGTTCAAATTGGTCGGGATTCAGCGTTTGCTCCACCGGACAGCGCTCCAGAAGCGGAGCGCCATAGGTATTGGTACTGATAATGTGCGTAAAACTTTTTGGCCTGACAGGAAAAACACTCGCAATCTGATCGTGAAACGCACCAAACCCCGGTAATTGAAGCAGGGGCTGTGTCTGACGTTCATAGCCTAAAGTGCTGCTGGCCTTGGCACTTAATCCTTTGCCGCATAGGGAACCCTGACCATGGGCAGGGAAAACCTCCAAATAATCCGGCAAGCGAAGCACTTTCTCATAAAGAGAATGATACAGATTTTTCACCTGTTCCTCTAAGACTTCCGCTCCAGCCAGATCCGGCCGGCCGATAGAACCGACGAAAAGAAGGTCTCCTGTAAGAATCAGCTCGGGTATGTTAGCGCGGGCCTTGTCCGTTACCAGAATCGATATGGAGTTCGGCGTATGGCCTGGGGTACTCAAAATTTCTAGTTTGACCATGCCGAATTCAATGATATCACCTTCTTTCAGTTCTTTATGATCAAAGGTCACGGGCGTGCCTTCACCGTAGTAAATGGCCGCTCCAGTGCGGGATTTTAATTCCTGGTTGCCGCTTACATGATCGGCGTGCACATGGGTTTCAATGATATGGGTTATTTTCATACCTTCATCCCTGGATATGTCCATGTAATCCTGCACATCGCGTTTCGGGTCCACAACAACCGCTTCTTTTGCTCCTGGACAGCCGATAACATAGGAATTGCAACCCAATCCAGGCACGGTAATCTGTTTAAAATACATCCTTCAACTCCTTTCTCCGTTTAATTTTATCGAAAAGGTCCTGCCACAGACACGCATTAAAACATTGCCAGCGTTCTAAAGTGGAGACCTTAAGCAAAAAGGTTGACGAAGGTCAAAAAATACCGCTCTCCCTTGATGGGAGAGGGTTGGGGTGTTTGTAGCCACGATCAAGCGACTTTGCCTACACAGGCGCCGGCCATAACCGGCGGCAATGGAGCGCAGCCGAATTCCCGTCCAAGTGCATGGCCTTGTTCGATGGCTTCATTCGCCCTCAGAGCTTCTTCCGCTCAAACCAAACGAAAAGCCAGACAATTCCAGCCCAGAATATAGGAACTATGAGCCATGGGGAAACGCCAAGCACGTCGGCCAGTCCTATCTTGCCGAAGTCCTTCCATGCCAGAACCGTCGATTTTAAGAGTGGGTAAAGCTCCGAATAGAGAGCTGCACCCGCAATCATTCCAGCAATGGCAAACACGGCATGCCAGCGCCCTTCACCAAACGCCCCCACAGAGGTGCCAGGACATAAACCCATCACCGCCCAGCCACAACCAAAAAGGATGCCTCCCAGCAAGACGCCACCAAGGTTCATAGGCTTATGGCTGAGATTTATGACTTCAGTCGTTGCAAGAAGCTGTATGCCAACCATGCCGACCAATATGGCAGACAGCATGAACTTGGGCATTGTCATGTCCTTCAGCAGCATGGCGCCCACCTGCTTTTCGAATCGGAGAACGCGCCCTTTCTGCAAGAGGAATCCGAAGATCACTCCTGTAACCAATCCGAGTGTCTGATCGATGCTCATTGCGCTTTCCTCCTATAGATCAGGGCGGCAAAGATCACCCCTACCCCAAAGAACAAGCCCATGACGACAAACGAACTTGCCGATAGCTGCATCATGCCGCTGAGGCCGTGTCCGCTGGGACAACCGTCCGCCATGCGGGCACCGAGCATCGCAACAATGCCTCCGACAAAGGCCGCTATAGCTCGCATCCATATGGACGCACCAAACCGTTCTCGCCATATGGGCGGAACACTCTCCATCTTAAAGCTCTTATCTGTTGTCGAACCAATCACAGCTCCGGCGAAAATTCCCAAAACAAGCATGAACTGCCAATCCACCTTTACCTTCTCCTTGGTGTAGTACTCGTTGGCAGCAACGCGATCCGGGGCGATTGTCCGTTCAAGTAGTCCTGCGGCCCGCACAAAAGTCGTTGATGCACCAAGGTAGCTTGTTTTGTGCATCCACCGAGTTGTCGCATAGACTGAAGCAATGGCCAGTAGTCCCACCAATGCTCCCGCTAGGTAGGGACTCCATCCGCCGTCTTCTGTTTTCCACTTCATCGTCGTGTGCTCCTTTCTACTCCATTTCAGGTCGAACGCAGCGGCGTCTGAAGTCGAACGTCGGGCGAGCTTGCGCGCCCCGGCGCGATGACTTACTGACGCTCGTTCCGTGGCGCGCAGCGTCCCCCAATCTCTACCTTAACCGGATGGCAGAAGGTGCAGAGCCGGCAATTCCCGGAGTGGATCGCTTTAAGTCAAGAGCGGCCGAGAAAAGAGGGTCGTCGGCTTTGCGACAACGAAGTCCTCCAAGGATCGTTTTTGGGTGCGGATCTTTTAGAACGACACCCAGGGTGGACCCTCTGAGGTAGATCCAGATGGCCTTGAAGCAGCAAGCGCATCAACTCCGTTTCCCCTCGTTCCCAAGCTCCAGCTTGGGAACAAGAAGCAAAAGATCTGCACCCATCGTTTTTTCAAGCATTCACAGAGGCTCCGGAAACATGGAGATCCAACGGTTTGCGGCTGAGCCGAAGCACCGAAGGCGCTGTCGGCTCCAGCCTCTGCTTAGCCCGCCTTTGCCACACTTTAGGGCTTCCAGACCTCCCATACTCTCCCTACCAGCTCCGGACCAGGCTTGAGCGTGGTTTGACCCGGTTGCCAGCCTGACGGCGTTACCTCTCCTGTGGCATGCACGTGTTGGAACGCTTTGATTTGCCTGATCAACTCCTCAGGACTCCGACCCACCTCAGGGGTCAGCACTTCCATCGCTCGTATCACAAAGTCCGGGTCAATGATGAACCGACCGCGAATGTCTACCCCAGCCGCTTCATCATACACCCCATAAATTGTGCCTATCTTCCCACCAGCATCTTCGAGCAATGGGAACGGTACACCACCCTCGACCATTCTGGACAACTCTTGCTCCTGCCAAACCTTATGCACGAAGCGGCTGTCGGTGCTCATGGCCAGCACTTCTACCCCAAGTGCCTTAAGCTCGTCATAGCGGGCGGCGACCGCCGCCAATTCGGTCGGTCAAACAAAAGTAAAATCCCCCGGATAGAAGCAAAGGGCTATCCATTTACCTTTGTAATCGCTGAATTTGACAGGCTGCAAACCTACACCCTCGATGTAAGCGTTTGCTTCAAAGTCAATAGCTTCCTGACCGACTCTTGCTAACATCTTAACCTCCTTTAATGATAGAGTTTCCCTGGCTATGGCCGAGGGCTCAATGGTGGGCATAATCGGCCCACGTGCCGGCTTAACACAACCATCTTTCATTTCTGCCATCTTGATCTCCTCCTGGAATACGTCTTTTTATGGCGGGCTAGCTTGGTATTCCACTCAAATTCCAATGGGTGCAGATCTTTTGCTTCTTGTTCCCAAGCTCCGGCTTGGGAATACAACTGTGCAGAAGGTCCAGGTTCGGTTAGGCCGTTTCCAAGCCAGAGCTTGGGAACGAGGGGAAAGCCACTTCAAGATCCTGGCGAGCTCCCCAGAAAGATACCGCGTTTCAGCTGTAGCAGGAGGGAAGCTGGAGCTTCCCGGGCAGGGCGTTCCCAAGCTGGAGCTTGGGAACGAGGGAAAACGGAGCTGATGCGCTCGCTGCTTCAAGGCCATCTGGGTCTACCTCAGAGGGTCACCCTGGATGTCGTCCTAAAAGGTCCGCACCCATTTCCGATTATCCGGAACGGTTCCCTGTCAATTCATATAATTAATAATCATTACTATAGTAAACGCTCACTCCCTAGTCAAGGAAAAAATCCAAGCAGAAATCACCTGACCAGCATAAGGTTGCCAATGACCTGGCAGGTATGCCGAGTTTCTGCGCAAACGATAGCCGGCACCGGCAAAGCGCCAGCCACATTTGATTCGCTGGGTGCGGGAGCTTCTGGTCTTTGCGACGGACCATCGCGGATACACCTTCGAGCAGGCGCTGGACTTATTCCTGGCCGCCTTGGCAGAACGAACCGGCGTCAAGCCATGGCGGATCCGGCGGGCACAACGGTCGCGGTTCCTATCTATCGGTATCAATATCGAGCGGATTAGGGTAAATCCGGGACGGTACCACCGGCCGTGAAACATACGGAAACTGGTGAGCGTCTCGCTCCTTCTCGACGCGTCCATCAATCCAATGGGAGACTGGAAGCCGTCTCGGGTCCAGCGATTTCCCTTGCCCCCAGCGGCGGTTGGCCGAATGCCGTCACACTCCACACGCGCCCATAGATGAACGCGCCCGCAACGGCTGTGAAGGGCGCAACGGTCACCAGGCCGAAGCTTCCCACCAGGGTCTTCAGGATTTCCGAAGCCACATACACATGGTTCATGAGATTGACCACCGGCACTCCCTGAGCCATGAAGGTCATCAGGAGTGTCATGTAGCCTCCGGAGTAGGCCAGCAGCAGCGTCGTGGTCATTGTACCCACAACGGCGCGGCCCACCTTAAGCCCGGAAGAAAGGAGCCGGGAAAAGGTATAATCCGGCCGGGCGCGTGCCACTTCCTCCATGGCCGCGGCCACATCCATGGCCAGGTCCATGAGGGCCCCGGATGCCGCCACGAAAATGGCCGCCACGAAAAGCCGCGGAAGACTCAAATGGGCATATCCTGCGTACAGCATGGTTTCGGAAAAGGGCAGTACCGCCCCGTTGGTGTGGAAAAGCGGCACGAAGACCATGGCGAGAACGCAGCTGGTAATCACCCCCAGCATGGCCCCCAGGAAGGCGGTCAGACCGCGCCAAGTGAATCCCGCCACCATGAAGACGATCACTCCGGTGAGGAGCGACGTGCCGGCCAGGGCTACAGGGACGGGGTCCCAACCTTCCAGGAAGGCGGGGATCATGACTCTCCAGATGAAGACAGCGGAAAAGAGAAAGGATCCGATGGCCTTGGCCCCCGTCCAGCCGGCGAAGACCAAGAGCAACAGGCAAAAGAGCCCCAGTAAGCCGATTTCCCATCCGATGCGCCAATGGTCCTGGGCGGCGACAAAGACGATTTCCCCTTTGGGATTCAGAGACAAGACCAAGAGAGCTCGGTCTCCCGGCCGGAAGACCTTGTCGATGTCCATTCGCCCCAGCAACTGGTTCACGGCCTGGACCTGCCTGCCCTCGAAGGGGCCGTCTTCTATCTGGAGCATGAGAAGTTGGGAGCCCTTCCGGATCAGTCCGACTTGCTGAACCTGAGAATCGTCCACGGCAACAACCCGCCCGGCGCACCGAACCGCCTGGTCGTCCACGCGATCGCCATAGGACGACGGAAAGAGAAAACATGCCGCCGTAAGGCAGACGATGGCGCAAACCCCTGCCAGGCGACGTCTCCTAACGCCCGCCATGAGACCTCCTTTCCCCGAAAAGCACGCGCGGAGACGGTCCCGGCCGTCTCCGCCGCTTTGCACTGCATTTCTCTCAGACAAAAACAGGAAAGGATCAGGCCGCTTCGGCCATGTAGACCACCTGGGGCGTCAGGCCCATAACGGACATGGTCTTTTTGGCCAGATCCGTGTTGTCATAGTAGCCGTTAAAAAGCTCTGCTCCCACCCCAACGGCCGACGTGGTGACGGGCGCGCCCGTGTGCTGGAACGAAGTCCAGCCGAGCCCGGCGTTGTTGTTGAGTACATGGGTGAGGGTCACGGTGAGCGGGTCGTAGTCCCCATACAGGAGGTAGGTTTCGGGATCATCGGCCTTGATCCGTTCCGCCGCCATGGACCGTTCAAAAGCCTCTCGAAGCATGGCCTCCTGGTAGGGCTTTAGCACGAGCGGATCCGATTGGGGATCCCCGGTGAACTTCAATCCGAAATTGGCGGTGATAACGGGCTTGATCTTTTCGAAATCACAGTCGGCACCGCATTCCTGCCGGAACTGCTTCAACACCTCGTCGCTGAATTTCTGAAACGACACCTTCTGGTGCTTCAGCATGTTGAATTCCGTCTCGTACTTGGTTCCGGCAAATCCCAGGGTGAGCCCTCCGCATTCATGATCCCCCGTCACCACTATAAGCGTTTCCTGGGGATGTTTTTCATAGAAGTGAAAGGCCACCCGCACGGCTTCGTCCAACGCCAAGGTGTCTCTGATGGCGGCCACGCCATCGTTCGCATGGCATGCCCAGTCGATCTTTCCGCCTTCGACCATGAGGAAGAACCCCTGCGGGTTGTCGAGAAGCTCCACGGCCTTTTCGGTAAATTCGGCCAGGGAGATGTCTTCGGACCTTCGGTCGATCTCGTAGGGCATGGCGGCACTGTCCTGAAGCCACGGGTTGATGGCGATCACCTTGAGGCCGGGGGAGTTCTTCAGGGCCATGAAGTCCCGCTTGTTGTCCACCAGGGTATAGCCGGCCGAACGGGCCGCCTCCAGCACGTTACCCTGCGGCGCCTTGGACTTCTTGCCATCGGGATCCTTGAACCCGCCGCCGCCGAAGAAGTCGAAATCGCTTTTCACCAAGGCCATGCCGATTTCATGGTACATGCTCCGGGACGGAACGTGGGCATAGAAAGCCGCCGGCGTGGCATGATCGATACTCACGCTGGAAACGATGCCCACCTTCTTTCCCTGCTCTTTGGCCATCTCAGCCAGGGTCTTGACCGGCCTCAGGTTGGGATCCACACCCAAGTAACCGATCCTGCTCTTGGTTCCCGATGCCATGGCGGTACCCGCCGCCGCGGAATCTGTGATGAAGCGGTCGGCCGCAGCGGTAGTGGTCACCCCCTGGGCGGGAAAGGTATCCACGGTGAGGGGCTTTCCGGTGTACGCCGATGCGGCGGCCCGCTGGGGAATGCCCATGCCGTCCCCGATGAATAAGAAAATATATTTGGCCGTACGGGGATAGTCGTCGGCTGCCCAGAGCCCGCCTTGCGGCTGCAGGGCCGAAAGGGCCACGAGTCCGAACAAAACCAGCGCCTTTGCCACCTTTTTTGCTCGCACCATCTCAGTCCGCATCGTGCTCCTCCTTCCTTCCTTCCTACCCAATGTGTTCCCTGCTCTTTGCCGAAATGAAAGCACCCCATCGACTTTCTCAAGCGGGAATCACGATCGATCGCACCGTGTGCGAAAGCGCGTCGGAACCTCGCGTACTCAGCACGTGGTAAAGGGCCATGATGGACGCCTGGGAAAAGACATAGTTTCTGAGTTGATTGAACCGACGCCCCTTCAGATCCGCCTCCGACATGCCGTAGTCCTTTACGGCGATTCGCTCCATTTCTTCGATCACCCACTTGGCGGCCGGTACGGTCAGGACCCAGTCATGGTCCCCCAGGTGACAGACGAAATTTTCCATCCGCCGCGGCACCGGCAGCGTCTTGCCGTTCGAATCCAGCAGGCCCGCCTTCACGGGGTCCTTCCCGGTAAGGATCGCAGCGGCCTTGAGCCAGCACACCGCTCCTTCCTCATCCTTTGGAAAACCCGGATGATTGTGCGCACAAGCCTGGGCCACGCACACCTCGGCAGAAAGGCCGCGGTGCAGGCTTTCTGCAACGCTGTACACGTGGTGTTCGCCGGTGCCGGCCAGTTTCCGTTCCGTGCGGGATCCGCCGTCTTCCTGCCATTGAAGAACCCACGGTTTGTGCAGATCGTGGAGTAACTGGGAAGCGATCACCACATCGCGGTCGAGATTAAAGTCGAAAACCGTCTTGTAGTGTTCGTAGAGGCTGAGAGATACCATGGTGTTGACCGCTGTGTGGGTGACGAGCCCGCCCGGATAGGCATGATGGCTCTGGTAGCCGCTCCCCGGCCCCGCAAGGAAGGGCCACGGAGATTTGCGGGGATCTTCCACAGGAGGAAGAAACTGGTCGAAGGAAATCTCATCCACCGCCCCTTCCACCTGCAGCCGGTGGTACACCTCTTTGCGGTCCTTTTCTGAACTCAGCGGTTCGGTAAAGGTGGGAGCCGGATTGTCCAGAATTCCGAAAACAGCCTCTTGAAGGGAGGCGTTCCGGATTTCCGAGGCCGCCCGGCGAAGGAAGTTCCAGGATTGCATGACTATTTCCGATCGTTCGGCCATGTCCAGGGGACTCAAATCCAAGCACTCTTCCAGGACCACCGTCCTGAGTTGCGCGGCTGAGACCTTGGGCAGTGCCGCTTGCAGAGCCGCCACGCCTCCCGCCATGAGGCTCAGTTGAAGGAACTTCCGTCGTTCCATGAAGACGCCGCCGTTCACTACAACTCCTTCGCCGTAAAGAAAACGTGGTTGGACTGAGCCTCCGCCGCTCTTGCCGAGCCCTTGGGCTCAGGCGCCCTTGCCGAAAGCATCGCAAACCTGCCGCCGGCCGTAACGACGGAAGAGAGGCCGTATTTTTTAGTATGGATGACCGATTATATTGTTCACCGTTACGCAACTGTTTCACGAAGTTTAAAAGAAGGTGACACGCCTTGCCCTTAAGCAGGGCGACAAGCGCTTTGCCATCTTTACGGAATGCCCGGGGATCATGCGGCAAGATCTTTCAAACTCTCGGGGTCCCCGTTTCTCCCACCATCCGCCGGCCGGAAGGGGCATGAGGCCGAACTTCCCATCCTCACGGACCCGTAATGTCAAGAAAGATGAGCTGCAGTCCTTCACGCTGTCCTCTCGTTCGCGTAACGGTTGGGGAAAATCGCAGCGAGCCCCCTCTAAAAAAGTTCGACAACAGTTTTGGATGGCCATAATATCTGCGGCCGAGCGAAACTTAAAATGTTGGTAGCGTTCTAAAGTGGAGACCTTAAGCAAAAAGGTTAACGAAGGTCAAAAAATCCCCCCTCTCCCTTGATGGGAGAGGGTTGGGGTGAGGGTGAGAAAATTAATGTATGTCAATCAGTTACATTCCCCTCCCCTTAATCCCCTCCCACAAGGGGAGGGGAAACAGAATTCCCCTCGTTCCCAAGCTATGGCTTGGGAACGGCCTCAGCGAGGCTGGAGCTTCTGCACAGTTGTGTTCCCAAGCTGGAGCTTGGGAACAAGAAGCAAAAGATCTGCACCCATCATCGATGGACTTCAAATCCACGATCTTGAGACGTTTCCGTTGGAGGATACTGAAACACTGCTCGATTCTGAAACATCGGGCATACACTTTACCTGTGCGCGTATCGAAGGCGGCAAATAGATGAAACGCGCCATCGCGGCCGTATTCGTGCTCAACGTGCACCGGTTTTTCCGGCTTTGCCGGCTTGCAAGGATTCTTCGTGGACCTGTACTTAGATGCCTTCGAGGAGCTCATCGGCGCTTGGGAAAGAATCCTCGCAAGCGACGACGCCGCCGTGTACCGAAAATAGGTGAACGCAAGGCGGACCTGCTTGAGCCGTCACCTCCGCAGGGCCAAAGCCCTCTCTGAGAGCACCCGTCCAGAGGAGCTTTCGACCTTTGCCACATGGGCCCGCAAGGAACTTCAGCCGCTGGTCAAAATGGCCAACGCACCTCCCACCCTCGCGGGGAGTGGCGGGCTTTCTATGCAAGGCTGTGTCATCTCATCGGTCTTTACTGAGACAGCAAGAGCGCGGCGGGTACGTTTGCCCGCAGGCTCGAAAAAGAGATGGACACCCTGTTCACCTTCCTCGTGAACAAAGGGGTCGAGCCCACCAATAACTTCGCCGAACGCACGATCCGCTTTGGGGTCCTCTGGCGCAAAAGAAGCCAAGGCACGAAAAGCGACAAAGGTAACCGTTGGGTGGTGCGCATATTGCCCCTGCGGCAAACCTGCAGCCTGCACAAGATGTCCACCTTCTCGGTGCTTGTGCAGGCCTTCGATTCGTATTTCAAAGAGCAACACCCCGACCTCGACTGGATCACCCGTTTGGCGTAGCAACCCCTATCCTCTGATCAGATACGTTTGGACAACAGCCGTTTAAAGGAAAAGCGCCCTCTTATCGAAACTTTCTGAATTCACGCAAGAAAAATTATACCACATACAATCCTGATACCTACATTATAGCTCATTTCCCACAATCGCTACACTGCAGACGCTCATATGCGGGAATCCACCCAGATTGTGAGTAAGTCCTATTCTTGGATTTTTCACCTGTCTTTCTCCGGCCTTCCCCTGAAGCTGCTGATACTCCTCATAAAGCATCCTGAGACCCGATGCTCCAATCGGATGACCAAAACACTTCAACCCTCCATCGGTCTGGCAGGGTATTTTGCCATCCAGATCAAAAAAACCTGCCTCCACATCCTCTCTCGCCTTTCCTCTCGGGGATATCTGAAGATCCTCATATGTCACAAGCTCAGTAATAGAAAAACAGTCATGGACGTCCATCATACTTATCTCTTCCCGTGGGTTTGTTATCCCTGCTTCTTCATAAGCCCTGATTGCCGCGCGACATGTCGGCTCCACATGGGCGCCATCCCAGCTTCTATAACCCTCTTCCTCTCCAGAGGTTATAGCAATTTGAAGGGCCTTCACGTAAATGGGATCCTTCCTAAAATCCTTAGCCATATCAGCACGAACAACGATGGCTGCCGCCGCTCCATCGCTCACGCCACAGCAATCAAAAAGACCCAGCGGCCAGGCTATCATCGGCGCTTTCATGATTTGCTCAATAGAAACCTCTCTGCGCAGATGAGCCTTTGGGCAGAGCGTTCCATTGTGATGACTCTTTGACGATATATGCGCCAGAACCCTTTTGCCTTCCTCCGGTGAAAGGCCATAACGATTAAAATATTTGGTTGCCATCATGGCAAACGCACCCGGCGCCGTTAGGTTAGGCCCTATAACCCTTCTTTCTACGCCCATTAACTGCCCGAAATCAGGCAATCCGCCATACCCTGTATCCTTGAGCTTCTCCACGCCAAGAGCCAGAGCAATGTCGCAGGCGCCGGAGGCCACAGCATAACAGGCACCGCGAAATGCCTCAGTCCCCGATGCACAGAAATTTTCCGTTCTTGTTACAGGGAGAAAGGGCAGCTTTAAGGTTCTTGCCAACGGAAACCCGCCTTTGCCAACATTGACTTCATCAACACAACTGCTGAACCAGGCGGCATCTATGTGCTTCTTCTCTATACCGGCATCTTCCATTGCCTCTTTATATGCATCAACTATCAAATCAGAAGCACTTTTATCCCATAATTCGCCAAATTTTGTGCAACCCATCCCTATTATAGCAACCTTGTTCTTTATCCCTTTTGCCATCCTATACCTCCTTATGACATACTTAAAACAAGTCAAAGCAAGGTGCTTGGATTTAACATCACTGACTTGTGATTTATGATTTTCTATTTAACCGGTACAGCCTTCCAGAAATAACCGTAATGCCCTCTCTGTGGATCGGCATATTTCTTGCGAAAGCTCATGAAAACGGGCATTCCAACCTTTAGAGAACCAAGTTCGCAATCTGTAAATTCAAGAAATATCCTCCCACCGTCTCCAAAATCAACGGAACCGTAAATTTGGGGCGGATCCCAGCAAAAGGCCAGATTATCTCCGGTATAAGAATTGACAGTCCCTGTCTTATCGGAAAAATGGTAATCTTCCATCTGATCAACAGCGCCGCAATCAGGATTTACACACACCCTGTGTCTCGGATACTGAGGGGTGCCGCATACCTTGCATCTCGAGCCGACAAGGGCTGAAATGGTCCTGCCCTCTCGCCAGAGAACAGACATTGCCGTAGGGGGAATTTCCTCACCTCGAATCCCCGCCTCTATGGGTATAATATTTTTGAAAACAAGATATTTCCCATAAATGGGAAGGGCTTCTTTCTCGGAAAGGCAACCTTTGATGCCCTTCCTTCCCTTTTTTACTTTCTCTATCTCATCAGTTACCTCAAAATAGATCGCATCACTACCATTGCCATAGCTGATAACCATAATCTTATCTCCGGGTTTTGCCTCTTCAAGCGCCGCCACAAACATCATAAAAGGCAATGCTGACCCCGAATCGCCAACGTTTGACATCATGTTATCCTGAATCTGCTCAGGTTTTGCACCTAAAGTCTTAACCAGTCCGACAAACGCAGCCTGTACAGGACAGGCGATTACAATCTTGGCAAAGTCTTTTATGTCCAAACCGTAGTTCCTGAGCAGCCCGAAGGCGGCCTCGGGTATAATCTTTCCATAACCTTCATCCCGAATCCATCTCGCCTCCCATTCATGCCCAAACTTTTCCTGCGGCAGACGCCGATAATCAATAAAATCACGCGAAACCGAAAAAGAGCCCTTAAACTCCGCAACAACCCCATCATTCCCTACCAATAGAGCTGCTGCACCATCTCCAAATGTATACTCCTGAGCACTGCCAGGCTTCCCCACCCTTGAATCAGCGGCACAAACCATTATATTGCCCCCGGCATCTGCCGCATCAAAGGCCGAAAGAAGAGCCGTGGTGCCGGATCTGAGCGAACCACCGAAATCCGCTGTCCGTAATTTGGAGGAACAATTAAGGGCATCCGAAACAATCACTGCATTTTGCCTCTCGGCAAATGGAAGAGATACAGAAGCCAAATACACACCATCGACTTCCTTCCTATCCCTGCCATTGAGGCAGTCGGTGGCCGCTGCAACAGCCATTGTAATAGTGTCCTCATCATAATTTGCAACGGCCTTTTCTCCCCTTGCCACACTTGCATTCGCCGGATTGAACCACCCAAACTGATCAAAAATCACCTTCCGATTCATCCTATACCGGGGAATGTAAGCACCATAAGACGTAATACCTGCCATAGTTCAATCCTCCTTGTTTTATAGTTCATTCTTGACCAAGACGGCCTTGGTTCAACGGGAATTGGAATTTTCCCCTTGAAAATAAGCTAAGAGTTTGTCCGAGAATGTGGCTTGGAATTCGAGCCATACATAATTCATAAGCAAACATGTCGGGTGAAACTACCGTAACGAGAAAGTCTTTGCTCGCGGATGGGGGATGTCGTGCATAAGCAGTCTCTGAAAAGGCATTCAAAAAGGAGCAAGCTGCCTCTTGAGGCAGCCTGCTCCATCATCTGCCCCTGCTCGAAATGGATACCCCTCACCACGGCCCTCACAATTTTCAGGAAGTTGTGAGCAGCGCTCATCAGGGCAAACTCGCCCTTGACCTTTTCCAGACCCCGCAGGCGTAGACCTCGAAACCCAAGATTTTTCATGTGCCCAAAGACGGGTCCCGCAAACGCCTTGCGTCTGCGATAGGCTTCCCGCGCTTTCGGTTCACTCATCTTGCGTGCCATTGCTTGACGCAAGTGCTCGTAGTTATCGATTTTGACGGTTCGAGGGCGACCAGACTTCGAACGGCAACACCGGGGCTGGGTTTCACACTGTCGGCAGGCTTGAGCCTCGGCCTGATAAAGCTTTGTCCCGTCTTTGCTCACTTGGCAGCACTCCAACCGATGGCCCCCAGGATAGAGAAAAATTTCATTCCATTTATCGCACACGAATTCCGATTTGTCTATCCTCTTCTACCGTATATTTCGCTCTTTGAAAAACTTTATTTTATAATTTTTACATGAAAATAGAAGATTCACCAATAATGCCGATTGCTTATTGTGCCATGTTTTTGGGCTTTACCCCACTGCCCCGTATCGCGAATTTTCATCCTTCGTTCTGCCCGTGCCCGGGCATGGGGGTTAGTCAGCAATTCCCGTAGCCCCTGTAAAGGTTTGAAAAGCGGGGCTTGAAGGATTTTGTTTTCGCAAACCCGCGGGGTCGTTTCGGGCTCCGACAAGATCCGACTTCGCAAGCATCTGAATGCAGATGGCTCTGGTGAGGGCGGTGCGCCGTGAGTTCGAAAAGATCCCCGATCCCCGAAAGGGCAGGCCGCAGATCTCCTTTGCGGATGCGGCCATGAGCGCCTTCGCCATGTTTTCTTTGAAGGATCCCTCTCATCCGGCCTTTGAGAAACGCTGGTCGGCTCGGGATCACAACCTGCACGCGCTCTACCACACCTTCTATATTGAAGTTGAACGGGGGTGAGGTATGTCCGAAAACAGATCGAAGCCGGGCGACCGTAGCCTTACCACAGATTTTGAAATACTAGCTCCTGAAAAAAAAATCATGAAGAATTAAAAATTTGTCCCAGAATAGGTTTTACTGGCTTTTTGTAGGAACCGGCTTGCCGGCGACCAGGGATTCGGATTGCTGTCCTTTCTTTGTCAGATAGGCTGCCGGTGGTATCTTGAAGCCGACCTTGGTACGAAAGCCCTTGATGGACGACCAAGATTCCAAAAGAGTGACATCAACGGATATGCACGAACTATATTTGGTTTTTGCAACACTCTGTTAGGGTGACCGTAACATGACGATATCGCACATATATCTGAGACGTACTGGAAAGATGGGTTTAGCTATCACTTTGCTCTTCAAGAGAGGGTGCAACTTTTTTCTTGACCTCAAAAAAATGATGATTTAGAGGAGCAACAAATTGAGAGTGGCCCTCGGGCCTTGAAAGGGAAGACGGTGCGATTCCGTCGCGGACCCGCCGCCGTGACCGGGGACGAAAGCCGCAATCAAGCCACTGCTCGCAAGGGCGGGAAGGCGCGGCGAGTAGGGTGATCCGGAAGCCGGAAGACCTGCTTTCAAAGAGATAGGGCTGCCTGGCTCCTCGTGGATGTGGGGGCGCGGCATCTAAAAGTGGGATTAAAAACGGAATCCCCGGACGCAGACTATGTGTCCGGGGATTTTTTTATGCGTGAAGGGGGTAAGGGATCTAAAAAGGAAAATCTTTAGTTTAGAGATGCTCCCGGATCAAGGGAAGGAAGTGGAAAGCTTCCGCCGCCCCGCGACTGTAATCGGGACGAAAGCCGCGACAAAGCCACTGTCCTGAAGGGATGGGAAGGCGCGGTGAGTAGGATGAACGAGAGCCAGGAGACCTGTTCCGGGAATACCACACTCGGAAAACCCGCGCGGGCGGGAAACGGAGGAAAAGATGAAGGTACAAAGATGGGGCGATAGGGCCGCGGTAGCGGCGGCAAAAAACCGAGGATCAAAATGGGCGGCCTGCGTTCTGGCCGCCGTGCTGCTGACCATGCTGCCGCTGGATCAGACGCTCGCCGCCGACGGCGATGTGAAGGCTGCCCTTACCCTTGATGAGATCGTCGTCACGGCAAGCAGGGTCGAAGAGAAGGCCAAAGAGGTTACCGCGAACATAACGGTCATTGACGAGGAGGAGATCAAGGCCTCGAGCGCTCATACCCTTGGGGAGATCCTTGCAGAAAAGGCCGTGGGCCATATCCAGAATTATCCCGGCGCGCTGACCGCCGTCGGCATCAGGGGGTTTCGGACCGAGACCCACGGAAACGATCTCATGGGCCACGTACTCATCCTCATCAACGGAAGACGCGCAGCCACGGGCAATGCGGCCAAGCTCATGATTCGAAACAACGTGGAAAGGATCGAGATCATTCGGGGTCCGGCCTCGGTTCAGTATGGCTCGGCGGCCATGGGCGGGGTCGTCAATATCATCACGAAACGTGGCGTGGATAACTCCGCATTTCTAGAGGGAGGCCTCGCAAGTTGGGAATATGATGCTGAAGCGATGGGTCTTTCGGCCAATACCAAGGGGGTCGATTTCTACGGCACATATGAACATCGCTCGATGGATGACTACGATACCGCCAGCGGTGACCAATACGAAAACACCGGATTTTCCCGCCAGGAAAACGTCTATGTCAATCTTGGCTACGAGTTCCTGCCGGGTCACCGGATCGGCGTCATATACAACGACTACGATGGGGAAGGCATCGGAGACCCCGGATATCTGGCAAAAAACGACCTCGACGACTATAAGGACGCGGATAACGAGTCGCTGGATTTCATGTACGAGGGCCGGACCCCTGGCGGGACCTTCTCCTGGATGGCGAGGTATTTCGACGGCGAGGACGAGGATACATGGTTTGACCGCATGTCAAGCGATCCAGACGGCTGGGATGACGGGATCCCAACACTGACCAAGACCGAACAGGAAGGGGCCCAGGCCCAGGTCGCCTTTGACACGGATCATGTGGGCCTTGTAGCCGGTTTCAACTGGGACAACTACGAAATCGATGCCACATACGACCCCAAAAAGAGCGAGTACGACAACACCGCAGGCTACCTCCTCGGCAAGCTCAGATTCCTTGATGAAAGGCTCATCTTCACCGGCGGCTTCAGGATCGACTGGTACGACGTGGAAATGAAAGAACCGCGCGGACGCAATGAAGACGATCAGGAGATCACCCCCCGCCTTGGGGTCGCCTTTCTCCTGACGGATTACCTCAAGCTCAGGGCCAACTACGGCGAAGGCTTCAGGATGCCGGCGGCGAATGAGCTGGCCTACGACTACACCAGTTACGTTCATTACCTTGGAAACCCTGATCTCGACCCAGAAAAGAGCGAAACCTGGGAGGTCGGGTTCGATCTTTCCCGGCGCTCCTTCAACGCATCCATGACCTTTTTCTGGACGGACTTCAAGGACAAGATCCAGTCCGTATCCAGACCAGGGGGCATAATGACGTGGGAAAACACCGGCGGCGCGGACATAGACGGCCTCGAGGGCGAGATCTCCTGGGACATCGGCGGTTTTTTCCCATGGGGCTACGAAATAAGGCCTTATGCCAACTTCACCTATCTTTTCAAATACGAGGATGATGAGACCGGAAAGGACCTCCTCTATACGGAGGAGGCCAACGTCTCATACGGACTCCGGGTTTCTAACCGGAAGGACTTCACCGCTGCTCTCAACCTCGCCTATACGGGGAAAAAGGATGTGGACGACTGGCTGGGTGCCGGGCCGCCTACGTGGGTGGCCCCGGTTGTCGAGGAGGGGGGCTTCACCGTGGCTAACCTTACCATGAGCAAGAAGATTCTTGACTTTGACCGGTTCGGTGGCCTCACCCTGAGGGGAGAGATCAACAACCTCTTTGACAAGGACTACGAATACGTCAAGAACTACCCCATGCCGGGCAGAAGCTTCTTCCTCGGCCTAAGATATGACATCTGATCCAGATGAATACCGATTCGCCCCTCGTTACCCTTGATAAAGGGGGAAAGGTGGGGATTCCATCCTGTTTGGAGAAAAGGAGAAGGTATGAAACGAACCATGTCGGTATTTTTTACCCTGATCCTGCTCCTTGTCACACTTTCGGCAGGGGCATCAGAGGAGATCCAGCTTCCTGCTGAACTCGATGCCAAAGCCTTCATAAAGGTGGCCGAAAGGGACGGATTTTGGGAAAAGACCCTTGTCGTCACCTTCCCTGAGGATAGACGGATGCTTTCCACGAACGATGGCCTCATCCAGGGCAGGATCGCCGTGAACCATTCCGCCCATCCCGGCCTTTTCAAAAAGGTCTGTAAGGAGATGAAGACCAGGGATGAAGTGGGCGGCAAGGTCTACATGCGCGGGATCAAGAAAAGGATCGCCATGGAAAGCGGGGTGCCGGAAGAAAAGATCGCCCAGCTCGGCACAGCCGCGGACATGAAGAACCTCGCCGTTGTAACGAAGCGGTACCCTCCCTTCGTGGTGACCGCACTGGTGACCGCAGGAGCCAGGACCAACGCCCTCCGCACCGGGGTGGATGAAGGAAAGCACATCGAGGGGAAAACAGGAGATAAAGAACCCCACGGAACAGTCAACGTCATCCTCCTGACCAATGCCGAGCTTACGGACGGGGCCATGGCGCGGGCGATCATCACGCTCACCGAGGCAAAGACCGCGGCCTTCGAGGATCTCGGCGTCCAGAGTTCCTACACGGAATCGGTCCAGGCGACCGGAACAGGCACGGACAACGCGATTGTGGTCTCAGGCGTCAACGGGCCGAAGGTCACCTACACAGGCGGACACAGCAAGATCGGGGAGCTCATTGGCAAGGCCGTCCATGAAGGGGTCATGGAGGCGCTGCAAAAACAAAACGGTTTCAAGCAGATAAAAGAATCACGTCAAAACTTCACCAGGGCAACAGCAATTCCCGGAGCTGCTATAAAGGCTTGAAAACCGGGCCTTGAAGGATTTGGTTTTCGCAAACCCGCTACAAAATCCATAACAAAGAAGCCAGACACCCACTACTTTGTCACATCTACTATCGTAGCGTGGATCTCGGTCTTCACCCACAGAGACCACTTGGAGATCGGGTGCAGATCTTTTTCTTCTTGTTCCCAAGCTCCAGCTTGGGAACACAACTGTGCAGAAGCTCCAGCTTCGGTGAGGCCGTACCCAAGCCAGAGCTTGGGAACGAGGGGAACGACCACTTCGAGATCCTGACGAGCTCCCTAGAAAAACAGCGAGTTTCAGCTGTAGCAGGAGGGAAGCTGGAGCTTCCCGGGCAGGGCGTTCCCAAGCCGGAGCTTGGGAACGAGGGGGAAAGTGCTCATTTTTGGGAGGTCAAGAAAAAATTTGCACCCTCTTGATTCGTTCCACTTACTATTCCTATTCCGGCACATAGACCATGGTCCCGTCTTCCAGTTTGTAAGCCGTACCAAGGCGTTGGCCCCGGCCTTGAACCGTGGCTTTGGTCACTTTGATGGCTTTGATCTTCTTGCCCTCTTTGGTGATGATCTCCATCTCCTCGGTTTTCGGTTTTTGCTTGACGATGGTAAATGAAGAAGTTTCGCTGAAAAGGTCCTGAAGATGATAGACGCTGAAAAGCGCCATGATAAGCCCCACAATGAAGACCAACCCGATGTCAAACAAGTTTGCAACGCCGGTCATGGGATCGTCTTCCTGGAAAGCCGGTTCTCCAGGTCCTTTACCGATGTGCCTCATTCGCCGTTTTTTCAAATAACGCATGTTTGTCTCTCTCGGTTCGCAATGTCAGCAGCTCGGTTGCCAGTTCCATATTCTTCACGTCTTCCTCGATCCAGCGTCGCCGGACCGTGTACATGACGACGGCCGCGGTCCCGACGGCGAGACCGGCAACAGTGGTGGTGAACGCGACCACCAAGTCCGCGGAAAGCTGCGTCATATCGCCTTGGCCCAGGGCCGCCAAGCCGGTTCCCATGGGAATCAAGGTGCCGAGCAGGCCCAAGGCCGGGGCTACCCGGACGAGAAGCCAAAGGCGATCGATCGACTTCCAGAGCATCAGGGTCTCCTGCTGAAGGAGGTTTTCAACGGCCGCATCCACGCCGTCATTTCGGCGCATGACCTGCAAAAGCGTTTTAATGTATCGATTGACCCGGTGAGCGACCACTGCCGAGGGGTCACCGTTGGCAAGCAAATCCGGAAGGTCCTGTGGGGGACATTTGTGGAGCCTGGTTCGTTCCAACCACTCGGCAAAAAAGGTTCCGCCACAGACGATGATGTACAGACAGAGAACCGACAAGAGCAACAGCACCGGGTAGAGCAGGGAAGCGGAAATCAGGTAAATGAAGGTTTTCAGGAAAGCGCCGATTGCTGTCATGCCATTTTCCTTATCCGAAGAAATGTGATGCCGAAGACGGACAGAAACGCGGCCAGCATGCCGACTACAAAGACTAAAAGCCGCCGCGGTTCTTCGAAGGCCGCATTCGAAGGATACAGTGCCATTTGGTAGATCTTGTCCGCGTCGGCGATATTGGGCATGATCGTTACGGAAAGGAAAAAATAGGCCGCGATGGCCAACATGGACACCCCCAGAAACGATTCCGGCGACTCCCGATTCCGTGTGGCGCTCATAATCTTTACGGTAACCGTGTTGATCAAGAGAAAAACCAAGTAGAGCAAGGCGGCCGTTGTGAGGGGCGATTCCTGGAAGGCAGCCGTCATGAAGCCCACGGAAAAAAGAATCACCATGGCGCAGACCGGGCAAGGGACGGTCAGCAAAATCCATCCGCGGCTTTTACCGGCAGCGCCTCCGTTTTCCCGCAGCAATCGCAGCCCCCAGAGAAGGAGCATTGCGGCCATGAGCAGATGCACCAGCATACCCGATTGAATCCACTCCTGAATGGCAACCAGGTGCTGCATCAGATCGATTTTTTCCAGGGTGTAGCCACAAGCCGCGAAAACCAGGAGATATGTCGCGGCAAACCCCGCCCATGCGACCGCTCTAGCATGAGAGGAAGTGGTCTTGGACATATAGTAAGAGAGCCCCACGCCGCTTTTGACGGCGAAGATGCCCACGCAGAACGCAATTCCCAGCACTAGGCTCTTCCATTCCATGGTTTTCTCCTACTTTCGTCGTTTACGTCGCGTCCCCCAGACGAACAACCCGATAATCAGGAGCACAAACAGTGACGCCACCCATTGAACGCCCGAAGAGGGCAGATTCGTGGTCTCATCCTTCTGGTTCATCTCTTCCATTTTGTAGCCCTCCACCGCTTGGGCCACGTCTCCGCGGGCGGCCTCGGCCCGGTCGGTCCGCGCCTCCGTTGCTTCCGTTGCCGGATCGGAGGCGCTAGGAGCCGCCTTGCGCAATCCATCCTGAAGCTCTTTCAAAAGTTCCTCTCGCTCTGCCGCCAGTTTATCCAACGGTTTTCCAGCCGACTGTTCCACGGCCAGCTTGAATTGTTCCACCACCTCCGGCGAGAGTACGCCGGGCAAAGAAATGACATTCATCACCATCTGATTCAAAAGAGGATTGTTGCAGGTGTGATCGCAGCAGGCCACCCCCTTTTCGACCGCGTTAACGGCATATTCGACAGCCAGCTTCTTTTTCACTCTTTCATCCGCTTCCCAATAGCCCTTGCGGATAGCCTCCAGCATGCGGGCGGTGATGGACTGATAGGCCCAGGGGTTTGCCCGGTTGAAGAATTCTTCGATCTCAAGACCGTACTTGTCTTCCACGTAGACCTCATAGGTCTGTTCCCACTTGGCTTTGTCGATGGCATTGGGCGTGGTCACCTGCCAGCCCCACATGTTTTCGACAAATTCCGCCATCTCCCGGGCGCCGGCGTAGTTTTCCTCTTTCATCCCGGCAATCCATTTGGGGTTCAGATACCGGGTGCGCAATTCCCGCCCGATGGTGGTAGCAAGCGGTTCGACGTGGCCCTGACCGAGCGTTTTCTGCATGGAGACATAGACGTCCGGGTCCTTGCCCGATTCCTTGCGCACCGCCATGGAAAGCCCGCCCAGGTACTGAAACATGTCGTCGTTGTCCATGGTCGAGTAGAGATTGGAGCCGATGGAATGTAGGGTGGCATCCACCTTTTTGAGGTTGCCTCGGTACACCTCCTTCAGCGGCTTACCCCAGATCTCCGTGGAATAGCCGTAGGAAACCATGTCGATAAAGCCCTGCTCGGCCACCACCTGGTCGTCTTCCCAGAGACCGCTTGCCCCGGTCATATCATCGACCTTGGTGCCGTAGGCCCCCGGCGGAGCGCTGAAAAGCCGCACCAGGGAGAGCTTTTCCGCCTCCTCTGCCGTGTACCCGTGCTCTGTCAGTTGCCGGCGGATCTCTTCGCTGTGGCTTTTTATAAAATTCTCCACATCGGTGAGCACCGCCGCCTGCTTGACGGCCTTGTCCAGCAGGAGCGCCACGGTTGGGAACGTGTCCCGGAACAGCCCCGACATCTGAAGGAGGACATCGATCCGCGGCCGTCCCAACTCGCTTCCGGGAATCGGAGCCACGCCGGTCACCTTGTCGCGGTGGTCCCAGACCGGGCGCACTCCCAAGAGCTTCAAGGCGGTAGCCACATTGATCCCCTCGTCCCGGATGGTTTCCACCGCCCATAGCACCACGCCGATCTGTTCGGGAAATTTGCCCTCATGCTTCCGCCGGTAGGCTTCGATCACTTCGTTTGCCGCCTTCTCCCCGTTCGCCCAAGCCTCCTTGGAAGGCACCTTGTCCGGATCAAAGCCGTAAAAGTTTTTGCCGGTAGGCAGGCTTTCGGGGTTGCGGATAGGGTCGTTTCCCGATGCCGGGGGAATGTATCCGCCGCGCAGGCCGCGCATTAGATTTGCCATCTCCGACGGCCCGCATTCTGTAAGCTGCGCTTTGTAGAAGTCCACCGATCGACCACCCTTGGAAGCGATGGCCGCGGCGGTCTCTTCCAGTCCTTCCCCTTGGCAAGAGACCCCGAAGGTGTGGAGCCCGTAGGGGATCATCTCGGTTTTCAGTTCCAACAGGTAATGCTCAATTCTTTCCAGGGCGTCGTCATCCACCACCTTAAGATCCAGGTCCTTGTCCAGGCCGAGTTTCAAGGTCATCTCCCGAATCCGCTCCAGTCTGGCCGCCTGGATCTTTTCCGAAGCAGAGGATTCATATTCGCTGATCAAGGCGGCCAGGTTGGAATATTCTTCGTAAATACCGCCTTTTTTAAACGGCGGCGTGGCGTGATCGACGATCGCGGCCCGGCCCCGACGCTTGGCCTGCAGCCCCTCGCCCACATCGTCTACGATATAGGGATAGATGCTGGGAATATCGCCGATCAGCACCTCCGGCGGACAGATATGGCTCAATCCGGCCTGCTTTCCGGGTAGCCATTCGTGGGTGCCGTGGGTTCCCAGGCTGATCATGGCGTCCGGCTTGACGACCTTTTGCAGCCACAGGTAAAAGGCGATGTACTGATGGTGGGGATAAAGTACGGTGCTGTGATAGAGTTTTTCAGGATCATCGCTCCAGCCCCGGACCGGCTGGGGGACCAGGATCAGGTTGCCCAGCCGGACGCAGGGGATGACAAACCGGCCGTCTTTGACCATAATGTTGGAATCCTCCGGCCTTCCCCACTGCTCTATCACCTTTTTTTGAAATTCGGGCGGGGTCTCGGCCAGCCAGCGCCGGTAGTCGGCCATGTCCACAAAAGCCGCGTTTCCCTCCCGAAGCAGGCGGTCCAGTTCATCCGGGGCCCAGGAACCGATATTACGACCGGATTTGAGCAGCAGTTCCATGACCTGCTCTTCGGTGAGCTCACCCTCAATACGATAGCCTTCCCGTTGCATCGCCTGGATGATTTCGCGGATGCTTCTAAAGACATTGAGATAGCTTGCGCCGATATTCTGTTTGCCGGCCCCGTGGTTGTAATAGACCAGGACGATCTTTTTGTCCTTGTTTTCCATCTGCCGCAATCGGTGCCAGCGAGCCGCCCGGCGCGCCATTTTTTCCACCAGGGGCGTCACCGGCACGTAGCGATAGGTGTTGACCTCTAGAGAGTCGGTTGTCACGCGCTCCTTGACACCGATCACCGTCGGCTCCACCAGACCGGAAAGTTCGGGCACGGAAAACTGCAAGGATATCCCCACGGGTGAGATACCCTGACTGGAGGCCGACCACTCCTCGCCGGTGGAAAAGAAAATCATCTGGGGATTGAAGACCGGAACGTCCGCTTTTTGAAGGATCGGCAGCAAATCGGCGGAGAGCGTAGAGCTGAATTTAAAGGTCAGTCCGGTAACGGAGCCCAAGCGGCCTTTCAGCGGAGGAGAAGAAATCAGGCGCTCTAAGGTCTTGTCCCACCCCTCCATATCCCGCAGCCAGACGACCGTGTTGATCCCGTTTGCTTCGTATGCCCGCACCAGGGCGTCCACCGGCTCCTTTTTGGAATCAATGGGGGAGGTGGGAAAGACTATCATCAAATCCCATAAACCCTTCTCCTGATATCGGCCGCTTTGCCGGTACCATGCCGCATAGGACTCCAGGTCCGCGAAGAGCGAGGGTGCATCAGGGTGGTAGAGGGCGTTTTGGGGCGGGAGATCCGGTGGAGACGTTTCGACAGCCATCCTTAAATCGCGTTTGGCCAAGAATTGGATCAGGCGGGTGAGGTTCCGGACCGAGGTGAACTGGAAGTAGCTCTGAACCGTGGGGTCCATGATAAAGCCGGCGTCCAGATAATCCCTGGTGTGACTGGAATGTCGCACTGCGTAGATTATGGCTTCCGGCTTAAGAGCGGCCATGTTGGCCAGGAGCCATTCCCCCGGCTGGCGCGGCATGATGTCGACCACCGCGATATCCATGCGCTTGACAAACTCCGCCATTCGGGGATCGGCGACGTCTTCCTCGGTGAAAACGCCGATCTCCACCTGCGGCAGGTCGAGCTTTTTGACGGCCTGCACGCAGGTGTAGGCGTCGGAGTCACCGACAAAGAAACCGATGGTATTCCCCTGCGCCGAAGCCGCTGCTCCCGTCAGAAGCAGGAACGCCAGAGCCGGGGCGCATACCACCGCAAGGCCCGGCCATGGCCGCATTGCACTGTGAGGCTTAAAAATCGATTTCATATCCCACCTTGAAAAGCCGCTCCACCTCGTAATAGGCATACCGATTTGATGCGTCTTCCGTCAGATCGCCGTAAACCTGAACCTCTTCGTCAAAGATGTTGTCCACGCTGAAGGTCAGATAGCCCTTCCGGAGTCTGCATTTTCCGTAAAAATTGAGCACTGAGTAGCTGTCGAGATCGCGCTCCCTGGATGTAAGGATCTGGGAGTTCAGATCCAGCACCAGCGGCTCGCTGAGGTAATTGACGCCGAGACTGGTCTGAAGTTTGGGCCCGGTCTGGTATTCCCTGCCGTCGGGGTCTTCGGCCGTGGGGTCCGCCCAGTATCCGGCTGCATAAACGGAAATGTCACGCATCCACACCTGCTTGAAGTTACGGACGAAGGGGTTGACACCAAATTCCCATTCGACTCCTTTGCTTTCATAGTCTCCGGCGTTCATGTACGTCTGGGGGTAGCCCCTGGAACGGTCCAACTCGATTTTGTCCTTATAGGTCATGTAAAAGCCGGATAAGCGCAGGCGGAACATGTCATCGTCATATTTTACACCTGCCTCGTAGGTCCAGCCCTCTTCCGGCTTGAGGTTGGGATTGCCGACCAGAAAGGTGCTTTCATAGTACAGGTCGTTGAAGTCCGGCGCGCGAAAGGCCTTTCCGGCATTGGCGAAAAGGTTCAGTGCGTCCGTGGCTTTATAGGTGAGACCAAAGCTGGGCAGGAAACGGTCGTAATCGTCGGTTCCGGATTCCCCCAGAACGAATTGCTCCCGCGCCCCCAAGGTCGCAGTCAGGCGTTCCCGGAAGGTCTTTTTCACCTGAAGGAAAGGAGCGACATCGTTTCGATGGTGCTCGCCGTACTTGTTGTTGTAGTCCGCACCCCGGTAGACCCACTCGCTTCCCACATTGATCTGCCAGTCGAAGAGTCGGAACCGGTAGTCGCCATTGAGTCCGAAGTTGTAGTTCTTGTTCCGATCCTTCGGGTCACCGGGATTGGTGTATTCTTTGCGCTGCATCTCATCATAAGTACCGAAGGCCTTGGCGCTGAAGGTAGGGGTTTCGTATCGGAGGTTGGCGAAGTTTTTTTGATGTTCTTGATCGGTTCCCTCATAAGGTTTTGCATTTCCGTCGTAATGCTTCTCAAAGCCGGTTTCGTAATAGGATCCAAGATAATCCAGATAAAGGTTCTTCATCGGTTCCGCGTTGAGGTTCCAGGCATACTTGTCGATGTCGTCCTGGTCATAGCGGTATTTCTTAGTGAAACTCCTGGAGATCTCGGTCTGATTCCCCAGATGCTGGTAATTCAAACCGACATTAAAGCCGGGCAGGAAAGCGGAGACGCTGTGGTTATGGTAAGACTCGTTGCCGAACTCCACAGATCCCTTGAAGGCCGTCACCCGTCGCGGCTTCTTGGTGATGATATTGATGACCCCGCTCATGGCATCGGCGCCGTAAAGAGTGGAGGCCGCTCCCTTCATGATTTCGATACGTTCGATCTGGTCAATGGGAATGGTGTTGAGGTCATAGGCGTGTCCGGCCGCCCCTTGGATGGGGGCGCCGTTTATTAGCACCAGTTCGCCGTCCTTGATGCCGCGGATCGAGACGCTGCTGTTCATGCCGCCATGGCTGACCCCCATGGCGCCGAATGCACTATAAGAAAGGCCGCCCACACGGCGTAGGGCGTCCACCAGGTTATTGGCGCCGGTTTCCTTGAGTTCATCGGAGCTCACCACCGTAACAAAGCGTGGGCTTTCTCTTTCTTCCACCGGAAAGCGTTCGGCTGTGACAGTAATGGATTCAAGAACAACCGTACCTTGCTCGCTTTGCCTGGTTTTCTCCGTTGCTTCTGCCGGTCCTTGCGCCGTGGCAACGTGCGGTAAAAAAATGACTATCAACATCAGGAGAACGCATAATATAAATCTATTCATCTTCTTCTTCCCTTTCCCTCGAAGGTCTTGAAGATCCAACGCTTCCGGAACAGGTCTCCTGGCTCTCGTTCATCCTACTCACCGCGCCTTCCCGTCCTTTTAGGACAGTGACATATTTGCGGCTTTCGTCCCGATTACAGTCGCGGGGCGGCGGAAGCTTTCCACTTCCTTCCCTTGATCCGGGAACATCTCTAAACTAAAGATTTTCCTTTTTAGATCCCTTACCCCCTTCACGCATAAAAAAATCCCCGGACACATAGTCTGCGTCCGGGGATTCCGTTTTTAATCCCACTTTTAGATGCCGCGCCCCCACATCCACGAGGAGCCAGGCAGCCCTATCTCTTTGAAAGCAGGTCTTCCGGCTTCCGGATCATCCTACTCGCCGCGCCTTCCCGCCCTTGCGAGCAGTGGCTTGATTGCGGCTTTCGTCCCCGGTCACGGCGGCGGGTCCGCGACGGAATCGCACCGTCTTCCCTTTCAAGGCCCGAGGGCCACTCTCAATTTATTGCTCCTCTAAATCATCATTTTTTAGAGGTCAAGAAAAAAAGTTGCACCCTCTCCTGAAGAGCAAAGTGATGGCTAAACCCATCTTTCCAGTACGTCTCAGATATATGTGCTATATTGTCATGTTGCGGTCACCTTAACAGAGTGTTGCAAAAACCAAACATAGTTCGTGCATATCCGTTGATGTCACTCTTTTGGAATCTTGGTCCTCCATCAAGGGCTTTCGTACCAAGGTCGGCTTCAAGATACCACCGGCAGCCTATCTGACAAAGAAAGGACAGCAATCCGAATCCCTGGTCGCCGGCAAGCCGGTTCCTACAAAAGGCTAGTAAAACCTATTCTGGGACAAATTGTTAATTCTTCATGATTTTTTTGCAGGAGCTAGGTATTTCAAAATCTGTGGTAAGGCCTCGGTCGCCCGGCTTCGATCTGTTTTCGGACATACCTCACCCCCGTTCAACTTCAATATAGAAGATGTGGTAGAGCGCGTGCAGGTTGTGATCCCGAGCCGACCAGTGTTTCTCAAAGGCCGGATGAGAGGGATCCTTCAAAGAAAACATGGCGAAGGCGCTCATGGCCGCATCCGCAAAGGAGATCTGCGGCCTGCCCTTTCGGGGATCGGGGATCTTTTCGAACTCACGGCGCACCGCCCTCACCAGAGCCATCTGCATTCAGATGCTTGCGAAGTCGGATCTTGGAGGAAGGAGCGTCTTTGCCGGGCTTCATGGCAGGGTAACCTGGCAAAGACGCGGGCTGCTCTCCAGCGGGAAAAACGAAAATGGTTGAAAAAATTCACATCAGAAGGCTAAATTTAATTTGAGCCGGTGGTCCAGCATGAAAGACCAAAATGGTTGAAAAGTTCACCGCCGAAACCCCCTTCGGAGCCCGAAATGACCCTCCGGGTTTGCGAAAACCAAATCCTTCAAGGCCCGGTTTTCAAGCCTTTACAGAGGCTTCGGGAATTGCTTATTGCCCAACCATTTGCTCCACTGGATTCGGGCCAAAAAGCGGCCCTCTCCGGTGAGCAATGCATTATATGCTTATACACTCGTATTCACTTACTTAACTGAATCGTAAGGAGGTTAGTCATGGCGGAATCGAAATACGGATGGAATGGGTGGAAGATGCCGATTCTACATCCCAATGATCCTGATTTCTGCGAGATAGGTTGCCCGATCTGCGTAGCTGCTCGTAAAGGAAACAAGGTCGCGAAGTTCTTCCAGAACATCGCGTTGGCTGTCACTTTCGGTGGTTGCTGGTGGGGCAGAGCCAGAAAACGCAAATATGGCGTCCCTCCTGACCAACCGGTGCCTCCGAAGTAACGCACATATAACATCTCACTGGACATGAGAGGCTGTTAAATCGCCGCATCATACTCCTGGCTTTTGCGGCGTTTTATCTTTCAAAACACCTATGGCGGTGTGCCCCGCCTGTTCGTTAGTTCAGCGTTGGGCGGCATAGGAACGGCACTCATGACCTAAATACAACCAAGTAATCCTGAACCGATACGTTTCAAGGACGGCTTTTATCGCAAATTGCCACAGGGCATCTGGGCGCTTGGGTTTGGGTGCAGATCTTTTGGAACGACATGCAGGGTGACCCTCTGAGGTAGATCCAGATGGCCTTGAAGCAGCAAGCGCATCAGCTCGGTTTCCCCTCGTTCCCAAGCTGGAGCTTGGAAACAAGAAGCAAAAGATCTGCACCCTTTCAAGTGTCTTTTCCACAACGGAAAAGCTAAGCTACCGATAACACAATCCTTTGTCAAACTCAAGGAACGCGGCAACGCCCTGGATATTCGATATAGCGGTTGGGGCGCCGAGGCGAAATCGGAGCGCAACCGAACCGCGATGTTACGGGCGAGAACAATATTCTAGTGACAGTCCATTTTGTTCTGGACATCCCGCTGCGATTAGTATTAATAAGCATGGGAGAAACCTTTAAGAAGGAGGTTTTCCCATGAACCCGATAGCTGAAGCGTCGCAGAAAATTATCGAGCGTCTCAGTTGGTGCACGGCTTCCAGGGATCAGGCTGGAATCGCTTCGGACCTTGCCGAGCGCGAGGAGATATCCGAGGTCTATGGGCTCGGAGAAGCGGGTCTTTTCGACGAGTTCTTCTACTTTCTGGAAGAGCTCGGGATCATGAAGCTTTTCATGGGGCTTGATCCCAACAGGAATCAGCGTTCCAGCAATATCAAGTTCCCCGCCGTGATCCTCATCTACCTCATGCGCATCGTCGCCGGGCTCCGCTTCTTTTGGCACATTAATCCGGTGATTCTCTCCTCTCAGTCCCTCATGCGACTGGTAGGGTTCAATGGCAGAGAGGTCCGTGAAGGAACCTCTGCCAGAGGTCGGAAGAAGCCTGTTGCCGAGCCCTGCGACGATTCTGACCCATCCCGCGATGATCCGCGGCCTACCCCCATCCGTGGCCCCTATTGCCCGGATTCCATCGCCGCCTACATCCAGGCCATCGCCGCCAGTGCCTTGGAGCGGCTCTTCAACGGCGTTGTGACGATCCTGGCGGCCCATTCTTTCTTCCCCAAAAAAATCCATGCACTCATGGATTCTTCGGAAATCCAGTCCACGGAGCGATGCCGGGGGTGCGGCAAGGTTAGCAAGGAAAAAGCTCCCGAGCTGCGGCGACGGAAGAAACGCATCCGAAAGGTGCTGGAAACCGTTTTTGGCTTCAAAATATGGGTGGTCTGGGACCCTGCAAGCCGCCTTCCTATTGCTCTGCGGTTCGCAACGATCGAAGTGAGCGATGTCGACTTTGCCGGTGAAGTGGTGCAGCAGGCCGTCACAAACCTTGCGGATCATGCCACCATCGTCTCTTTGGCCATGGACCGTGGATTCATAGACGGCAAGTTCCTATGGTGGCTCCATGACACCATGCACATCACTTTCTATATTCCAGCCAAAACCAACATGGACGTCTATGCCGATGCTGTTTCGCTTACCGCCGGCGGTATCCGGGAAACCCGGGAGAAAGCCCGCTCGGTTGGTAAAGGATCGAACAAGACGACCGTTGTGGACCACTGGGACGTTGTGGGCATCGAAGCCCTCACCTCGGCCGGATTCTATGGAGAGCTCGGCAGCGGCAGTCATCAGAATCGCAAAGACTTCACCGCCAATCCACTCAATGCTGTGGTGGTACTCGACGACCCTTTCAAACGCAACAATCCCGACTCCGACACGCTCGTCATCCTCACCAATGGCTCGGTGCAAAAACCCCTCGAGGTCTACGACGCTTATGACGCCCGCAGTGAAATAGAAAACGCTTTGTTCCGGGAGGCAAAGCAAGCCTGGTTCATAGAACGACCGGCTCGAAACAATGCCGACGCGTTCCGATCCCATGTTTACCTTACTGTGCTCATGATGGCACTTACCGCCGCCTTTCAAACATGGATGGATCAACAGGACAAGCTCGCACAAAAGGGCCAGGAGACTGGAATACGCAAGTTCCGCGAAAAGGTCAGGCAGGAGAACGGCAACAAGCTCATTGTCTTCGAGGGAGACCGCTACGCCATTTTCGACGCCTACGAGGTTTTCATCCTATGCGGAACAAATGTGCGCATGCCAACCGGAGTTCCTGAATCCATCTCCAAGAGAGACATCCTGCTCAAATATGGAGCCCTCCGCGAATAGCTGGTTTTCCTGCTTTCCAAGCTGAACCTCGCCACACACCACGTCGGCCCATGCTTCACCACAGCCCTGATTCAGACCCTCGTCCTTTTGCCATCCAGATTCCCCACCCTCCATCAAATCCTCGGTCCTCCCTTCACAACTGAATCACCCAACCCGTGGTACACCACCTCGCGTTGATGCGCCTCAACACCCCTTCTGATTCCTACACCCCCTACCACGGCTTGCTCTTCACTTGCGCTAGCGTTATGTCGAATATCCAGGCAACGCCGTGCAGATCGCCTTCATCGAAGGCCCTGATACAATATTGTTCCGCTCGCGCAAACGCCTTGTCGCCGATTATGTTAGCACATCCACGCTCCGAGTCCTGTGCTGCGGAGGAGATGGTACAATCTTGTAATAGTTGGGCGTTTTATCTCCAAAGCATATTTTGTGGTTTCAGAGCCATTCGCCGGGCTGCGAACATTACAAGTCTTTGAGCTCAAACCGACTCGCCTGAACGGAAACGCCCGCTCGGGTTCTTGAAGTCTGCCGAAGAATCTTGCCCATTGAGGTACCCCGTTTCCCACGTGAGGTGAATATAAGTCCATTCTGTTCTATGGCAAAGTTTTTGCTCTCCTGTCTCATGACGTATGGGCGTGTGCGATATATGAAAGGACCAGATTCAGGTGGGGGGGGGCGTACATGGGATGGAAAAAACTCACGATCGGCAAAACGATAATCTTGTGCTTCGGGACCTTCTGGGTGCTGCTGGCTGTTCTGTGTCTTCTGACCATTAAAAGAATCTCCGAACTTACGGATACGACTCGCCTGGCAGTAACCGGTCAGAAGGCAGTGGCGGCTGTTGCCCGTTTCGAGGCGCGTCAACCCCGCGGTAATGGAACCTCTTTGGGGGGCCGCGAGGACACGACCGAACGGCAGAAAACCGGTGCAACAGATGTTGAAGCATCAGGTCTCTTTTCCAACGAATGGTTGTCACAAGAGGAGCGTTTGGAGTTGGAGCGGATCATCCCTCCCCTCTCGGGCCTTTTAAAGGAGCTGGATGGATTGCACGGGTTTGCGGGTAAAGGTGATAACGCAGAGGCTCAAAGAATCATAAGCCTGGCGCAAAAGATTGAGAAAACGATCAATGAGAACATTCCGTCTGAAAAGATGGTGGCGGATAAAGCTCGACGTCTCGGTTGGGACGTGACTGCTATGATCGGGTTGGTCATTGTGTTCACAATGCTTCCGGCTTTCCTCACTTCTCGCAAGATCAACGGTCTTCTCAAGGGTATATCCCATCGAATGGATGCGGCTGCCGGGGATATAGAGGCTACGTCTTATAAGGTTTCCACCGCGAGCAAGTCTCTGGCCGGTGGAACTACGGAGCAGGCTTCGGCCCTTGAGCAAACGACCGCATCGTTGGCTCACATGGCGTCGATGATTAAGAAAAACGCGGTAAACGCTGCCAGAGCCGATCAGCTCGTGAGCGAAACCAACCTGAGTGTGCGGGAAGCCACCCAATCCATGGCGAAACTCATAACGGCCATGGCGGACATAGAAGAGGCGACTAAAGAGACACAGGAAATAGTTGGAACCATTGATGAACTTGCCTTCCAGACCAATCTTCTGGCCCTCAATGCGGCAGTCGAGGCTGCGCGCGCGGGAGAAGCCGGTCCCGGTTTTGCCGTCGTGGCCGAGGAAGTGAGAAATCTTGCCATACGTTCAGGCTGTGCGGCCAGGAGAACGACGGAGCTGATCGAAGGCACCGACATGAAAATCAAGAACGGATCGGAAGTTGTCGGTCTGACGTCGCGGGTCTTCTCCGAAATCGCTTCCAATACTGCGATCATCAAAGATCTGGCCGTGGAGATTGCCACCGCTTCTCGGCAGCAGTCCGAGGAGGTGGACCAGATCACGGGAGCCGTGACGGAGATGGAGAAGGTGACTCAGGAGAATGCGGCCAATGCTGAGGATTTAGCCTCGGTTTCGGAAGCGCTCCACAAGCAAGGTGATCGGCTCAGGCGCATTATAGGAGATCTGCTCACGCTGGTTCATGGCGGCAGCCACCTTTCGGAGGATGCTCTGAAATCGATAAAGGCGGAATTGAGAAAGCTTGCGCGCGATCCGAGGCTGAAGGAGCTCAATGAGATGACACACCGAAAGATTCTTGCTGAATGGATCAGAGACCATCCCAACATCGAAGCGGTTTATTCCAACAGGGCCGACGGATCGTTCATTTACTCCGAACCTCCTGCGGGACTATCCAACGCAGCCGTCAGGCCCTGGTGGCAGCGGGCCATGGCCGAGGAAGAGTACATATCTCCGGTCTACATTTCGGCCATAACCCAAAAGCCGTGCTGCACACTATCCATTCCGCTCTACAATGGCAACGGCAAGATCGGCGGTGTGCTCGGAATCGACCTGCGGGTCGGTTGACGGCGGCGTCCAGGCGGCGATGCGTCAGACATGGCTTCTTAGCCGCAGTTCCAAGGGATATGGCTGAAGGCATGGTAGGAAGTTGCTTTTTGAGGAGCATAGTAACGGAAAAACATCGTTGTGTGTCAATGAGAAAATGGCAACAACCCGTCACTCTTTTGGGGATTGAATGTCCGTTTTTTCGCGTAGGGGCGGTTCGCGAATGGCACTTCAGGAGCGATTCATGCCCTGTATGGGCGCAGCGGTGCTACGCCCATACTTCCCGGCGACCAGGGTCAACGCGGCGTTGCCGGTTTTACGGGTCGCGGGCAAGCCCGCTCCTACCCGTAACGGAACACCGGGCCGATGGACTGGCGCATTGTGGTTGGTTCATCGCGGCGAGGGCGCCCCTCCTACAGGAACAAGGAACCTCATCATGGCCCGAGTTTCATGAGTTTGTTTTCGGACAAGCCCTTACGGAAAAGCAGCCTCCGAAGTCTTATGGGGAAGGCCTCGTTGGCCATCCCTGGGGACTGTGATATCTTCAAATGGTATTCGGAAACTATGGCAAGCAGTCGCCATGGGTGGCTACGATGCCGCCATGAAGATCATCCTCGCCCACTGCCGGGAGGCGGCGCTGGAGTTTTTCCTGGGTCTGCACGTGGAGGAATCGGAGATTTTGGAACTTCCCCAGGAGACGGCTTCGGTTCGCCGAAGCGACTTTCCCATCCGGGTGCGGGCTTCCGACGGGCGGGTCTTTATCGTGCTGCTGGAAGTGCAAAGCCGCTGGGAACCGAACGTACCGTTGCGGCTGCTGGAGCGCAGGAGGGACATCATGATGGAATCCTATGCCTATGAACTGATCAAGAAGGAAGGCTACAAGGAAGGCGTCCGCTTGGGAATAGAGCAGGGACTGCGGCAGGGAATAGAACAGGGACTACAGCAGGGGACGCTGGAGGCCACACGGGAACATATCATGGAAACTTCAGTTTGGAAGGCAGTGTCCTGGCTTTCGCAGCGTCACCCCCGGGTTCCGCCCGGGACAGCCCGGCGCGTCGTAAAAGTATCAAGGCCTTGTGTCTACGCACTTTTGAAGGAGGTTACGCATGTTAGTCAAAGAATGCATGTCCACACCCGCTATCACTATCGACTCGGAAGAACCCATGTCCAACGCGGTCAATCTCATGAAGGAGAAAGGCATTCGCATCCTGCCCGTCCTGAAAAAAGGCCAGCTTGTTGGTGTGCTCAGTGACAGCGATATCAAACGGGCATCCCCTTCCGATGCCACCTTGCTTGAAGTCCACGAACTGCTCTACCTTTTGGCTCGTATTAAGGTTCGGGACATCATGAACAAGAACCCCGTAACCATCCCGATGCATTTCACCGTGGAAGAAGCTGCGGAAAAGCTCTTGAACTATGGCATTTCGGGTGCACCGGTAGTGGATGACAGAGGTGACGTGGTCGGAGTCATCACCCAGGCTGATATGTTTAAAGTGCTTATTTCTTTGAGCGGCCTGCAGCACCGTGGTGTGCAATTTGCCTTCGAGATCGAAGACCGCCCGGGATCCATCAAAGAACTTACCGATGTGATGCGAGCAGCCGGCGGGCGTATCGCCAGTATCCTTGGAACCTATGACCGAACTCCGGCTGGAAATCGCCATGTCTACATTCGAGCCTACAATCTGGACCGAGCGAGACTCGATGTACTAAAAGAAACCCTGAAAAAAAAGGCCAAGATGCTTTATGTGGTAGACCATAGCGAAAACAAGCGGGAAATTTACATCTAAGGGCGGAAGGATACTCTCATCTTGGGAAGACTTTGGGAAAAGAGCGCGTTTGCCGGCACCCTCAATCCACAGGGGGGATAAGCCCCTTTCGGGAAGGCAGCTGAAATGGGCATTGCCGAGAGTCGACATAGACCGGCGTTGACGGTTAGAGTCCCAAAAAGGCTTCTTTGACACGCTGGTCTTCCAAAAGGTCCTGGCCTCTGCCCTCCAGGACGATCCGGCCGTTTTCCAAAACATAACCTCTATCGCATATCGCAAGAGTCTGCTTGACGTTTTGCTCAACCATAAGAATTGTCATTCCCTTGTGGTGAATTTCCTGGACCAGCCGAAAAATCTCCTGGGTCAACCGTGGAGAAAGCCCCAGGGATGGCTCATCGAGCAAAACCATGCGAGGCAGAGACATGAGACCTCTGGCAATGGCACACATTTGTTGTTCCCCACCGGAAAGGGTTCCAGCCATCTGGCCGGTTCTCTCTTTCAACCGAGGAAACAATGAGAATACCCATTCCAGGGTTTCCTTACGCTTGGCTTTCGCCTCAGGATTTAAGGCGCCCATTTCCAGGTTTTCAAGAACCGACATTTCAGGAAACAGCTGGCGGCCTTCAGGGATATGAGACAAACCGAATTTAATAATTTCATACGGTTTCAGTTGATCCAAGCGCACATCACCGAAACGGATGCTGCCACGCTTCGGGCGCACAAGGCCGGAGATGGTTTTCATCAGGGTGGATTTTCCCGCTCCATTGGATCCGACCAGCACAACAAATTCATTGTTATGCACGTGAAAAGAAATATCCCACAGCACCTGAATGTCACCGTAAAACACATCCAATTGCTCCACTTGCAGCATGCCCGCTATTCCTTTCCAAGATAGGCTTCGATAACCGCGGGATGATTGGCCACCTCCTGAGGACTGCCTTCGGCAATGCGTTGGCCATAGTTGATACACAGAATCCGGTCGCACAGACTCATGATGACGCGCATGATGTGTTCCACAATGATGATGGTGATCCCTGAGTCTCGAATCTTGCGAATCAAGGTCACACCCTCAGCCTGCTCCTGAGGGGTTAGCCCCGCCATGGTCTCGTCCAAAAGGAGCAGCTTGGGCTCGGTGGCTAGAGCCCGAGCGATTTCCAAGCGTTTGCGATACCCGATAGGAAGCCCTTTGGCCGTCATGTCCTTTCTATGGGCAAGCCCGCAGAACTCCAGCACCTCGAGCGCTTTCTTTCGGCTTTCCGCTATGACATCCGTGCGGTTAAAGGCGGCCGTCATAACGTTTTCTAAGACCGTCATGCGGCGTAAAGGTTTCATCACCTGAAAAGTTCGCCCAATCCCAAGCTTACAGATTTTCCATGTCGGCAGGCTATTTAAGGTTGTCCCTTGAAAACGCAGAGACCCCGAGGTGATGGGATAATAACCCCCGATCAGGTTGAAGACGGTGGTCTTCCCCGAACCGTTGGGGCCAATGAGTCCGAAAATTTCCCCTTCATTGACATGAAAGCTCAGTCCGTTGACGGCCCGAAGACCACCAAAGTCCTTGGTAAGCTCATGGGATTCAAAAAATGGCGTGCTCATGAGCCCTTTCCTGCTGTGGCGGCAACAGATTCGGCCTTTCTAGACCATAGTCGCCGGATCTTATCCCAATCTCCGACGACGCCATTTGCCATGTATAGGATGACGAAGATAACCAGCAGACCAAACACCAAAACATGGACCTCGCTGACCCAGCGAGGAGCCAGCCCGAAAAAGGAACTTCTGAAAGTTTCCTGGAGCAGCACCATGATGAAGGCCCCAAGGGGAGGTCCCCAGAGGGTGCCGACACCTCCGATGATCCCCACCAAAATGGCCATGATGGAAATGTGATGCAAGGAAAACACCACTTCTGGATCGATGAACGCCATGTAGTTCATGTAAAAAGCGCCGGCCACTCCCGTGAAAAACGAGCTGATGATAAGGGACAGACTTTTATAGCGGAAAGCGCTGACACCCATGGATTCAGCCGCATCCTGATCCTCACGAATGGCTACGAAATAGTAGCCCCACTTGGAACGCATCGCGAGATGAATGGCCAGGATACAAGTCAAAGATAGAAAAAGGGCCAAATAATAATACGGCAGTTTGCTTCGGAATGTTTGCATCAGCAGAATGCCTTCCATGCCCCCGGTAAAACTGCGCCACACCACGGCGATCAATCGAAAGATCTCGCCGACGGCTATGGTCGCCAGCGCAAAATACGGTCCTCGCAACCGAAAGCAGATCCAACCGATGATAAAACCTATAAGCGAGGCCATGGGACCGCCGAAGATCACACCCCACCACGCGGAAACCCCCAGTTTTGTAGCACATAAGCCAGCAGTATAGGCCCCGATGCCGAAAAAGATGGCGTGACCGAAAGACACTTGCCCTGTAAAGCCAGCCAGAAGGTTCCAGGATGACCCAATAATGACCCAAATATAAGCCAGAATGATCACGTGTAGATAATATTCGGAGCGGACAACCCACGGAAAAATCAGCGACGCGGCCACGATCAAGGCGATCTGCCATCGTATTGCTTTCATGCCGTCTCCATCCCTATTAAATCTTGGTCAAGCGTTTCAAGCCTCCGGGAAGAAAGATGAGCACCAGGAGGAAGATGACCATGCCCACGGCGTCTTTGAGACCCATGGAGACATAGGTCGCACCGAGGGATTCCGAAACCCCCAAGACAACCCCGCCCACGATGGCTCCTACAGTGCTACCCAACCCGCCAAGGATCGTAATCACGAAAGCTTTGAGAGTGAACGCCCCGCCTAGATCCGGAAAAAGATAGTAGATAGGAAGGAGCAGGGTTCCGGCGGCAGCCACCAGGGCGGCACCTAATCCGTAAGTGAACACCATGATGCGGTCGGCGTTGACCCCTAGAAGGAGCGCCGCTTCTTTGTTCTGGGCCGTCGCTCGAACGGATTTGCCTGTATCCGTTTTCAAAAGAAAAATAAAAAGCCCGATGGTCAATAAAACGGCAATCCCAAAGGCGATGCACATGGGCAGGTTGAAAGCGATGGGTCCGGCATAAAGCGATATGGAGGTGTATGCCGGGCGTACCGATTTATAATCGGAATGGAAGATCATGCGAGCGATCTCCGTCAAGACCATGCCGATCCCGACGGTCATGAGCACCTGATTCTCCGGGAGGATGGCTTCCACCTTGATGAGCGGGTTCAAGAGGTATCGCTGGATCAGGGCACCAAGCACAAAGAGTGCCGGCATGGTAACCACCAGTGCCAAATAGGGATCCACATGCAGGTATTCGTAAAGAACGTAGGTAATGTACATGGCCACCATCATGAGCTGGCCATGAGCTAGATTGATGATCTTCATCACACCCATGATGAGAGTCATCCCAATGCCGATAAGCGCGTAGATGCCCCCCATGAGAGTGCCGGCAACAACGGTTTGTACAAACACACTCATAACGTCCTGTCCTTGTCTCTGAGCCGCTTGCGGTGCCTAAAGCAACGGGGTGCAGATCTTTTGCTTCTTGTTCCCAAGCTCCAGCTTGGGAACACAACTGTGCAGAAGTTCCAGCTTCGGTGAGGCCGTTCCCAAGCCATAGCTTGGGAACGAGGGGAATTCTATTTCCCCTCCCCTTGTGGGAGGGGATTAAGGGGAGGGGAATGTAACTGATTGACATTCGTTAATTTTCTCACCCTCACCCCAACCCTCTCCCATCAAGGGAGAGGGGGATTTTTTTGACCTTGTTCCCAAGCTGTACCTTCCACCTTGTTCCCAAGCTCCAGCTTGGGAACGAGGGGAAACGAAGCTGATGCGCTTGCTGCTTCAAGGCCATCTGCATCTACCTCAGAGGGTCACCCTGGATGTCGTTCTAAAAGATCCGCACCCAAAGCAACGGAGCGCCCCTGGCGACGCTCCGCATCTTGTGAACTACCTCCAAACACTTTCCCAATCGATGGGATACACATAGGGTTTGGTAGCAAGCTCCTTAGGCCATACGAGTTCCAAACGGCCGTCGATCCATTGCACAAGGTACGTTGGAAGGCGGTTCTGGTTGGTCTTCTTGTCATAGGCAATAAATTTTACAGGACCGAATACGGTCATCATGTCGGTTTCCGCCATAGCTTTCCGAATGTCGTCACGACTGGTGGATTTGGCCCGTTCCAAGGCATCGGCTATAACGTAAGCAGACGCATAAGCTTCTGCGCCATGATATTCCGTATCTTTTTTATAGGTGGCTACGAACTTGTTGTAGTAGTCCAGCGCCCCAGGGTATTTGAGGGTCTGGTACCATAATGTTGCGGAAAAGACCTTCTCCGCCGCCTTGCCGGCATTTTTCGGAAATTCGGGCAAAGTAAAGCCGGCACCTCCGCCGACGAACAATTTCGGTTTGACGCGCAGTTCCATGGACTGACGCATAAGCAGGGCGGCATCCATCACATAGGAAATCATGTAGATGAGGTCAGGATTTTTATCTTTGACCTTAATAAGGATGGGTTTGAAGTCTACACCACCGTGTTCGTAGCCTTCTTCGACAACTACTTGGATCCCAAGTCTTTGACAAATCTCCTTAAACTTTCTGGCTCCCGAACTACCAAAATTGGTATTCTCGTAAAGAATGGCGGCCGTCTTCGGCTTGACCACCTCCACCAGGAACGACTCCAGTGCCTTGGGATATTCACTGACAGGAGGATTCAAACGAAAAACGTAATCCCACCCCTGTTCGGTGATCTTATCGTCGGAGCCGGTGTTCACAAGAAACGGAATTCGGTTTTGCTGAGCAACTCCGGCGATAGCAAAAGTTTCGGAACTACCGTAGCCTCCGCCAAGCATGAGAACCTTATCTTTGTTGATCAGTTTTTCCGCGGCGGACCGAGCCACTTCAGGGCGTCCCGTGTCGTCTTCGAAAAGAAATTCTAATTTCTTGCCGTTAATACCGCCCGCGTCATTGATTTCCTTAAGAGCCATATCGAAAGAGAGCTTTTCGATTTCGCCGAAGTTAGCCTTTGCTCCCGTAAGCGGAAGAATGATCCCTACGCGAAGCGTTTCTTCGCCCCAGGCTAAAACATTTCCGAAAACACAAAGAAAACTCAGGCATAACACCGCACATAGCAACTTCCTCATGATACGTCCTCCCTTTTCTCAGGTTAATACTTATCCTCCAGTCACGTGTGGTGTACTCAACTGTGGAACTTGCGAATCGGGGTGGACCAAAAGACCTGAAGCTCGAACATGCCGCGGGGCTATCTGCCGATCTGCCAACAAATATGCTATCTGTCATCGACACATCTGTCAAGTGGCACCTGTTCTCCTTTAAACACCAATATAAGGATTTTGCACATAATCTTTGTTTTGTTTGCTCACTCCTAATTAGTGCCAGAACGAAAACCCCGCTTTTCACCATGGCGGGGATAAAATTTCCCCTCGTTCCCAAGCTTTGGCTTGGGAACGGCATCACCGAAGCTGGAGCTTCTGCACAGTTGTGTTCCCAAGCTGGAGCTTGGGAACAAGAAGCAAAAGATCTGCATCTTTCCCCGGGTTTCAGGTATCCGCGGTAGATCATCTCACGCAGCTGGATGCAGACTTGATCGACCCTAAAACGACCGCGGCCCAAGTAACCACTTTTTTGTAGATCATCTCACGCAGCTGGATGCAGACTTGATCGGGTATTCTCTTGGGCCGGACGGGCCTGAACGGCAACCTCATGACGAATCGAGAATCTCCCCGTAGATTTGGATAGCATGGCGGACGGCGATGCGGTCGCCGGATCGGGAGAGGACATCGTGCAGCTGGATCATGCACGCGGGACATCCCGTGGCCACGACGGCGCAGCCCGTCTCAATGATGCTGTTTCGCTTCCGTTTGCCTATACTTGACGACAAATCATAATGTTCCAGCCCGAAACTTCCGCCCAATCCACAGCAGCGGTCGGCCTCCGGCATCTCGCGAAACCGATAGTTGGGATTGGCCTGGATGAGGCGGCGCGGTTCGACGAAAACCCCCAAAGACTTCCTCAAGTGGCAGGGGTCGTGATAGGTGACCACCGGAGCGGCGTCTTCGAGCGGTTCCGCCGCCGGAGGCACGTCTTGGATGTGGGCCGCCAGGAACTGATGGATGTCGAGGGTCTTGGAAGAAACGGCGGCGGCCCGGGCCTTGGTTTCGGGATCGGCGTCTTCCAGCAGCAGCGGCCAGATCTTTCGAATGGTGAAGGTGCACGTGGCGCAGGCTGTCACCAGGTAGTCGAAGCGTCCCGCGTCGAAGCGTTCCAGGTTGTGGCTCACCAGCTTTCGGAAGGTCGCCGTATCCCCGGAAGACGCCGCGGGAATGCCGCAGCAGGCCTGGTTCCGCGGAAGAAAAACCCCGACGCCGTGATGGTCGAGCACGCGGAGCACGGTTTCGGCCACTTCGGGAAAGATCTTATCGATGAGACACCCGACGAAGAAGGCAACCTTGAGGCTCGAACGGCCGGCCGGTGCATCCCGTTCGGGAACCTTGGCGTGGAAAGGGACCGCCGCCAGAGGTTTGATCCGGCGGTCGGCGAGAACCGGCGACAGAAACCGCGCGCAGCTGGTTCCCAGCGCGTCGTCCACGGGTTTCGTGAAGACGGTCTGAAAGCGTGCCCCCCATTCCATGAGTGAATCGAAGAAGGCGGGGCGTGCGAGTATGCCGCGGAGGATGGCTTTCTTGACCGGGGATAGGCCCATGTAGCCGGCGAGGATGGCTCGGGCTTTGAGGAAAATGTCGAGCACCCGCACACCGCTCGGGCAGTTGGCCTCGCACGACCCGCACAGCAGGCAACGGTTCAGGCTCTCCGAAACGCCCTTGGGATCCTTGAACATTTCCCGGGACAGTCCGTCCAGGAGAGCTAGCTTTCCCCGAGCCACATCGGCTTCGCGCCCCGTTTCCTCATACAGCGGACACACCGCCTGGCACATGCCGCACCGCATGCAGACGATGAGCTGATCCTCCAGTTCGCCGATGAGCCGCGCCAGTTGCCTCATCCGAGCCATCACGCCTCTCCCACTTGGGACCGGCAGGTGAACACGTGGACGGTGATGCGATTCGTCATCGCGCCGGAGGAACCGGAGCGCCGCCTTACCGGCCGGCGGTTTTCCAGACACCCTGGGCCCGCTCGCCCTCCGTGGCCGCCAAGGTCATGCCGGCCGTGTCCGCGGTCCATGGTAGCCGGATCCGCGATCAGGGACAAGGGATGGGCCTTCGAGACACCGTGAGGGATCGTCTGTGGGCGCGGGCTGGCCCGCGACAAGCATCGCCGGCAAGCCGGCTCCCACAGGGGGTATGAGCAGATCGCAGGCAAGCCGGCTCCTACAAGATGAAGAAAACCGCACTTTCCCGGGCGGCTCGCGGACGTTCTCTGACGGCGGTGTGGGGATGGCCGCGTTGACTTTTGCCGGGCTTGAGTGAAAAATGGTGGATAAATCGATGCCGGCCGGTCGAACCGTCCGGTTTTCACCGAAAATATCTCCACCGATCGCTATGGACGCCCCCTTTTCCTTCCAGGAGCCGCCTTGCATGGAATCGAAACGATCTCTTTTTTCATGGGCTCTCAGCCGCTACCGGGGGCTTCAGCTCCTTCTGCTCGTTCTCATCGTGTGCACCATCTTTTTCCGGGTCTTTCCGCTGGAAATGCAGAAGCGCATCGTGAACGTCGCCATCCGCTTCCGCGATGTCAACTCGCTCTTTCTCTACTGCGGCCTATACCTTGGAGCGGTGGTGTTGGCGGGGCTTCTGAAGTACGTCATCAACGTCCTCCAGGGCTACATCGGCCAGAAAATTTTGAACGAGATGCGCACCACACTCTACGAAAAAATCCTCCGCCTTCCCCTTCCCTTTTTCCGGAAAACGCCTCCCGGCATGGTGATTTCGTCGCTCACATCGGAAATGGCCACCATCGGCGATTTCCTGGGAAGCGCCGTGGCGGTTCCGGTGGTGAGCATCCTGACGCTTCTCGCTTTCGCCGGCTATATGTTTTATCTGAACTCACTGCTCGCGATCCTGAGCCTGTCCATTTACCCGTTCGAAGTCCTGATCATCCCTTTTTTGCAGAAGAAGGTAAACCAGCTCAACAGCGAACGTATCAACGAAAATCGGTCCTTGAGCAACGCAGTGGGAGAAGCCGTTTCGGGAATCCACGAAATTCATGGAAACGCTGGCTTTCCCATTGAAAACGAAAAGGTGTCTCTCTACTCGGAGCGCCTGCTCCGACTCCGGCACCGAATCAACGTATTCAAGTACCTCACCAAGTTCGTGAACAACTTCTTTCAGAGCCTGGGGCCTTTCCTTTTGTTTCTCGTGGGGGGTTACCTGGCCATCCAGGGGCGGTTCAACCTGGGAGAGCTGGTGGCATTCCTTTCGGCCTATGAAAAACTCTACGACCCCTGGAAGGAACTGATGGACTATTACCAAAGCCTCCAGGACAGCCGGGTGCGCTACCGCCGAATCATGGAAGCCTTCGATGTCGAACCCGAGTTCGCCTTGAAGCCCGCCGATCGCGAACCGTTGAAACTGGAAGGCCGCATCGAGGTGCAGGATGTCAGCTACGAGGTGGACGGAAACATCCGCCTCCTGGACCAGATCTCTCTGGAACTTCAGCCCGGGGAACGCCTGGCGCTTGTGGGCCTTTCCGGGAGCGGCAAGAGCACGCTCGCCATGGTGATGGGCCAGCTCTACAACTATAACCGCGGTCACGTCCTGGTAGACGGCCGCGAGCTCAAGGAACTCAGCAAGTTGGACGTGAGCCGCAACATGAGCTTCGTCTCTCAACATCCCTTCATCTTTGACGGAACCATCCGCGAAAACATCGTCTACGCCTGCCGTTCACTCATGCTTTCCATAAACGGCGGCGGGGAAGCCGGGTACCGGTTCCTCCCGGACGAGCGGGAAATCCTGGAGCTGGTGGAGCGCGTGGGGCTCACGGAGGACGTCCTGAAGTTCGGTCTGAACCGGGTGGTGACCCGGGAGTGCTGCGGGGATCTTGCCGAAAAGCTGGTGGTCGTGCGCCACGTTTTCCACAAGCGCTGGGGAAGGGAACTCGAGGACGTGGTGGAGTTCTTCCAGGAAGACCGCTACCATCAGTACAGCACCGTCGCGGCCAACCTCATTTACGGGTTTTCCAACCGGGACGACACAGCCTTCGAACGGCTGGCGGCGAACAAGAGGTTCGTCGCCTTTCTGAAACGGCTAGGCCTTTACGGGCCTCTTTTGGATCTGGGTGTCGATGTGGCGACGCAAACGGTCGCCCTCCTTCGCGACCTGAAGGAAGATCCTTTCTTCTTCGAACAGAGCCCCATTTCGCGGGACGAAATCGACGCCTACGCGGAAGTGGTCGATCGGCTGGGAAAAGAAGATCGGCGGGTGCGCTACCGCGATGACGAACAGGCCTTCCTTAAACTGGCGCTCCTTTTCATCCCCGCACGCCACAAGATGGCCGCTCTCCCGCAGTCGCTCCGAAACGCCGTCTTGAAAGCGAGGCCCGAGCTTCGCGAATATTACCGCAAAGAAGACCCCGAAGCGTTCACCTTCGTGAACGTTTCCAAATACGTACACATTTGGAGTCTTTTGGAAAACATTCTCTTCGGCAGAATCAAGGATGAATCGACCCATGCCCAGGAACGGATCGTGAAGCTCGTGGTGGACCTCCTCAAGGCCGAAGGCCTCTACGACGCGGTACTCGCCGGCGGACTGGAATTCCAGGTCGGAAGCCGGGGCGACCGCCTCTCAGGCGGACAAAAACAGAAGGTTGCGCTGGCCCGCGCACTCCTCAAGGCGCCCACGATCCTCATCCTTGACGAAGCCACGGCGAGCCTGGACATGGCGTCCCAGGGGCGGATCCAGCAGTACCTGGATACCAATCTTCGCGGGAAGAGCACGCTCGTGAACGTGGTCCATCGCCTGGAGCTGATTAGGGATTATGAAAAGATCGCCGTCATGAAGGCCGGAAGGATCGTCGAAATGGGACGATACGATGAACTCATGAAGCAGAAAGGACTGCTCTATGAACTCGTCCACGGATGAGAGACTGTGCGACTTTCCGCAGGGAGGCAAGGGCGACTACCGTTGCGAACTGGAAGCCAACCTGGCGATTCTCCGAAACACTCCGGCCTTTTCCGGCCTTCCCTTGGAACGACTCAAGCTCTACGCCTTCCTCTGCAAACGCTACCGCTACCGCGCGGGCGAATTTCTCTTCCACCAGGGGGACAAGGACGACCGAGGCTACATCATCGCCCGCGGCAGGACCCAGGTCATCCGGGAGTACAAGGACCACTCTTATATTCTGAGCGAACTGCATGAGGGCGATTTTTTCGGGGGGCTGGCCCTCCTGGCGGACATCAAGCGGCTTTTTTCTGTGAGAGCCGTGACGGAGTTGGAGGTGGTGGCCCTGGATCGGGAGAGTTTCCGGAAGATCCTGGCTCAATTTCCGGAGACTTCCATCAAGGTCCTGGAGGTCATGATCCAGCGGATCGCCCAGATGGAAGAAAGACTGCTTGAGAAGCACGTGCACGAATGCACGTACCAGTCGTGAGGATGCCGGAGGCAAGCATGGATTCCGCGAGGCAACCCGTTTCCGTGAAAACGATTTTCGCCGACGAACTGGAAGGCTACCTGCGAGGTCTGCGGGAAGAGGATTTCGTCCTGGTGGATGTCCGGGAACCCGAGGAATACAAAGCCGGGCACATCCCGGGAGCGAGACTCATCCCGCTCCGCGAGATCGAGCAACGGCTCCACGAACTGGACCCCCGAAAGGAGGTCATCCTTTACTGCTCCGTCGGCGGTCGATCCCGCGCCGCGGCTGCTTTCATCGCCGACAGCGGTCTTTCTCCCAGGGCCGTTACGAACCTGAAAGGCGGCTATCTGGCCTGGGACGGAAAACCGCTGCAGGGGTTTCCGCGCACCCGGGCGTTTCGAAAAGCCGCGACGCCAGCCGAGATCCTGGAAAACGCCGTCGACTTGGAAAAGGGAGCCTGGCGGTTCTACGCGGCCGTGGTCCGCCGATTTCCGGACTCCCCTTTCGCCCGGGCGGCGGAAACCCTCACAGGAATGGAACGAGCGCACGCACGCGTGGCTTTCGAGTACCTGAAGAAGGCCTCGGGCGACCGCTCGTGGCCGCCTTTCGACGCATACTTCGATGTCCTTTCGGGCGAGCTGCTGGAGGGCGGCGAACCTCTGGAGGAAGCATTGAAGCGGCTGGAGACGCTTCCACTGAATCGTTGCAGCGCCTTTGCCGAACTGGCGCTGGATATCGAATCCAAAGCTTATGATCTCTACCGGAACCTCGCCGCCGAACTGCGGGATCCCGAAGCGCAGCGGGCCTTCCTCGCGCTCGCCGAACAGGAAAAGGGACACCTTCGGCTGCTGGCCCGCGTTTTCAACAAGTGCGGCGATTGAACCGGCTGGAACGGAAGGAGTCTTCTTCTTGTTCCCAAGCTCCAGCTTCTTCTTCTTGTTCCCAAGCTCCAGCTTCTTCTTCTTGTTCCCAAGCTCCAGCTTGGGAACACAACTGTGCAGAAGCTCCAGCTTCGATTCCCATGAGGCCGTTCCCAAGCTGGAGCTTGGGAACGAGGGGAAAGTCCCCCTCTCCCTTGATGGGAGAGGGTTGGGGTGAGGGTGATAAAATTAATGTATGTCAATCAGTTACATTCCCCTCCCCTTAATCCCCTCCCACAAGGGGAGGGGAAATAGAATTTGGCATCAAATATTAAGTCTATTATTTTGTACGCTACCAAACTTTTTATATTCGTGGTCGAACCCACAATTCACAATATTTTCATGTTTCGTTGTGACCCCACGGGGTCATGGGGGTTATTTTCACTGTTGGACACGCTCTTAGAGGGAGGAGCAGGATGATTGGAAACGACACGCTCACCGCCGTCGGCAACCTAATGGTTGGTCATGCCGAGCACCCCGGTGCCAGGACGGGCTGCACCGTGATCCTTTCCCGCGGCGGCGCCATAGCGGGTGTTGACGTCCGCGGCGGGGCCCCGGGTACTTATGGAACGGACAGCCTTCAACCGATCAACCTGGTAGACCGGATCCACGGGCTTTTCTTCACCGGCGGAAGCGCTTTCGGGCTTTCCGTGGCGGACGGGGTCCGCCGATTTTTGAAAGAGCGGGCCATCGGCTTCGACAGTGCCTACGGCATCATCCCCATCGTGGCCGGTGCCGTGATTTTCGACCTAGGGGTGAATGCCGGCGGCCCCCATCCCGACGCGGACCTGGGCCGGCAGGCGTGCGAGAACGCCTCCGACGGCCCGGTGGCGGAAGGTTGCGTGGGGGCCGGAGCCGGCGCCACGGTTGGAAAGCTTCACGGGCTGGATCGAAGCATGAAAAGCGGGCTGGGCTGCGCCTTGATCGAGGTGCCGACGGGCGTGAAGGTGGGGGCCCTGATGGTGGTGAACGCCTTCGGGGACGTGGTGGATCCGTTGAGCGGGCGGCCGATCGCCGGCTGTCGGGACAGCGCCGAAGGGTCCCGCCTGGTCGGCACCGATGCGGAAATCAGACGCTTCAAGCGCCTGAGAGGCTTCTCCGCCGGGGAAAACACGGTAGTGGGTGTGGTGGCGACCAACGTGGCCTTCACGAAGACCGAACTCACCAAGGTGGCTCAGATGGCCCAGGACGGACTGGCACGAACGGTCAGCCCGTCACACACGCTTTACGACGGGGACGCGGTCTTTGCGTTGAGCTGCGGTGATCTGACCGGGGTGGAGGTGACGGTTGTGGGTTCTCTGGCGGCCCAGGCCGCGGCGGAAGCGATCCTGCGCGGCGTCCGAAGGGCTGAAGGCCGTGGAGCGATTCCCGCGGTCCGCGATCTCTTCCCAGAGGAGGGGATCCGCGACCGGCATTGAACGTGTCCAACGTGTCCATGGAAACCCAATTTTATGTTATTAGAGTTTCAATCGGTTAGGAGCGACCCGGATCATTTCGGTACGGAGCACGCGGCGCTTCTGTCGGGTGAACGGGAGGCCCTCCGTATCCACCGGCGCTTCTGTTGTGAGCGGGCGGTGGACTCCCGCCTGCCGCGGCGCCGGGCTCAGAGGTGACGGATCATGTCGGATCAACTGAATCTCTTTCGAAACGGCGACTCTACGCACCCCGCCTTCGCTCCGCTTGCGGAGCGGATGCGGCCCCGCAGCCTTGACGAATTCGTCGGGCAGTCCCATCTCACCGGGGAAGGAAAGATCCTGCATCGCCTCATCCATGAGGGTCCGTTCCAATCGCTCATTTTCTGGGGCCCTCCGGGGTGCGGTAAGACTACGCTGGCGCGCCTCATCGCCCGCCGGGGGGACGCCAATCTCGTTTCCCTGTCCGCCGTCACGGCGGGAACGCGGGAAATCCGAGCCGCGGTGGACGAAGCGCTCGCAGCCTGGAGCCGGTCGCGCAAGCGCACGTGGCTTTTCATGGACGAAATCCACCGGCTGAACAAGGCGCAGCAGGACGCGCTCCTACCCCACGTGGAAAAGGGAACGGTGACGCTGCTCGGTGCCACCACGGAAAACCCATCCTTCGAAATCATCCGGCCGCTCCTATCCCGGAGCCGGGTGCTCGTTTTGGAACCCCTGGCACCGGAAGAATTGCGTGCCATCGTCCGGCGCACCTTGGAAGACAGGGAACGCGGCCTAGGCGATTTTCCGGCGGAAATGGATGATAACGCCTGGGCGCTGCTCCTGGAAGGAAGCGGGGGGGATGCGAGGGTGGCCCTCAATGCGCTGGAACTGGCCGTGCTCACCACGCCCCCGGACAGCGGCGGCGTGCGTCGGGTGGACGGAGACGCGATGCGGGAAGCCCTTCAGCGTTCAGCGGTCCATTACGACAAGGCCGGTGAAGAACATTTCAACCTGATTTCCGCGCTCCACAAGAGCCTCCGCGGGAGCGACCCGGACGCCGGGCTTTACTGGCTGGCGCGCATGCTGGAAGCCGGCGAAGATCCCATGTACATCGCGCGGCGCATCGTGCGGGCGGCCTCCGAAGACGTGGGGCTTGCCGATCCTTTCGCCCTGGTGCAGGCTCTGAGCGCTCAGCAGGCCTATCAGTTCCTTGGAAGCCCGGAAGGCGACCTGGCCCTCGCCCAGGCCGTCGTCTACGTTGCGCTGGCACCCAAAAGCAACAGCCTCTACACGGCCTACAAGGCGGCTCGCGACACCGCCCGCCGCACCGGCGCCGTTCCCGTGCCGTTTCACCTCCGTAACGCCCCGACGTCGCTCATGAAAAGGCTTGGCTACGCGCGCGACTATCAGTATCCTCACGACAGCCCGGAAGGCTGGGTGCCGGAACGCTACCTTCCGGAACCGGTCGGCAACGAAGTGTTCTATACCCCCAAGCCCTGGGGCTGGGAAGGCAAGTGGCGGGAACTCCTGGAAAAGCGCCGGCGCATCGTCCGAGGAGGCGGAAACCGTAAGCAGACTGCACGAGACCATATTGAAGACCAGCCTGTCGAAAGCTGAACCGCCGCATCCCTGGAAGTCGGGTGCCGGATCGCTCCGGGAGGAGACCGCCCGCGAAGCCCCGGGAGACGCTTGGAAAGGCCCGCTCACCAGGCCCGTGGACGTGTCGAAACCGCCCCGGAGCAACCTTTCGGCAGAACCCATCAAGCGCTTCCGGCTGGTGAAGTACCTTTCCGTTTCGAGCCTCATCGTGTTTCTGGTGGGGACCTTTTTTCTGTCCTGGTTCTTGTCTAACCGGGCGCGGGCGATCCTGCTCAAGAAGAGCGAACAATACGCCCTGCTGGTGGCGGAAAACCTCAATCACCAGGTATTCTTCGAATTCACGCTGCCGACGCTTATGGCCGAGGGTGAAATACGGCTCAGCCGCGAGCATCAGTACTCACGCCTGCATCGGGTGGTGCAAAACGCAATCCGCGGTTTCGCCGTCCAACGGGTGAACATCTACGATCCCGAGCAGGTTCTGACCTACAGCACCAGTCCGGATCAGTTGGGTAAGAAGATGGAACTGGGCGAGCACTTTCACAGAGCGCTTCGCGGAGAGTCAGTGTCCATCTTGGAGGGGCCCGAGACCACGTTCCTGGGCTTTGCGTGGCGCAACGAAGCCTGGCAACTCAAGACGTATCTTCCCATGTGGGAGGAACGGCCCATGAGCTGGAAACGGGGAAGGGTTCTGGGGGTTTTCGAAATCATCCAGGACATCTCCTCCGATTACGAGACCATCCATCGCTTCCAGGTGATCATCGTTTCGAGCGTCCTCATTTTCGTGAGCCTGCTGTTTGCTGCGCTTCTCATCATCGGGCGGCGCGCCGAAGTGATCCTGACGGCCAGGACCCGCGAGCGCCTGAGGCTGGAGGAAGAGCTCCACCAGGCGGAGCGGCTGGCGGCTCTGGGAGAGATGATCGCGGGAGTTTCCCACGAAATCCGAAATCCTTTGGGGATCATCCGGAGCACCGCGGAAATCCTGGCTTCCAAGGCCGAAAACGAGCGCCAGTCGAGGCTCGCCGGAATCGTAGTGGAAGAAGCCACGCGCCTAAACAACATCGTGACGCAATTCCTAGATTTCGCCAGGCCGAAAACGCTGGAGCCGGCCGTATGCCGGATCGAGGAGATCATCGACCGCATCCTTGAAGTCTTCGAACCCGAATGCCAGAAAAGGGGCATCCGGGTTGAAAGGTCCTACCAGACGGGGCAGTATAAACTGGAAGCGGATGCGAATCTTCTTTACCGGGCGTTGGTGAACCTGGTCTCCAACGCTACGCAGGCCATGCCCGAAGGCGGCGTGCTGCGGCTGGAATCGGCGCTCGTAATGACCGACAGCCGTTCGGAGCCTGCGGTGGAAGTGCGCGTTTCGGACACCGGGGCAGGTATTACGCCGGAAATCCGGCACAAGATCTTCAATCCCTTCTTCACCACGCGCGAGAAGGGAACGGGCCTCGGGCTGGCGATCGTTCGAACCATCGTGGACAGCCACTGCGGCACGCTGGATGTGGAAAGCGAACCCGGCCGGGGAACCGTTTTCGTGCTCCGGCTTCCGCTTCGCCGGCCCCATCCCGGGGGATACGAAGACGAGGCGACACCGTGACCATGGCAAACATTTTAATCGTCGACGACGAAAGGAACTACCTTCTCGTTCTGGATGACCTTCTGACGGACGAGGGATATTCGGTGATCACGGCGGAAAGCGCCGAGAGAGGCCTGGAAGTGCTCCGGGAACACAGCGTGGACGCGGTGGTTACGGACATGAAGATGCCCGGCATGGACGGCATGACCTTTCTCGATCACGTGCATGCGGCCGACCCGGATCTACCGGTGATCATGATGACGGCTTACGGCACCGTGGAAAAGGCCGTGGAAGCCATGAAAAAGGGGGCCTACGATTACATCCTCAAGCCATTCGAAAACGAAGAATTGAAGCTCGTCGTCCGGAAAGCCGTCGAACACCACCACCTGATCCGCCGCAACCACGACCTCACCCAAGCCCTCCAGGAACGGTACCGCTTCGACAATATCATCGGCAAGAGCGCTCCCATGCAGCGCATCTACGACCTCATCGAGCGGGTGGCCCCCACCAAGGCCACCGTGCTCATCACCGGGGAATCGGGAACGGGCAAGGAATTGATCGCCCGCGCCATCCACTACAACAGCCCCCGGAAAGACCGTTCCTTCATTTCGGTCAACTGCGGAGCTCTCCCGGAAAACCTGCTGGAAAGTGAGCTGTTCGGCCACGAACGGGGCGCGTTCAGCGGAGCGGTGGCGCTCCGCAAGGGCCGGTTCGAACTGGCGCACCAGGGAACGCTCTTTCTCGACGAAATCAGCGAAATGTCCCCTTCACTCCAGGTAAAGCTCCTGAGAGCGCTCCAGGAAATGGCCTTCGAACGGGTGGGCGGAAGCGAGACACTCCATGTGGACGTTCGCGTGGTGGCGGCGTCCAACCGAAACCTCAAAGCTGAAACCACCGCCGGCCGTTTCCGTTCCGACCTCTACTACCGGTTGAACGTGGTTCACATCACGTTGCCCCCACTCCGGGAACGCCCCGAGGACATCCCGCTGCTTGCCGACCATTTTCTGAAAAAATACGCGCGGGAAACGGGCCGCGAAAACTTCCGAATCCACCCGGAAGCGCTCCGCTATCTCCTCGATTACCCTTGGCCCGGGAACATCCGGGAACTGGAAAACACCATCGAACGAGCCGTGATTCTAGCGGCGGAAGAGGTGATCACCCCCAGGGACCTGCCTCAGGAAATCCGCCGTCCCCGCCCTTCCACCGTGGAAGCCGGCAGCACCGAGCCTGTTCTTTCGCCTCGGGAACCGGGAATCGCCCCCATGCCCGAAGAATCCGATCTAGCACGGCGGCTCCCCCATTCCCCCCACCGCCACCGGCAGCTGCGCGCCCTGGAACTGGTGCGCAGCCTGGGCTCCGTCACCAACCGCGACTATTCCCAGCTGAACGATATTTCCGAGCGCCAGGCGCTGCGGGAGCTCAACGAAATGGTGGACCTCGGTGTCTTGGAACGCATCGGCAAGGGGCGTGCGTCCCGATACGTGCTGCAGGAAAACCGACGTCCAACTCCTTGATTTGCAAGCAAAGTCAAGGTGAAAGCGCTTGACATCAGGCTGTGACCGACTAAAATTGCCCCGTCGGTCGAGACCGCGTTCGAGCCGGAATCCCTCCCCAAGTGACTGCCATAAACAGGAGAATCTGAAATGCAGACAGTGGCCGAAAAGATCAAGGAACTGCGCGAGCGGGAAGCTAAGATCAAACAGATGGGCGGTGACAAGGCCATCGCCCAGCAACACGAACGAGGCAAGATGACGGCCCGCGAGCGCCTGGACCGTTTCTTCGATCCGGGGAGTTTCAGGGAACTGGATATTTTCGTGAAGCACCGCGGCACGCTTTTCGGGCTCGACAAGATGGACATTCCGGCCGACGGTGTCATCACTGGCTACGGCACGGTGAACGGCCGTCAGGTGTTTGCGTTTTTCCAAGATTTTACAGCCCGCGCCGGCACACTCGGAGAAATGCATTCCAAGAAGATCTGCAAGGTGATGGACCTGGCGCTGAAGGCCGGGAAGCCTTTCGTGGGATTCAATGACTCCGGCGGCGCCCGGATTCAGGAAGGCGTGGACGCTCTTTCCGGTTACGGCCAAATCTTCTACCGGAACGCCATCGCCTCCGGCGTGGTTCCCCAGATCTCGGCCATCATGGGCCCGTGCGCGGGAGGCGCCGTCTATTCGCCGGCGATGACCGATTTCGTCTTCATGGTGAAAAACACCAGCTACATGTTCATTACGGGCCCGGACGTCATCAAGTCGGTGTTGGGCGAAGAAATCAGCCAGGAAGAACTGGGGGGCGCCATGGCGCACAGCTCCAAGAGCGGGGTGGCTCATTTCGCCTGTGACAGCGATGCTCACGCCATTGACCAGATCAAGCGGCTTCTGAGCTTTCTTCCGGACAACAACATGGAAGATCCGCCCATCGTAGACACCGGCGACGATCCCAACCGGCAGGACGCGGCCCTGGACAGCCTCCTTCCAGACAATCCCATGGGCGCCTACGACATGAAGGACGTCATCCGGGCCATCGTGGACAACGGCGACTTCATGGAAGTGCATCAAAATTACGCCATGAACATGATCGTCGGTCTGGCGCGGCTGAACGGCCGCTCCATCGGCATCATCGCCAACCAGCCGAAAGTTCTGGCCGGGTGCCTGGACGTGGATTGTTCCGACAAGGCCACCCGGTTCATCCGCTTCTGCGATGCCTTCAACATCCCTCTGCTCACCCTGGCCGACGTCCCCGGCTACCTTCCGGGAAAGCAACAGGAATGGGGCGGCATCATCCGCCACGGCGCCAAACTCCTGTGGTGCTACTCGGAAGCCACCGTCCCCAAGGTCACCCTCATCGTCCGCAAAGATTACGGCGGATCGTACCTGGCCATGTGTGCGAAGGATCTGGGAGCCGATATTGTGCTGGCCTGGCCCACGGCGGAAATCGCCGTGATGGGCGCCGAAGGAGCCGCCAACATCATCTTCCGCAAAGAAATCAAGGAAGCCGACGATCCGACGGCCAAGCGCAAGGAGAAGATCGAGGAATACCGGTCGCTTCTCTACAACCCCTACATCGCCGCTTCCCGAGGGTACATCGACGGCGTGATCGTCCCCAGCGAAACCCGGCCGCGCCTCGCCGACGCCTTTCGCATGCTCGCCACCAAGCGGCAGGCCCTTCCGCCCAAAAAGCACGGAAACATTCCTACTTGAGGTTTCCGGCGCCCGCCGCGAAGCCGCGAAAGTCTTTCAACCGCAACCCACTCTGTGCCCCAAACCGCCGGAGGGAGCTCGGCTCCCTTCGGCGGCCGCGCCGCCCGGCCTTCAGAAACCATCCGACGTCGGATCCGAGTGGGCCCCGCAGTATTGGGGACTGAGCCTTCAAGCGCAGGCGGGGCGAAGTCCATGCGTGAACCTGGCTTCAGAACGCTCCGCGCGTGTATCGCTTCACCGGGTGCCACCGGTTGTCGTTGTCCCGGATCTTTTGCAGCCGGCTCAGATGGGCAGGATTCCCTGCGAGCTTGTCCGAGAATCGGTTTCGCGGCCCTTCTGTAGGAGCCGGCTTGCCGGCGACCCAGCGTCGCGGCTGCAGGAGCGGCCTTGGCTGCGATGCGGATCTGTAGAAGCGGCGCCCCCGCCGCGATGAACTTTAGGGCCCGAACCGCAGAGTGCAGATCTTTTAGAACGACACCCAGGGTGACCCTCTGAGGTAGATCCAGATGGCCTTGAAGCAGCAAGCGCATCAGCTGCGTTTCCTCTCGTTCCCAAGCTCCAGCTTGGGAACGCCCTGCCCGGGAAGCTCCAGCTTCCCTCCTGCTACAGCTGAAACGCGCTGTCTTTCTAGGGAGCTCGCTAGGATCTCGAAGTGGTATTTCCCTTCGTTCCCAAGCCCTGGCTTGGGAACGGGCTCACCGAAGCTGGAGCTTCTGCACAGTTGTGTTCCCAAGCTGGAGCTTGGGAACAAGAAGCAAAAGATCTGCACCCCCGAACAGCATGAGCTTGTTTGGACAGGCTCTAAAGGGCCCGGGAGTCTCACCTGCCCCGCGGATTTCTACCCGTAGCCCAGCTCCTCCAGCCGCTCGTCGCTCAACCCAAGCGCGTGGGCCACTTCGTGCGCCACGGTGATCTCAATTTCCCGGATGAGTTCCTCTCGCGTTGCACACAGCTCCTCCAAAGGCTCTTGAAACAGGTAGATAGTATCGGGATACAGGGGTGGATCCATCACACTGCGCTCGGTGAGCGGCACCCCCAGGTAGAGCCCCAGGAGGGTCTCGCCGGGCGGAACGCCCACCTCTTCCAGCATCTCGACGCTCGGGCGCGGCTCCACGGTGATCACGATGTTGTCCATATGGCGGCGGATTTCCATGGGAATGCGTGCGACGGCCTGCTCCACAAGGTCGTAAAATCGCCCGGAGCTGAGGCGAAATTTCCTTGGGGTCATCTTTTCTCCGCTTTTGTCAATGGTCAGGAACTCGTTTCACCTGGAGGTAAGTCTTCAGCCCCCTGGCTCACCGGGTAACCCTTGGGCTGGATAAGCTTATCTCGTCCTGGCAAAGATGGGCTACGCACAACATCGGCCGCCCTTGCCGGCGGCCGATAACGACCTGCGGCTGAGCCGCCGGCCGGCCCCGGCAAGGCGCACCCGCTTAAGGTCCCGCTGACAGGCCCGACCACCTTTACAAGCCGCCTCGATAGCCCGCTTGGCTCCAGCCGTTGGTTAGGCGCAATTCATTTTGAAGAAAAGAATAGCCATCGCACCTTTACAGGAATTTCACTAACTCGTCAGAGGTCATGTCGCAATGGCGCAGAATCTTAGACATCAACCCCGGACCAATGGTGTCTCCACGATGAACGGCAGCAACCGTACACCGACCGTCAGCATGGCGTAGAAAGCGATGACTTTCCTTGATGCGTACCACTTGCAAAACCCGCCTTCTGCAACGCGAAAAGCAAAGCTTGCCCTCTGAGGCGCGGCGGTTTCGTCATAGTTCAACCCAGATGCGCTGAATCCCTACAAATTCTGGGAGTGAGATACCTTCGCCTTCAACTTCCAAGTACAACTCAATCGCCTCACGAATACGTTTCATTAGAACATTCAGCGACTTGGCTTGCGTGTGACAGCCGCGGAATTCAGGCACGGTGGCAACGTAATAACCTTCGCTATCACGTTCAATGATGACGTTAAAGGCTTTCGCCATATGTTCCACTCCTACTGGAATAGCTACGGTACTTGCACCTAACGCCGCAAATGAGGCGCGAGTTTACAGCCTAACCATCCATCATTCCAGCGAAAACTGGAATCCAATCCCGGCATGGAAAAATCACTTCGCCCTTTTTTATATGAAAATAACCAATTAGTAAAGTGATTCCGGTATGTTGAGCATACCAGCTATCATAGAAGTTGGGTGCGGATCTGTTACAACGGCATCCAGGGTGACCGTCTGAGGTAGGTCCAGATGGCCCTGAAGCAGCAAGCGCATCAGCTCCGTTTCCCCTCGTTCCCAAGCTCGAGCTTGGGAACAAGGTGGATGGTGGAGCTTGGGAACAAGGTGGACAAGGCCCTCGGCGGCGACTGGCAGCTCTAGACCGCGAACGAAGGCCAATCTACAGGTTACAATAAATTTTGCATTCCTCAGCGCGTATCTTCGATCCAAAGTCGTCTATTTACGTCTATTTGCTGTCGCCTCAAGCCCCGAAGGATTCGGGAACGTAGATGACGTAATGGGCGGCTAGCAGATCGAACTGGCGGCCGGTTTCGGTTTCGATGGTCTGGAAGAGATCCTTGAGGGAAGGCGCGGCGGCGGCCCGGTTGAAGAAGGTTTCGTGGCTGTAATGGCAGCGGTGGAGCGGAAGGAGGTAGCGGTCCACGCTGCCGCGCCACGCCACCTGCAGGGCTTCCCGTTCCGACAGGATGAAGTCGTAGAAGCGCCTCAGGAGGTCCGTCCGGAGGACCGGCGTCGGGACTCCGGTCACGCATTCCATGCAGCCCGCCAGCCGGTAGACCCGCCGCATGGCCGCTTCGTTTTCCCGGTGCCGGTAGAGGCCCAAGGCCGTATAGTGGCAGCCTCCCCCCAACTTGAAAGCGTTGGGAAGGCTTCGGATATGCCGGTGACCGGGGCGGGCCGGGGCTTCGGCCCGATGGGCTTCGTAGTTTCGCGATTCTTCGCGCAGGCAGAGAAGCGCCTCACCGGCGGCCCAGTCGCCGCGCCGAAATGCGATGGGCCGGTCCACGATGAGGTTTTCCCTTCCTTCTCCGCCGCGTTCGAATCGGATCACATCACCCATAGCTGTCTCGATTCCGCCTCGTCCAGATGGAACCCGGCGGAACTCACGCCCCTTCTTTCGGCAGGTACGGCGCGAGGTCTTCCGTATATTGAACGATCACTCGATAGCCGGCGTCTTCCAGGGCTTTCACGGCCCTGGCATGGACGGCCAGGTTCACCCGCATGATGAGCTGCCAGACGCCTTCGTGGCCCGCGAGCGGAAAGGTCATGATGCTCCGGATGTTGACCTCGGCTTCCTGCATGATCCGCCCCACTTCGGCGATGACCCCGACCCGGTCTCTGACCAGGATGGACAAGCGGCCGCTGTCCTCGCTCATCCCCAGGGCCACCAGGAGCACCTCCATGAGGTCCGTCGACGTGATGATCCCGACCAGCTTTTCGTTCTGAACCACGGGAAGCGCACCGATCTTGTTGTCGTGAATGATGCGGGCCGCCCGCTCGATGGTCATGTCCGGCGTGGCCGTGATCACGTTCTTGGTCATGATGCTGTTCACGGTGAGCTTCTGAAGCACATAGGTGAGCTCGTAGACGCTCAGGGTGCTCGCGGGCGACGCCCAGGCCTCCCGCAGGTCGCGGTCGGTCACGATTCCCAGCAACCGGGCCTTCCCATCCGTTACGGGCAGATGAGAGATCCTTTGGGTGTCCATGATTTCGCGGGCCTTGAGCATGGGGGTGTCGGGCGTTATGCTGACTATGTTGCTTTTCATCTGCCATCCGACGTACATGGGTGTCTCCTCGTTGGAATCCCAGACAAAACCCGTTGCGCCAGAATAGGAAAGTGTCTCGGAAGCTGTCAATTACAAAGGATTAATCCGCACCTCAAGAAGAAGCCGTGCCCATGGAAGAAAATGAAAGACTCCGCCGGATCATGGACAAACTCCGCGGGGTGTGGATCTTTTAGAACGACATCCAGGGTGACCCTGTGAGGTAGATCCAGATGGCCTTGAAGCAGCAAGCGCATCAGCTCCGTTTCCCCTCATTCCCAAGCTCCAGCTTGGGAACGGTCTCACCGAAGCTGGAGCTTCTGCACAGTTGTGTTCCCAAGCTGGAGCTTGAGAACAAGAATCAAAAGATCTGCACGCAACTCCGCGACGCCGTCTCGGAGATGAGATAAAAGAAAAGAATTCCTGGAAGCCATCGAAAGGGGTCATCGGGCCTGGAGGGAATGGCTTGAAGAACGGGTCGACAAAGAAAAACGGTCCCCACTCCGCGTGGTTCGTCCACCGGAGAAAGAAGCCGAATGAACGCGCCTGGTTCCGGGTTGCCCGGCGGCTCAGACCGAATCAGGGGTTCCAGGTGGTCTGCATATCGAGATTCCGTGGGTCCCAACGGTCGGTAAGCGCCTGGGAACCGAACCGGGCTTTGGCCATGGCGCAACTGAAATTGAGTGCGCAGTAGCCCACACAGATGCTGTCGTTTCGGTCGAACTCGCCGTAGCAATCCATGCGTCCTTCGACTTCAGCCGCCGTGAAAAGCCGTTCCATGGAGCCTCTCCTTGTTTGGGTCTCTGGGGTGGGGTGAACGGTTTCCGCCCTGAATCCCTGCCTTGCCCCTGCCGCCTCGAACGTCCGAGTTCCAAAGGGCACGGCGCGGGTTGGATCGGCACACAGAATCCGGTTGTTTTGCCTCCCTTGTCCTGACCACGGGTCAGTTGATGAACACTTCCCGGAAATAGTCGAAATGATCCACCACCGCGCCCGCGCCGCGGACGATCGCGGTGAGCGGATCTTCGGCGATATTCACGCGCAGCCCCGTTTCCTGATGCAGCAGCCGGTCCAGTCCCTTTAGGAGCGCACCGCCGCCGGCCAGCCAGAAGCCGCTCTGGCCGATATCGGCGACCAGGTCCGGCGGCGTCTTTTCCAGGGCCCGCCGAACCGAATCCACGATCACCAGGATGGGTTCGCGGATGGCGTTTCGGATTTCTTCGTCGGTCACAGTGAAGTTCTTGGGGATACCGGTGAGGATCTCTTTTCCGGAAACTTCGAGCTTCAGCGGCTTTTCCAGGGGCACGGCGGAACCGATCTTCATCTTGATATTTTCCGCCAGAACCTCGCTCACCATCATCTGCCGTTCGCGCTGAATATAGCGCAGGATGGCCTCGTTGGCCTCGTCGCCCGCCACCCGGACCGATTCGCTGTAGGCCACGGCGAACATGGAAATGACCGCCACTTCGGTGGTCCCTCCCCCGATGTCGACCACCATGTTGCCGACGGGCTGGTCGATGGGCAACCCCGCGCCGATGGCCGCCGCCATGGGTTCCTCGATCAGGTGAACCCTTCCGGCGCCCGCCTGTTCCGCCGCTTCGATCACCGCCCGTTTTTCGACGGATGTGATCCCCGTGGGAACGGCCACCACCAGTTTCGGTCGCACCAGAGGCCGCCGGGAAAGCACCTTGGTCAGGAACGCCTTGATCATCACGCTGGTGACCTCGAAGTCGGCGATGACCCCGTCCTTCAGGGGGCGGATGGTCACGATGCGCTGTCCGGTCCGGCCGATGAGACTCCTTGCTTCCTGGCCGACCGCCACCACCTGGTGGGTGTCCTGGTTGATGGCCACCACCGACGGCTCGTTCAGCACCACTCCCTTGCCGCGAAGATAGATCAAAGTATTGGCGGTTCCAAGATCCATCGCCAAGTCTTTCGAAAAGAAACTCAGCAGGCGTTCAAACATCGGTCGGCCTTCTACCGTTAGTGTGCGTTCCACGATGGGGCTAAACTTAAAATATGGCGCGAGTCTATTCAGAACGCTATCGGAGGTCAATTCTTTTTCATGGTGAGCGCCGGCGTCAATCCCTGACGCCTTGGCGGTGGACCTGGAAGGCTTCGACGAGCTTTCGGTGGGCCAGCGCCCAGAGTTCGGCCGGCGTCCCGACTTCCTGGGGAAAAGCCGCCTTCCCCACAAAACCCTGAAGCGGAACCCCCCGCCGTTTCGCCTCCGGAAGGCTCTGGCGCAGCACGGTCAGCCGGGAGAGAAAGGAATCCACGCTGCGCAAATCGTGACCCGAAAACAGGAGCGCAAATCGGTTTTCGGCCAGGCAGCCGGCGCTGATGTCCAGCGTGAGTTCCTTCTTCAACCCTTGCGCGATCCTTTGCTGCCACCGGCGGAGTTCCGCGGGCGGCACCTTCGTGTGACAGTACTGCCAGGGCTCGAACTGGATCAGCGCCAGTACGATCGGTTCGCTCTTCTGAAGGGCCGCCGCCGCCACTTCGTCCACAAGGGCCTCGAAGGTTTCCGCGTTTCGAAGCCCCGTATTCTCATCGAGGGTTTCCACTCGCAGGTACCGATCCTTCCAGTGGAGCCTTTCGTAAAAGACCGTAAAGGTTTGGAGCACCTGTGCCACCGCGTAGAGTTCGTCGGATTCCCACCTTTCCTCCCGCTTGGCCATGAGGGAAAGCACCACGCAAAGCTCGCTGGAAATCCTTGACGGCACGGACCAGAACAGCCCTTCATGCGGTAGGTTTTCCGAAGGGCTGATGAGATAGTGGTCGTCCACTTCCGGATTGAGGTTGGGCACCAAAAGCGAGCGCTCCTCACGTAAAACTTTCGCGATCAAACTACCTGAAGAGACGGGGAAGAACTGGCGGACGAGGCCTCGAGGCACGTTGTCCGTCGCGGCCAGAAGCTGCCATTCGGGTTCCTCTCTGCGCCGGATGGCCAGAAACCCGAACTCCGCCCTCAGGAACCGCGCGCACCGGTCCACCAGGTGCCGGGCCAGAGCCTCCCTGTCCTGGTGTTCGAAGCCCAACACGAACCACTGGTGCCACAGCTGCAGGATCCTCGAATAGGTCTCCTGGCGGGCCAGACATTGCTCCCGGCCTGTGAGCTGTTCCAGCACCGCGGCCACTTCCCCGATCCATTTCCGCTGCTTGTCGTTGAATCCCCAGTGGCGCTTGGTGTCCACGTAAAGGAGTGCCGACCCGCCGCCGACCGGCATGGCCAAAAGCCCCTTGATGTGCGATTCACCCTCACGGTAAAAAGGAAGGGAGGCCGATACGTCTTCCAGGTCCACTTTGTCCAGGTGCACGATGTGCCCCACTTTTTGAACCTGCGAAAGGATGCCGCTTCCGTCCAGCGGCAGAACCAGCTCGTCCCTCAGATGTTTGCTCAACGAATGGGCCGCCACCAGACGGAACTCGTGATTCCTTTCATCGTAGCTGAAATACGCGGTGGTGTAGGCATCGAGCACGTTGCTCAGAAGGTTCACCAGTGCTTGAAACGGGTTGGGACCTTCCATGGCGGGGTTTCCTTTTCTTGACATGGGCAGAGGTGGCGGACGCATGGCATAGTGTACGACAGGGCCGAATACTGTCAACAGGCGATCCTCCCCCGCGGGACGTCCGCCTGAAACCGCGTTCGGCTCCAAACCTGATTCGAAAGGCGGGAACAAATATGGGCCGGATCACGCTGCTTCCGGAAACACTCTGCAACCAGATCGCGGCGGGCGAAGTGGTGGAACGACCCGCCGCCGTCGTGAAAGAACTTCTGGAAAACAGCATCGACGCAGGGAGCCGCAGAATTACGGTGTCACTCCTTCAGGGCGGCCGCAAAGAAATCCGGGTGGTAGATGACGGGGAGGGCATGGACGCCGACGACGCGCTTCTCGCCCTGGAACGGCACGCCACGAGCAAGATTCGGACCGCGGAGGACCTGCAGACCATCCGATCGCTCGGGTTCCGCGGCGAGGCGCTTCCAAGCATCGCGGCGGTGAGCCGCTTCGAGCTGGTCACGAAGACGGCGGAAACGGTAGCGGGCACCCGGATCGAAATGGAAGGCGGCGTACTGAGAGACGTTCGGGAAACCGGATGCCCGCCGGGGACTTCAGTGACCGTGCGCGACCTTTTCTTCAACCTTCCTGCCCGAAGAAAATTCCTGCGGTCCGTGGACACGGAAATGGCCCATATCACCGACCAGGTGCTGCGCCTGGCCCTGGCACACCCCGGCGTCCACTTCGTGATGTCCCACGGCGGGCGCGAAACGCACCGGTTCCCTCCTGTGAAAGACCTCCGGGAACGGGTCGGCCAGGTGCTCGGAACCGCCACCGCCGCATCCCTCGCCCCGTTCCAGTTGGAAACCCCCTCCTTCAAGGCTTCGGGAGTTCTCAGCCCGCCCGAAGCGCACCGAAACTCCACGCGGAGCCTCTTTGTCACCGTGAACGGCCGCCCGGTGAAAGACCGCCTCCTCACCCACGCCGTTCTCTCCGCCTACGATTCCCTCATCCCCAGGGGCAAATACCCGCTCGTCGTCCTTTCTCTCACCCTTCCCTCGGAAGAGGTGGACGTGAACGTTCACCCCACCAAGCGGGAAGTGCGTTTCCGGAGGCCCTCGGAAGTGACGCAAGGCGTGAAGGAAGCGCTCTCGCGTTCGCTCCTTAGGCTGCAGAAGAAAGCCTGGTCTCGCCCTCTCGCCGGCGGGCCGTTCCCGGACCCGACCGTCCCGGCAGGGGCTCGCAGCGGTCTTCACGAATCCCAGGAAGCCCTGTCCGCCGTCCCGGCCTTGGCAACCCCTCAGCCCTCTCCCCCCGAGCCGCTCCGTCCCGTCCCACCCTCTATAAGCCCGGGCGACGGGCCGCTCCACCAGCAGCACTTTTTTGACCCCTCGGAATCCGGAGCCACGGAAACCGGCTCCACCCGCTTTTCCCGGCTCAAAATCCTCGGCCAACTCGCCGATGCGTACATCCTGCTCGAAGCCCCCGACGGCCTGGTGCTGATCGATCAACACGCCGCCCACGAACGGATTGTCTACGAGCGCCTCGTCGACTTGGAAACCGGCCGCCCGCCTTCCCAGCGGCTGCTCCAGCCCGAGGTGGTGGAATTTCTTCCCGTAGAAGCGGCCCGACTCCGCCGCCACCTGCCTCAACTGGAAGCCATGGGCTTCGAAGTGGAGCCCTTCGGCGGGGACGCCTTCGTGATCCAGGCCATTCCGGCGGCGCTGAGCCGCGTTGCTCCCGCCGCCCTGCTCCGTTCCGTAGTGGAAACGGAGACCGAAGAACGCGGACTGGAAAAACCGGATCCGGCGGCGGCCCTTTCCAAGACCGCCGCCTGTCACGGGGCGGTCCGAGCGGGTCAGCCGTTGACTCCCGAAGAAATCCGAAAACTTCTGCAGGACCTGGACCGAACGCGCGTTTCCGCCACCTGCCCCCACGGAAGGCCCCTGTGGTGGAAGCTCACCCTGAAGGAAATCGCCCGCCTTTTCGCCCGGACCTGACGACGAGCTCAGCTCACGGACACGCCGCCCCCATGACTCCCCGTCCGTTCCCGCCCGATGCAAACCGATCCGACCGCCTCCCGGTGATCATCCTCGCCGGCCCCACCGCCGTCGGCAAGACCGCCCTCTCCCTCGCCCTCGCCACCGAACTGCAAACCGATATCGTGAACGCCGATTCCATGCAGGTCTATCGCTTCATGGACATCGGCACGGCCAAACCGTCGCCGGAGGAACGCGCCCGCGTACCGCACCATCTCATCGATGTCGTGAATCCCGACGAAGACTTCGACGCCGCCCGCTACCTGGAATACGCCCGCCCCGTGGTGAACGCCTGCCACGGTCGAGGAAAAATCCCTCTCGTCGTCGGCGGAACCGGCCTGTACCTCAAGGTCCTCACTCGCGGCATCTGCCCCGGTCCTCCCTCCGACCCCGCGGTCCGGCGGGCGCTCCAGGACGAACTGGAATCCCGTGGACTGGAAGCGCTCCACCGCCGGCTGCTCCAGGTCGACCCTGAAATGGGCCGGCGCCTTCACCCCCACGACCGGCAGCGGATCCTACGAGCTCTCGAGGTCTTCCGCGCTTCCGGCACACCCCTATCGCAGTGGCAGAGCCGACATCGGTTCCGCGACACGCTCTACCCCAGCGTCAAGATCGCCCTGCATCGCGACCGGGAGGATCTCTACCGGCGGATCAAACGCCGCGTTCTTCAGATGATGGAACAGGGCTTCCTGCAAGAAGTGAAAGATCTGCTCGCCCGGGGCTACAGGCCGGAACTCAAGCCCATGCAATCTCTGGGCTATCGACACCTGATCCGCTTTCTGGAAGGGGCCGTCACGCTGGAGCGGGCCGTGGAGGAAATCCAGCGGGATACCCGCCGTTACGCCAAGCGCCAGCTCACCTGGTTCCGGAACGACCCCGAATTCCGGTGGTTCCCCCCGGAAGATCACCCGGCCGTCCTCCGCCACATCCGCGCCATTCTATCAACCCTGCGTTGACACGCATCAAGGGCCATGACACCTCTCAGGCAGGCAGGCTGACTGTCCTCGACATGCTCAACAATTTGAGGGACCGCACCGTCCGGCTCAACCATGAAGTTTTTGCATATGTGGACACATTCAAGCTATCCGCCTCAGTTTTTTCCCGTAGGGGCGCTTCGCGAACGGCAGTAGGAGCCAGCTGCCCAATAATTATTAGGGCTCGGGCGATCCAAGCGGTAACGGAAGCTTGGTGACGAAACCAGTCCGTGCTATAGGAAAGGAGGAGGTCCAAAAGGGTGCAGATCTTTTAGAACGACATCCGGGGTGACCCTCCGGGGTACATCCAGATGGCCTTGAAGCAGCAGGCGCATCAGCTCCGTTTCCTGCTGACTCCTTCACACTTTCGTTTCAAAAGATCTACACCCGGTCCGAAACATCAGTTTAGGAAGTCATCAAGAATGGATAATGAAACGACTATGAACATCGAGGTAGAGACATATGGGTATCAAAGAACTGGAAGCTGAGATTAAGAAACTGGATTTAAGGGAGCGTGCGGCGCTCGCAAAACTGATAGTCGAAAGCCTCGACGAGCTGTCCGAAGAGGAGATCGAGGCGTTGTGGGCTGAGGAAGCGGAGCGGCGTCTGGATGAGCTAGAGCAGGAGTTGGTGAGCGAGATACCAGCTGAAGAGGCACTTCGCCGAGCGCGGGCGGCCATCTTGTGAAACTGCTTACATTACATCCCGATGCTGACGCAGAGCTCATCGAGGCAGCACGTTACTATGAGTTGCGTCAGCCAGGATTGGGCTCGGACTTGCTCGAAGATGTGGAACGAGCACTCGACCAGATTTTGACATACCCAGAGGCATCCCAGAAAATCGGACGGAGAGTACGGCGGAAGCCCTTATGGCGATTTCCTTACAATCTAGTATATGCGATTTATCCGGAACGAATACGACTCGTAGCATTTGCCCACCAGAAACGGCGACCTTACTACTGGCAAAGACGGTTGAAAAATACAGAATAACAGGAATGCCCAACCTGTCACTCAAGCGGACCCGAGCCCTGTCAGGATAGTGGTCACATGATCTAAATCCATCTACAATCGACTATTCCAGGGGCGATGGAGGATCGGATCATGCGATATTCCAAAGAGCGTAAAGAAGCTGTTCTGAGAAAGATGATGCCGCCGCACAACCGGTCGATCATCGAGCTGGCCAGGGAGGAAGGCATCAGCGAGGCGACTCTGTATCTCTGGCACCGGCAGGCGCGTGAGCAGGGGCTGTTGCTGCCGGACTCGGATAGGGTGCCTGAGGGATGGACCGCGCGGGACAAGTTCAATGCCGTTGTTGAGAGTGCCGGCATGAACGAGGCCGAGTCGGCCGAGTACTGTCGCCGGAAGGGACTGTATCCTGAGCAGTTGGCCCGGTGGCGCAGGGCCTGCGAGACGGCCAACGACTGGGACCGCGAAGTGAACCGCCGGCTGAAAAGCGAGCAGAAGGCCGATCGCAAGCGCACCCGCCGGCTCGAACGTGAGTTGCAGCGCAAGGAGAAGGCGCTGGCCGAAGCGGCGGCACTGATGGTGCTTCGAAAAAAAGCCGAGGCGATCTGGGGGGGGGGAACCCGATGGCGAATGATCAGCGCCGGTCAGCCCGGAAGTCCGGCCCTATGATGCGTGATTGCCCTACGGCCGCACGGTCTTTTCCTTTACCTGGCACTCAAAATAGGATAGCATCTTTTTTGCTTTGCCCCGGAAGATCCACACCACGCGCCGGGAGGCGACATCATTTGAAGCGCGGTCTGGAATGCCCCCGGCCGCCCAGAGGGTCATGAACGAATACGAACGGTTCAAACAGAAAATCCAAGCGCAAGCGGAAACACTCCAGGACGCCGTCCAGCGGCTCGAAGACAACCGCCTGATCGACGGTGCGAAAGCTGGCCGCTGGAAGGCACAGTTGCGCCTGGCCGTCGGATCCATGGAAACGCCCCTGGTGCGCATCGCCGTGGTGGGCTCCGTCAAATCGGGGAAAAGCACCCTAATCAACGCCGTCCTCGGAACCGACCTTCTCAAGCGCGGCGCGGGAATCATCACGTCCTTCATCACCCGCATCCGATCGGCGGAACAGCCGGGAGGCTGGGTGGCGCTCAAATCCTGGGCCCAGGTCAACGCGGAAGTGAACGACGCGGTGCGCCTGCTTCCCGTCTTCGGGGATTCCCTGGATGAGACACCAGCCGTGGATCTGCGGCGGGCGAAGGACCGGGAGCGGCTCCGCGGCTGGCTGGAAACCGTTCAGAGGGACTGGCAGCAGGCCCGCGGCCGGCTGGATCCCAATTTCATCCTACTGAACGCCTACCTGGAAGGCTACCCGAAACTCCGCGACACCGTGGCTGAAACCTCGAGGCGCCTGGACCTGGACCCCCGGCAGTTGAAAGCCCACCAGCGATTCGTGGGTGAAGAATCCCAGGCGGCCTACCTTGAGGATATGGAACTCCACCACCCCATGGCCTGGCTTTCTGGGGAGATCGAAATCGCCGACTGCCAGGGAAGCGATTCCCCCAACCCGCTCCACCTGGCGCTGCTCCAGCAGTATCTGTTGCAGAGCCACTTCATCCTGTACGTCATCAGCAGCCGGACGGGGCTCCGCGAAGCCGACTTGAAACTGCTCGAGGTCATCAAGACGCTGCGCATGCTGCCGCAGACCTTTTTCGTCTTGAACCTGGATCTGGACAGTCACAGCGGCATGGAAGACCTGGAGGCGTCCATCGAGCGGGTGCACCGGGAACTGGGCTGGACCGTCCCGAGCCCCAACCTGTTCGCGTTTTCCGGCCTGTTTCAGCTGGTGGCGGCCTTGGGCGAAGAGGCCGATGAGCGCGAAAGCCGTCGGCTCGAACTGTGGCGGAAAGACGCCGCGGCCGCCGCCCGCCACGAAAAGGGCTTCCTGCAGCTCAAGGAAGAACTCACCGAGCGCATTGACCGGCAGCGCACCCGTGTGCTTGTGAACGCCGGACTCGGCCGGCTCGCCATGACGGCTCACTCCATCTCCGACACCGCCCGCACCCAGAAGGTGTTCTTCGGCGAACGTCTGGATCACCTGCAACAGTCGGCTCGGCACCTGGAAAATCGCCAGAAGGCCCTCATGGCCACCCTGGGAACCCTGGAAAACGCCGTCACCGGCCTCCGGGAAACCCTCAAACAGGACATGGACGGCGCCGTGAGCCGCTTTTTCGACCTCGACCGCGGCCCCGTGGTTCAGGAAACCCTCAAGACGGTCGAACACTACCCCATCGATCCGGACTACCTTCAAGAACTCAACGACCCGCGGCGGCTGGTGCGGCAACTGCACCGCTTTTACCTCGAATTTCGCAGGGATCTGTCCCGTTACCTGGTGGAAAAGGTAAACCTTCGAGCCATCGCGTTCGGGAAGGAACAGGAGGATGCGCTGCGGGAAAACCTGGAGCGGTCGTCGCGGGCCTTCTGGGCCCTTTTCCAGACGGCCATGGAAGAATACCGGGCCGAACTGGCCAGGCATCACGTTGACCTGCTTCCCATGGACCAAGGCCCATCCAGTGAATGGATCCAGTGGGAACCGCTTGCCCCGCCGCCGTTCAGCGGCTTCGTGGAAGAAAACGCCGTGGGCCGAAGCGTGCTCCTGGTCAAGTTCGGCTTGGGACGCCTCACGCGTTTCCTTTCCCAGGTGAAAGGCCGACTCGGCCGAAAGGGCCCGGACTCTTCCGCCGCCGGGCCGCCCCAGTCGCTTCAGGAAGCCATCGACCTGGTGAAATCCGAAACCGCTTCCGAACTGATCTACGCCTTCAAAGATTACCGTCAAAATTTCCGATTCATGTACCTTCACCGGATGGCCGATTCGGCGGCGAGCCGGCTCCTCGAAGCCTTCCGGTCACGGGCGGAAGCCGCTCACGTAAACTTCGAAGATCTGGTGAAACGGGGAGCCGACGCGGAAGACAGGCGCCGTGAAGACATGAGCATCCTGGACGAAATCGGCACACGGGCCGAAGAGCTGCTGGAGGAATGGGAGGCTCTGTGCTGCGCCATCAGCCTGGAATGGCTCCCTCGGGGGGGCGCGGAAAGTGTTCCGGAAGCGGAGCGGTCACGACCGTCTCCTCCCCCGTGATCGGATGCGGAAAGGCCAGGCGGTGGGCATGCAGAAGGAGTGGCCCTGGAAGGGTGCTGCCGTAGCGCCGGTCGCCGATGACCGGGTGGCCCGAGTCGGCCAGGTGAAGCCGGACCTGGTGCGTCCGGCCCGTCAGGGGTTCCGCGGCGACCAGCGACCGCTCGGAACCGCGCCACAGCACTCGAAAGTCCGTGCGGGCAGGCTTTCCTTCCCCTTTCGGACACGCCAGATAGCGGCCTTTTCCGCGGCCGATGTCCTTTTCCACCGACCACCGGTCGGCTTCCGGAACCCCTTGACACCAGGCCAGGTATGATTTGACCATTCTCCGCTGCTGAAACAGGCTCCCGAGAGCCCGGTTCACGGAAGGATCCAGCGCGAACAGCATAACCCCGCTGGTTTCCCTGTCCAGGCGGTGGTGAAGAGCGGCGTAGGGGGTTCCACCGGCGGCTTTCAAGTGGCGCAGAACGGCCGCGTAGAGATTGTTGTACGCGTCGGAAGGGGTTTCCTGGCTGGGAACGCCGGCTTCTTTGTCATAGGCGAGGATCGAGCGGTCGCGGTGGAGGAACCGGGCCGGGTCCACTTCGTAAAAACGACGAATCCCCTTGCGGGGCCAATGAACCCGCACTTCGTCGCCTGGGAACAGCCGGCGCGAAGGGTTCCGTTCGCGGCGGCCCGAGACCTGGACCGACCCGAAGTCGATGAGATCCCGTGCATCGCTTTCATTCAACCGGCAGGCCTGCACCAGGAACTCGACAAGCGTCGCCCCCTGCTGCCGCTGTCCCACAGACTCTTTCCAGAACGTGATTTCAGATACGGTCATGGCAGACCCAGCATGCCGATCCCTGTTGTAAGAGGCTGTCTGAGAATACTCTTCTCATTTTTGGGGATCGGGTGTCCGCTTTTTCGCGAAGGGGGGCGGTTCGCAAACGGCACGTAAGGAACGCCTCATGCCGGGGGTTGAAACATCGCCGCCGCGGCTTCCAACGGGCCGCAGCCGGGAATCGTTACCGGGAAGCTGAGTCCGCCGGGCTTCACAGATCGTCCATGGGAACTTCGCCGGCATCCTCCGTTTCCGCGCCCCGCGCCTCCTCTTCCATGGCTTCTTCGACCATGGCGTCCACGTCCTCGTCGAACTCGTCGCCCATCTCGTGGCTCATGGCTTTCATGAACCGAGCGATGCTCTTGGGATCATCTTCGTCGAGTGCGCCCAGGCGCCCGGGGTCGGCCAGGCGCTCCAGCCGCGTTTCCTCGGACAGGCGGATCCTCACCCGGGACGGCACGCGCTGGAGTGAATTTTCGCCGCAAAAACGGCAATTTTCGGGTACGGGTTCCGAAACCCGAAGCGTGATGAACTCGTTCTTTCTACCGCATTTCACACATCGGAATTCATAGATGGGCATGGGCGCTCTACCCCCTTCGTGTGAAGCCGTGGTCTCGAAGTCCCGTCACGGTTCGATCGGTCGCCGGACAAATGAGGGCGGGCGTTTCGCACCGCCGCCGCACGGCTCGCTCAGCCGCCGGCTTTCCTTTCCGGACTCGGGTCGTCGTCGGTGATGATCCGGGAGTACCGCTCGTAGGCCTTCCAGAGATAAGGCGGAAGGCAGAACATGGCCCGAGCCGTTTCGGGGGAAAGGTAACGGAGCGGAAGGCCGCAGTTCCGGACGCTTTCGACGAACTTCGCTTGCGACCAGGCGGGGTCCAGCGGAACCAGGATGTGGGCATCCGGGCGATGAAAACTGTGGATGAAATACGGATATGGTTGAACCACCGGAAACACGCTCTTCAGGGTGTTGACCATGCGAGCGTGCAGTTCCACCTGCTGAGGGCTGACCCCTTCTCCCTGGAACGCCGCGGCTCCGCCCGGATTCAACCGCTCGCGCACGCGCCGATAAAATTCGCTGGTGAACAGATACACCGCGGGGCTACCTTCCAGAGGATCGCTCAGGTCCACCAGGATCGCGTCGAAGGAGTCCTCGACGCGCTCCAGGTACCGCCGGCCGTCCTCCACGACCACCTCCAGCCTGGGATCTTCGAAGGCGCCGGCGTGCCAGCCGGGAAGGTGTTCCCGGCACACCTCGATCAACTGGCCGTCGATGTCCACCATCACCACCCGACGGACGCTTTGGTGGCGCAAGACTTCCCGAACCGTCGCGCCTTCCGCACCCCCGATCACCAGGACCGCCTCTGGGCGGGACACGCTGAGCAGCGCCGGATGGACGAGCATCTCGTGATAGATGAACTCGTCCATCTCCGACGACTGGGCGATACCGTCCAGGAAAAGCATCCGCCCGTGCAGCTGCGTTTCGATGATGTCGATCGCCTGGAACCGCGAGCGTCCCCGGTAGATCACCCTCTTGCACAGATACTCGATGGCTTCTCCTTCGTGGGCGGGCTCGCGGTATCGCAGGTGATGCGATGCCGGACGCTTGCTCACGGTTTATGCCTCAAGCGCTCCGTGGGGATGTCGAGCATGCCCCGCCGCATTTCTGTGACAAACAGGCTCTCGGCTTGAAGTTCCTTCTTGATGTAACGCAGGGACGCGTCCGAATCGATCTGATCGCCGCACGTGAAGATGTCGAGGGCGCAGTAGCCGAATTCAGGCCACGTGTGTATGGAAAAATGGGATTCGGCGATGACGACGACGCCGCTCACGCCGTGAGGGGAAAACTGGTGGAAAACCGGTTGGACAATGGTGGCTTTGGAGATGTTGACCGCCTCGACCAGGATGCGTTCCACTTCCTCCACCTGGTTGATTCGATACGCATCACAATGGTACAGTTCCACAATCAAGTGTTTTCCTAGTGATTTCATCTTCTTCTCTGCTTCCTCACGTCATGGGTGAACCCTTTATCCCTGGGTTGACAAAAAAGAAAAACCTCCTATTCATGGGGGGGAGATCGACGACCTCACCGAACACGCGCCATAAATGGAGGCGAGCCAAACGGACCTTAATATACATAAGCGCTTTCCGAATGCAACAGAAAAATCACCCCTCCTTTCCCGATAAGGGAAACGAGTTGACAAGGCGCCGCGCTCCTGCAACACTCCGGCACGCGCTCGGTTTTCCTGTTGCTCGCCGCCGTGTCAGCGGTTCCCGTGCGAAGTGAGGACCGCCACGGCCGGCACCGACGCTCAGAGGGAAATCACCGTTCGGATGGAATAGGAAGGCCGCCTGGTCCAGGCCCTGGGCGTGGACACGGACATCGTGCTCGCGAGCGCCAAGGCCTTCGTGGACGGCCTCAACAAGTTGGAATTGACCCGCAGGGAACGCTCCGTATCGGAATTCAGAGATGAAGAGAGCCTGCTGCCCAGGCTCTGACCGACCGCGGGGCGCCCGAAGACGCCGCTTTCCCCGTTCAAGCAACGCAAAGGAGTCTCCTGGAGTCACCCTTATGACGTTTCGCCGAATCCCCATCTCAGTGGCGCTTTTCTGGCTCGTGGCCGCCTCGATGCTCTCCCCGTCGCCGGTCCCGGCTTCCCAACCGGTCCAGGTCGAGGCGGTCTCGGCCTTTCTCGTTGAAGTTTCGACGGGGACGGTCCTACTGGAACAGGCCCCCGACGTTCCCATCGAACCCGCCTCCTTCACGAAGCTGATGACCCTTTACCTGGTTTTCGAGGCCGTGGAACATGGAACGGCCAAATGGAACGACGCGGTCTGGATCAGTGAAAAGGCCTGGCGGACCGGTGGATCCAAGATGTTCATCGAAGTAGGAACCCGGGTCCCGCTGGAAGACCTCGTGAAGGGTATTGCCGTGGTATCGGGAAACGACGCCTGCGTGGCCGTGGCCGAACACCTCTACGGCACCGTGGAAGGCTTCGTCGACGCCATGAACCGCAAGGCCGAGGAACTGGGCATGACCGCCACCCGGTTCCGGAACCCCCACGGACTCCCTCACCCGGAACAGATCACCACCGCCCGGGACATGGCGACCCTTGCCACCGCCTATTTGAGACGGTTTCCCGAAGCGCTCCGTTTCCATTCCATGCTGGAATACTCCTACAACAACATCACCCAACCCAACCGGAACCACCTCCTTACAAAAGACCCAACGGTGGATGGGTTGAAAACCGGCTACGTGGCGGCGGCCGGCTATCACCTGGCCGCCACCTCGCTCAGAGACGGCATGCGGCTGCTGGCCGTGGTCATGGGCGCCAAGAGCCCCTCCGTCCGGGAAGCGGAAGCGCAGAAGCTGTTGAATTACGGCTTCCGGTCTTACGTCCTGCTGCAGCCGTTTGAGCCCGGAAAGCCGGTGGCCGCCGTCAGGGTTTGGAAAGGCGTAAAGGACTCCCTGGAACTCTTCCCGGCTTCCGCTGAAGGTTTTGTTGTACCGGCGGCCATGAAAGATGCCGTCCGCACGGAACTCAGACTGCCCGAATCGGTGACTGCGCCGATCGGAACCGGCGCTGTGATCGGTTCCGCGGTGATCACGGTTGGAGACGGGGAACCGCGGGTCATCGACCTGGTGAGCCGGGAGGACATCCCCCAGGCCGGCGTTTTTGTCCGGGCGTGGCATTCCCTGCTGAAGGCCGAGGACTGGAACTGGGGCCGGATCGGGGCGGTCACGGGCGGGATTGCCGTCGGGGCCGCAGCCCTGGTTTTCCTTGCGCTGCTGGCCCTCCGCAGGCGCAACCGTAAGCGCCGCTCAGCCGCCCGCTTTCACCCCCGCCGGTTCTGAATGCGGTACCGGATTCCGCCGGGACTTCTCACACCCGGCGGCCCCGCTACCGATCCGGAAGATCATCGCTCAGGCGCGTTCTTGATGGAACTCTTCCCGGCCTTGGAATCACCGATTCCACATCGAGGCGATATTCACGTGGAAATACCCATCTTGGGGAGAATCCAGCGGTTGAGCACCACCCATCCCACCACTATCCCCACGGGGATCAAAATTTCCCAATTCATGGCGAAACACTCCTTTTTCCACCGTTTACGTTCCACAGCCTGCGGGAAAGCACCCGCGGGTCGCGCCAATTGGGACACCACCGCTTCGGCGCACCGCCGAGTCGCCGGTCACGCTCAGCTGAAGCCGCCCAGCCCACCGCCGCAGCCGGAAGCGGATCCGGCACCCGCCGCATTCGTCAGACTGCCCTGACACGAAAACGAAGACAAGAGGCGCTTCACGTCGTCTTTCCCGCAGGCGGGACAGACGACCTTTCCTTCGTCCCTGGAAGACCACACAAACGTTTCGAAGTCCTTACCACAGCTGCAGCAATGATACTCGTAGATCGGCATAGCTTCACCTCCGCAAACACTTCAACCCTGGGGCGCCGAGAGTCTCGGTTGACATTGACGGACAGACCCTTTAGATTAGCCGCGGCTGACCGATCCGGCAACAGTTATCCGGTGGAAGGGAGCTTGGATCATGGGAACGTGTGATTCGAAGTCGTGTGAACATTGCGAAAGCAAAGACAAACATTCACGGGAAGACGTGTTGAAGTGCAAGCTCGAACGCATCAGGCACAAGCTGATCGTGATGAGCGGCAAGGGCGGCGTCGGTAAGAGCAGCGTTGCGGTGTATCTGGCCCTGGCCCTGGCTCAAAAGGGCTACCAGGTGGGACTCCTGGACATCGACCTTCACGGCCCTAGCGTGCCCAAGATGCTCGGTCTCCACGGCCTCCTGCGCATCACCCCCGACCAGGAAATCGTCCCTCACGAATACCGGCCGAATCTGAAGGTGGTGAGCATCGAATCCATGATGGAAGATACGGATTCCGCGGTCATCTGGCGGGGACCGCTTAAGCATGGTGTGATCCAACAGTTCATCGCGGAGTGTTCCTGGAACGACTTGGACTTCCTGGTTATCGACTGCCCGCCCGGAACCGGCGATGAACCGCTCAGCATCGCCCAGCTGATCCCGGACGCTCAGGCCGTCATCGTCACGACCCCCCAGGAGGTGGCTCTCGCCGACGTCCGGAAATCCATCAACTTCTGCAAGAAGGTGAACCTGGACATCGCCGGCCTGGTGGAAAACATGGCCGGGCTTTACTGCCCTCATTGCAATCGGTTCATCCCCATCTTTCGGACCGGCGGAGGCGAAAAGACCGCCGAACGGATGAAAATCGACTTCCTGGGTTCGCTCCCCTTCGACCCCTCGGTTGTGGAAGGCGGCGACGCGGGAAGGCCTGTCCTGGAAGACGCATTGGAATCCCCGTTCAAAACAGCGGTGCATGACCTGGCGGACGCGGTTCTGAAAAAGGTGTCACGCCAAGATCGAGCGGGCGGTGGACTGCGCGAAACCACCGTCCACTGAAGATCCGGATCCGCGAACATCCAGGAACATCCGGTTTCGGCCATTGCAGCTTGGGAGCCTGGTCGGCGAGATACGCCCAGCGACCCGAAGCCTTTCCAGGAGCGGCCTTCTCCGCGATGGGGGTCGCCGGCAAGCCGGCTACCACAATAAGGCCGTGAGACGTATTCCCGAACAAGGTCCAAGGCGTATGATGGCGAGCCCCGGGGGACACGCGGACCCACGGGGCCGTTTCGTGGATTGCCGCGGAGGACCCTGCCGCCGTGGCCCGAGCAGGAGGAGGGAGATTCATGCCGGCGATTTCTCTCGACCAGGAGAAGCTCACTGACGATCAACTGAAGACCCTGGACGATATGTGGCGCCGTTGCGTGCGGCGCATCATTTTGAGCACCACGTTGGCCGGAAGCGGCCATCCGGGCGGCTCCATGTCGTCGCTCCACCTGCTCCTCATGCTCTACAGCACCCTTCGGCACAGGCCCCACGATCCCGGCTGGACGGAGCGCGACCGGCTGATCGTCAGCATGGGACACATCAGCCCCGGCGTCTATGCCGTTCTCTGCGAATTCGGCTACATCGCGGAAGACGCCATGCTTCTCGAATTCCGCCGCGCAGGCTCTTCCTTCGCCGGGCACGTGGAAACCTGCGTGCCGGGGGTGGAATGGAACACGGGCAACCTGGGCCAGGGGCTCTCGGCGGCCACCGGTATGGCCCTGGCCCTCAGACTGCGACAACGGGACGCCCGCGTGGCCGCGCTCATGGGAGACGGCGAACAGCAGAAGGGCCAGGTTTCGGAAGCGAGACGCTTCGCTTGGAAGTACAAACTGAGCAACCTGCTGGGGATCGTGGATCGGAATCGGCTCCAGATCGGCGGAGACACCCAAACGGTTATGCCGCAGAGGATCCGGGACGAATACGCCGCTAGCGGCTGGAACGTGATTTCAGTGGAAGACGGCCACGATTACCGGGAAATTTTCGACGCCCTCCGCCGCGTCCATCGGCGGGACGTTCCCGACCCGGCGCGCCCTTCGGTCATCGTGGCGCGGACGGTCATGGGAAAAGGCATCTCTTTCATGGAAAACAACGCCCACTACCACGGGTGCGCTCTGACCGAAGACGAGGCGGAACGCGCCTTCGCCGAACTGGGCATGGAAAACGCCCTGGCATCCTTCCAGGAAAAGCGCCGGCACCACCGCCTGTTTCAGAGCGCTTACTGCCCGGCTATTCCATACCCCGAAATCCATGAGGGCTCACCGCGGGAGTACGGGGCCGACGTGCGCATCGACAATCGGTCGGCCTATGGAGCGGCCCTGGAGGACCTGGCACGGCTGAACAACACCGGAGACACGCCGAAAATACTGGGCTTCAGCTGCGACCTGGAAGGGTCGGTGAAGATGAAGGGGTTCCACAAGGTTTCGCCTGATGCGTTCTTTGAAGCCGGCATTCAGGAACACCACACCGCCACGGTTTCCGGGGCCGTGAGCCGCGAAGGGTTCGCCGTCTTTTTCAGCACCTTCGGCGTCTTCGGCGTGAGCGAAGTCTACAACCAGCATCGACTGAACGACATCAACGGGTCCCAGCTGAAGCTGGTCTGTACGCACCTGGGCCTGGACGTGGGCGAGGACGGCCAGACCCATCAGTGCATCGACTACATCGGCCTTTTGCAGAACCTGTACCACTTTTCCATCTTCATTCCGGCGGATCCCAACCAGACCGACCGCATCGTACGCCACGCGGCCCAACATCCCGGCAACTGCTTCGTGGGCATGGGCCGCTCCAAGACCCCCGTGCTGACCGACAGAGACGGCGTCCCCCTCTACGGCGGCGACTATCGTTTTCGACCGGGCCGGGCCGACTGGGTGCGGCGGGGAAGCGACGGGGCGATCCTCGCGTACGGCCCCATGGTGGCCATAGCCCTGGAGGCTCAGAGGCTGCTCGAAGAAGAAGACGGACTCAAGGTGGCCGTCGTCAACTGCGCCTCCATCAAGCCCCTGGACGAAGACGCCGTCATCGAAGCTGCGGGAACCGGCTTGATCCTCACGGTGGAAGACCACCACGTGGAAACCGGGCTCGGCGCCCGAGTCGCTGGAGTCCTGGCCGACCGGGCCGTTTCCTGCCGCCTGGTCCGCCTCGGAGTCAAACACTACGGGCATTCCGGCGCCCCCCGGGAGCTCTACCGCATGGAAGGGCTCGATGCCCCGGCAATCCTGGACGCCTTCAGAAAAGCTCACGCAGCCGTTCGCTCAGGTAAATGACGGAAGACGCCAAAAACGAGGCTGTGGCCGGATCCCGGCCTTCAGACGCGGCGGGTCTCCGCCCGTCCACGATTTGGATGCCGCTTCCGGGCGGCGGAACGAGGAGCGTTCCCAGCCTCTTGGTCAGTCGCTCCGTGAGCAGCCTTTCCTGCCAGCGGGTGAACCGCGGATCCGTGAAGGCCCGAAGGAGCGTCGTCTGCCAGAAGAGGCACCGCCTCATCCTGGAAACCGACGGCACGGGCCGGAAACCGGCGAAACTCAGGAAGTCGGAGTAAAACTCAAGGCATGCCGGTACAGGCGGTGTCCCTTCCCGGAAGGCTTTCAGGCGGGTACGGTAGGTTTCCGGCGGGGCGAGCAGGGGAATCCAGAGCGCTTCCAGCTGGCCTTCCAGCCAGTGGTGGCAGGATTGGGGCGGCAACCGATATTTCCGACAGGGCTCAGAGCCGGAAAAGCTTTCACGGTTGATACTGGGATGCCAAAACCCGTCGGTCAGAAGATGGGAGGCCACCCCCAGGAGGCAGTAGAAAACCGTCGTGTATTTCAGCAACGGCTTGGCCTTCAGCCAGGACGCGCACAGCCTGAATCCTTCCTCCCCCTCGTAACGGTGAAGGCTCACCCCTGTCGCCGACCAGCGAAAATTCGGGAGATCGTAGAAAAAAATATCGGGCAGAACCGACCCCAGGAGAACGGCCGACCGCTCCTCACTTCCCTCGCCGGGAAGCAAGCCGGACAGTTTCAAAGACTGTTCGGTCAGCAACATGTGGAACCGTTCTTTGGGCATTGTGAATGAAAGGCTCCTAGCAGTGGCTGACTCCAAAGGATGGTGGATCGGCCGGGTGGAACTGATCTGGTGCCTTTACGACTGGGCCAATTCCGCCTTCGCCACCAGCGTTCTCGGGACATTTCTTCCCGTGCACTTCGCGCGGCACGTGGTGCCGGCCTCCGGCCTGGAACTCGCCTTCCGGCGGTGGAGCTGGCACATCGAAGCCCCGTCGCTCTGGGCCTACACGGTCTCGCTCGCTCTTTTCATCGTTGCGCTTTCCGCGCCACTTCTGGGAGCCGTCGCCGATCACCGGGGCCGCAGAAAGACTTTCTTTCTGGCGTTCGCCGCCATGGGATCGCTGGCCACCTGTGCCCTGTACGGAGCCACCGCCGGCCGCGTGGGCTTCACTATCTTCGTTTTCGTGCTGGCTCATATCGGGTTTTCGGGAAGCGAGGTCTTCTACAACGCCTACCTCCCGGTGATCGCCCCCTCTGAAAAACGCGACCGGCTTTCCGGCTTGGGCTACGCCTTCGGTTACGTGGGCGGAGGTCTCCTCTTGGCGATCCACCTGCTCTTCATCCGCAACCACGCGGCATGGGGGGTCCCCACGGTGGACGGCGCCGTCCGCCTGGCGTTCGTTTCCGTCGGCATCTGGTGGGCGGTTTTCACACTGCCCAGCCTCTTTCTCCCCTCCGAAGAGACGCCCCCCCGCCTTCCCCTTCGCCGCATCCTGGCCGGAGCCGTCCGGGATCTCAACGACACGATCCGAGACACCCGCCGGAACCGTCACCGGTTCCTGTTCATCTTAAGCTATTTCATCTACAACAACGGCATCCAGACCGTCATCAGCATGGCTTCCATCTATGGAGCCACGGAACTCGGACTTTCGCTTCAAACCCTTCTCGGTGCCTTCCTCCTGACCCAGTGGATCGCCTTTCCCGGGGCCGTTTTCGTGGCGCGGTCGGCCGAACGGTGGGGCACCCGGCGCGTTCTTTTCATGACGCTCTGCCTCTGGTGCGCCATCGTCGTCTATGCCTATCGCATGACCTGCGCCTGGGAATTCTGGATCCTGGCAGCGTTCGTCGGGTTCATCCTCGGCGGCAGTCAGTCCCTCAGCCGGTCCCTTTACAGCCAGATGATCCCGCCGGACCGGAGCTCAAAGTTCTTCGGCTTTTTCGCCGTCGGCGGCAAGTTTTCCGCCATCCTGGGTCCGCTGTGCTTCGGGATCAGCCGTGACCTCCTGGGCGACTCGCGCCGCGCCATCCTCACCGTCCTTATCTTCTTCCTCGTGGGCATGGCCCTTCTCTCCAGGGTCCGCGTGGCAGACGCAAACGCCTCCGCCCTCCAATCGAAAACACTCACTTGCCGGGATCACGGCGGAGCCGCTCCCTGAAGGCCTGGATCGCTTCGGGAATGAGCCGCCTAACGAAGGAAGCCCGGTCGCCTTGGAAGGTGGATTGGAAATCCGCGTAGGCCGGGTGCGTTTCCGCGAGCGGCGGCGTTTCGTTTTTCACGACCTGGAACCGGACAGCGAACTGTTCCACCATGTCCATGAGCGGGATGCCGTCGGCGGGATAGGTTTCCACCCAGCCCAGACGCCGCATGCATTCGAATCGGAGTTGATCCACCAGGAAGAGCGTGATGTCGATGACATCGATTTTCTCCGCGGGCTCCAGCCGTTGAAAATCCAGGTCCCTTTCGCCCATGCCCAAGACGGCCATCACGAAACCCTGGATAACGGCCCCCGAGGTTTCACCTCCCTGGATCAGCTCATAAAGGCTCCGGTCCGAAAGGTCCCGAAGGCGGGTCCAGAAGTCGAACGCCTCCCCGAACCGCAACACCCAGGATCTGAAAGCCTTTCGGGCCGCGAGCTGCCGCTTTCGTTCATCCAAATCAATGACGTCTCCCACCTGTTTTCTCCCGGCGACCGCCGCCCCGTCCTTTAGAAAACATCGGCGGAAAAAACAAAAATCTCGGTTCTCGGGTCCTTCCACGCATCGGGGGGAAGCCCGGCTTTTCGACATGTCCATTCCAGCAGTTCTTCACGGCTCCAGCCGTGTTCCACCGCCACCTGAGGAAGCAGCAGACCGCTCCGATGCCCACGGCGAACCATCACGCCGTGAACCCCGACTACGATTTCCGATGGGTCGTGAATCCGTTGAAGCGGCGTCAAAACAGAGATCTCCAGGTCGAGATCGTCCAGTTCGTCCGGCTGAAGCGGCGGGAACCGAGGGTCGCCGAAAGCGGCTTGGACAGCCATCTGAGCGACAGCCTGATAAAGCGGCTCTCGCCCTTCTATCAGGCCGATGCACCCGCGGAGACAGCCTTTCCTGTGGAGCGAAACGAAGACGCCGCGGGGTTCTTGGAGCTTGGAAGCATCGGGTTTCGGCACGGGGCGATAGACGTTGCGGATCCTGTTTCGGATCGCCTCCCATGCGATATCACGAAGCGTTTCCTTTTCTTCCTGCGACAGCCCCAAGTCCACCCCCACCGGCTGATGCCGCCTATTCACCTCACGTCCCTGCCCCGGATTGTCCACCAGGGCCGCCGCCATGTATCCCACCACGCTGCGGGTATCTCCCGTCACGTCTCCGGAGTTGGCGTAGTGCAGCACCCGCCCCTTGGACGCTCCGAGTTCCTTTGCGGTCCACATGACCACCGTGAGCGGCCAGGCGCCGCACGCTTCACATCGCCCGCTTCGAAGCTCCTCCGCGAGGCCCTCCGGGTCGAACGCCTCCACGCGATCCAGCACCCGGCGGTCCAGGCGCACGGCCTGCTCATAGGGATGGTAATGAGAAAGATCCGTGCTGGCCACCAGGAGGATGTTCCGGCCCGCGCAGGCCTCGGCGACGGCTTTGGCCGTAAGCCGTGCGGCTCCTTCCGAAAGGTCGCCCAGGAGCACGGGGGTCAGCCGGAAATCGCCCAGCACCACCTGAAGGAAGGGCAGCTGGATTTCCAGTGAATGTTCCTGCGCGTGAGCCTGCGGAACATAGCCGAAAAGATCTGAGTGCTTCCGCAGGGAATCCACGATCTCCCGGTCCAGGGGCACGACACCCAGCGGCGTCCGGTATCCTCCCAGATGGTAGATACTGGCGCCCGTGAAATAAGCCCGATGGCTCGGCGCCATGATGAGCACACGATCGAACGGGTGCTGCTCCAGCAGCTTGTAGGCGTGGGCGGCCACACCGCCCGAATACAGGTAGCCGGCGTGGGGAGCCACCAGCCCCACCAGGCGCCCCTTGAGCGGCTCCACCCGGGCGCGTGCCAGGTGGCCGAGGATTTCGCGCCGCAGCGCTTCCGGGTTTCCCGAATACCACGTACCGGCAATGACCGATTCTCTGATTTTCTCTCGCTCCATAGCTTCACCTCGTCCCCGGAGCTTCTGGAGGGTAACGCCTCGCCCCTCCATAACTTCGACCGAGAAAGCTCCCGTCGAATCCCTCCGAGCAATGCCCCGGGTTTTTGATCCTAACGCAAACTTTCCTATAATATAATACATCTTCTTCAGGCAACGAACGCTTCGACTTCTTAAGGGAGACAGCAGGGCGCCATGCGAGTCAAGCTTGAAAACATCGGCATCATTCTTCACCGGCCGCACTTTCCCGAAAACATCGGAGCGGCCGCCCGAGCGGCGAAGAACATGGGGATCAGCCGGCTGGCGGTGGTGGATCCACTGGACTGCGACCTCACCCGCATCCTCAAAATGGCGACCCAGGCCGCCGAGGACCTGGTGGCCGACATGGAAATTTACGAATACCTGGCCGACGCCGTGGGCCCATACCAATACGTGGTGGGCACCACCGCCCGCACCGGCTCCCACCGGCCGACCGTAGCCGATCCCAGGCGCATGGCGGAACAGCTCATCGCCCTCAGCCGCGAAAACCGAGTCGCCCTTCTGTTCGGGCCGGAAAACCGAGGTCTTTCCAACCGCGAACTTCGCTTCTGCCACAGCTTGGTCACCATCCCCACCCATGACTTCTCGTCCCTGAATCTGGCTCAGGCGGTCATGCTGATCTGTTACGAGATCTTTCGAGCCGGCGTCGAAACGCCTCCGGTTTTCGTTCCACGGCTCGCCACGTCCTTTGAACTGGAGGCCATGTACGAGCAGCTGGGCGAAACCCTGGCGAGGATTCATTTCATCAACCCGGAAAACCCAGACCACTGGATGGAAAACATCCGGCGCGCCGTGGGCCGGCTCGGCCTGAGAGCTCGAGACGTGAAGATCATCCGTGGTATATGCCGGCAAATCAACTGGTACTGCGGAAAACGCCTGGAATCTGCGGAAGCCGAGGCAGAGCAAAGCCCGAAAGCCCCCCCGGCTTCTCACGAAAATCAAGACTCCCGGGACTCCAGAGGGATCTTGTGATTCACCAGGGACATGCTGTGAATGGTCCCTTGGACCACTTTCCGCTCGCCGAAGATATTGGTCAGATGGGGGCATTGAAGCCCGGGGCCGCGTGGCTTCCAGGGAAGGTATGGCTTCGGCGTATCTCGAAGCCCGTGATAATGTTTGACTTGAAGGGGTGTCTTCAGTAGAGTGACGTCGATTTTTCACACGGTGACGGGCGGACGCGCCGACACAACCATGAGGCTTTCGAGAGACCACCCCTTCGTCCTTCCGGCGAAAGGCGGCATGACCCGCCGGTTTTTCCGGAACGGGATCAACCCCGGAATGGCGCGCGGGTTTTGAGTAAAGGACTTAACCATCCGGTCGATGCTTTCGGGCTCTTTTCCCTGGTCACTTGCAGATCCGGGTCCTGAAATGGTGTGGAAACGTCACGGCTTGGGCGCGTTGTCGGGACAGCACGAGGAGGTTCGAGATGCAGGGTAGGATAGGTGGCGATATCGCGGTTTCCGCTGTGCCTCGCAGGTGGATGAAACAAGGCGTACTGGCTCTTGCGGTCCTGGCGGTGGTGGGGCTCCTCGTTTTTTTCGCCATGCCCAACCGCTACATCTTCCGTTCGGAAGGAAACGCACTGAGCCTGTGCCAAGGCAGGCTGATGGGTCTCGTGGGCCGCCCGCTCAAGGGCTATGAACACATCCCTATCGGCAGTGACGCCGTGAAGGAACTGACGGGCCGGTCCTTTTCCAGCCCGGAAGAGGCCCTGGCGGCCCTCAGGGAGATCCTCAAAGGAGAAATCGACGCCGCCTACAGAGCGCTCGCTCCCTTGGAAGCGCCTCTGGCCGAACGCTACCGAACCCTCCTGGCCGACCTTCAGGCCGCCCGCATCGCCGGTATGGAAAATCTAGACCTTTCCATCGACACTCTGGACGCCTGGCTGCGCATGTACGAAGCCCGCTCCACGGCGACGGCTCAAACCACCGGTTCCGATTGACCCCTGTTGCAGCCGCGGTCGCCCACCGACCCGGAAAGGAATCGCTTGGCGGCTACTCCAGAACCACCCGGTTTCGCCCCTCTTCCTTGGCGCGATAGAGGGCTCGGTCCGCCGCCCCGATCAGTTCGTCGGCCGAAACGCCCCTGCCCTGCAGGGTCGTTCCGCCGAGGCTTGCGGTGATGTTCAGTTGAAGCGTCTCCGTTTCGATGGGCGCTCCGCCGATGTGCTCCCGGATTCGCTCGGCCACCGCCTGCACCGTTTCCCGATCCGCCCCGGGAAGGATCACCAGGAATTCCTCGCCGCCCACTCTTCCCGCCGCGTCGTAGCGGCGAACGGAGGCCCGGATGCGGTGCGCGCATGCCCTGAGCACTTCGTCGCCCACCATGTGGCCGTACGTGTCGTTCACCCGCTTGAAATGATCGATATCGATCATCAGCAGCCCCAAGACGGCTTCTTCACGCGCGGTGCGGGAAAGTTCGCGGTGGAGCGTATCCAGGGTGGCGGCCCGGTTCAGCAGCCCGGTCAACCCGTCGTAGGTGGCCTGGATGCGAAGCGCCTCCCGGGCGGCTACCAGTTCCGAGTGCAAGTTCACGATGCGCTGCCCGATCCTCACCCGCACCTGCAGCTCGCTGGCGTCGAAGGGCTTCACCATGTAGTCGTCGGCTCCCGCTTCCAGACCCGCCACAATTTCTTCGCGGGATGTTTTGGCCGTAAGAAGGATGATGTAGATGTAGCGTTCTTCCGCCGGCACTTCCAACCGGATTCTCCGGCAGACATCGACCCCGTCCATGCCCGGCATGATCCAGTCCAGAACGGCCACCCGGGGGGAATTCGGACGTCTCAGTATCTCCCAAGCCTCCAGCCCGTCCGAAGCGGTGTGCACTTCGTACCGCCAGCGCGACAGCATTGCCTTAAGCATGGCGCGCGTGGTCCGATCGTCGTCGGCGACGAGCACCCGGGAAGGCGGGGCGCCCGCGTTTCCTTCAACCCCGGTCACTTCCACCCTCATATCGCCTCCAGTATCCCTCGACATGACACCCTTCTCTTTCGTTGGAACTAAAAAGCGGGAGATGCTTCATCGATTCGAAGACGTTCCACCGCCTGCCGAAGGCACTCGAATGCCTTCTCGAGTTCCGCCATCGCCGACGTCGCGGCTTCCCCATCACCCCGGACTCCCGCCGATTCCATGCTGAAGGCGGCATCCTGAAGGGCCGTCGCCGAAACGTTGGCCGAAGACCCTTTGAGTGTATGGGCGTTGCGCCTCAGCGCCTCGGTGTCTCCGGCTTCCAGGGCCGCACGGAGGGCCGCCATCTGCTTGGGGGCATCCTCGATGAATCCCACGAGGATGTCCTGGGCCAGTTCCACGTCACCGCCCAGCCGCAGCACCAGGCTTTCCCAGTCCAGGATCTTCCGCGAATCCGGGACGGAACCCGCCGGCGCCGCCGCCTCCCCGGAACCGGGATCGGGCGCACTATGCCGCGACTGGCGCTGGATGGCCGCCATCAGTTCATCCGGCTGTACGGGCTTGGCCACATAGTCGTTCATTCCGGCTTCAAGGCATTTCTCGCGGTCTCCGCGCATGGCGTGAGCCGTCATGGCGATGATGGGGACCGCAGGATCCAGAACCGGAGCCCGCCCTTCCCGGATGATCCGGGTCGCTTCCAGGCCGTCCATTTCCGGCATCTGGATATCCATGAGGACCAGGTCGTAGGGCGTTTCGGAAAGGGCCGCCACCGCCTCCTTGCCGTTGTTTACGGCAACCGCCTCGTAGCCCATCTTTCTGAGAATCCCCAGGGCCACCTTCCGGTTGATGGGGTTGTCCTCCGCCAAGAGGATCCGGCACTCCGCCACCGGGGTTTCCCGACAGGGCGGCGTCTCGTCCTTGCGCACAAAGGCGCAGGAATCGCCGAAGACCCTTTCTCCAATCAGCATGGCCAGGCAGTCGTACAGCCTGGAATACTTCACCGGTTTTGGAAGGGTCGCGTTGAAGTCGCCTTTTTCAAGGCCCAACTCGCGCTCGTCTGCACCGATGGAACTCAACAGCACAAGGGGAAGATCCCGCCCGCTCGGCGTGAGCCGGATTTTCCGGCTGAGGGCCGCGCCGTCCATGCCGGGCATCTGCATGTCGAGCAGGGCGATGGAAAAAGGATCCCCCACGCGCCGGCCTTCCTCCAGCCGCTCCAGCGCCTCCAAGCCGTCTTTCGCCTCTTCGAACCGAAATCCCCAGGTTCGGAGCATCTCGCCGATCACGAAGCGGTTGGTCGTGTTGTCGTCCACCACCAGGACCCGATGCCGGCACAGCTCTTCCGGTAGTAAGGGCGGGGGACCCGCACAGCGACGCTGCTTTCGAAAAACGGCCGTAAACCAAAAGACGGAACCCTTCCCGGGCTCACTTTCCACGCCGATACGCCCCCCCATCATTTCAGCGAGGCCCTTGGAAATGGCGAGTCCCAGCCCGGTCCCGCCGTATTTTCTCGTGATGGAGGCGTCCACCTGTGTGAAGGACTGGAAGAGGGCGCTCCGGCGATCGGGGGGAATCCCGATGCCCGTGTCGGTGACCGAAAAGCGGACTTCGGTCTCTTCTTCGCGCTCACTTTCCAGGGTGACGCGGATGACCACCTCACCCTTTTCAGTGAACTTGACGGCGTTTCCCGCCAGATTCAGCAGGACCTGGCGCAGCCGCCACGGATCGCCCCGCAGCTGCGAGGGGACGTCGTGGTGAATGAGGCAAGCCAGTTCGAGGCCCTTTTCGTGAGCTCGAAAGGCCAGGCTTTCGGCCACGTCTTCCACCGTCGTGCGAAGATCGAAGTCCGTCTCCTCCAGTTCCAGCTTTCCCGCTTCGATCTTCGAGTAATCCAAGATATCGTTTATGATGCAAAGCAGGTTATCGGCGCTGCTTTGCACGATGCGGACATATTCGCGCTGTTCGGCGTTCAAGGGGGTGTCCTGGAGCAGTCGGGCCATGCCCAAGACGCCGTTCATGGGCGTCCGGATTTCATGGCTCATGTTGGCCAGAAATTGGCTCTTCGCCTGGTTGGCCAATTCCGCCTCCAAAGCCAGCCGGTTGGCGTGCTCGATGGCCTTTTCCAACTGCTCGTTGGTCTTTTCCACCGCAGCCAGAGCCTGTTCCAGTTCCTCCCGGGCGCGCCGGTGTTCCGTAATGTCAACGGCCGAGCAGACCACGTATTCCACTCTGCCGTCACCGGCCAGTTTCGGCGAACGCGTGACGGCCAGCAGCCGCACTTCTCCGTCGCCGTTGCGGCACCACTCCACCGTCCTCAGGGGCTCACCCCGCTCGAACACCTCCCGGTTTCGCTCGATCACCGTTTCCAGCTCGTCGGCCCCATGGAACTGACTCAGGGCTCCGCCCGCCAGCTCCGTCGCGTCACGACCCAGAAAAATCGCCCGCGCCCGGTTCACGGCGCCGTAGGTCTCCGGATCTTTGAGGAACCAGACCTGGCCCTCCATGTTGGCGAGAAGGATCTCCTGTTCTTCCGTTTTCCGGAGCAGCTCGTTTTCGCGCTGGCGCAGGATGCCGGCCATCTCAATGAACTTTCGGTCCATGACCTGGAGCTCCTGGACCCGGACCCGGCTTCCGTCCCAGGAAATACCTTCTCCGCCTGTGGCCACCTTCGGCAGGGATTCCGAAAAGTAGTGCAGCGGCCGGACGATCAACCGGTCCAGCAAGCGCTTGGTGGCGACGGCGAAAAGCCCCACGAAGAGAATGAAGGCGGCCATGGTGATGCCGCCCGTCTTCATGACTGGTTGAAAGAGCGAGGATGCCGGTGTGGCCACAACGACGAGCCAATCGGGTTTGGCGAGGCGGCTTCCGGCGGCGAGATAGGTCCGATCTCCCGCCCTGACGAATTCGCACACCGGGCCTTCCGCTGCATGGATCTTTTCGATCAACTCTCCGATCCCCCCGGCTCCGACTTCCGAGGCGGCCGGCCGTCCCAGGCCGGCCAGGATGTTCCCCTGCCGGTCGGCCACCACCACCCAGCCGTCGGACACATCGTGAAGCGCGCTGAGCTGGCCTTCCAGCGCATCCAGGTTGAGCTCCCCAAACACCGCTCCTCCCGAAAACATGGTATGCCCCACGCTCACCGTCCGGCGCCCGGTGAGCGGCGAGCGGAAGGCGGGGCTCACGTAGGTGAGCAGCGTGGGGGATTCCAGAAGTATCTTCACCGGTTCGACAACAGCCTGGGCAACCTTCGTTTCCGGGATGGAAGCCCGCAACGTTCCCCGGGCATCCACCCAGGACAGGCGTTGAAAGCACGGGGAGGCGTTGTAGAGGTTGTTCAAGAGCCGCGGAAGAATCTCGACCTCGTCCGGCTGAAACAGGGCCAGGCCTTCGAGCATGTTCTGGGCGCTGCGGACGTAGAGCTCCGTGGTCGCCGCTACAGACCGGGCCAACTCCAGGTGAGTCTCGCGACCGGCACGATACTGATACCAGCCCAGCAGGCATCCGGCCAACATCATCAGCAGGCACCCTATGGCCACAAGTCTCGGAAGCAAGTATCGATAAACGATCATGGCCAACGGTCTTGATGCCGCCATTCACACCTCCCTGGATCTCGAGGGTTGCTCAGCAAAGCAGCACCGGGAGCTGAGGCATTCCGACAACACGGCAGTTGTTTTAACAATCGGCAGAAAACCGGTTGAAATTTAAGGCTTTCCCAATGGAAACCGTGAGGGGTGGGCTCGCGGGCAAAACGCCGCCGGTCACTCCTTCACGCCGCCGGCCAGTTCCAGCGCCGCCCGATAGACCGCGTTTTTCGGGAGCCGAAAGGTCTTCGCCGTATGAGCGGCGGCCTCCCGGATGCTCATTCCGGACTCCAAAAGTCGGCGTAGTTCTTCGCGCCACAGTTCCAGAGACCGGACCGCCTCAGCCTCCCCCCGGTATCCATCGATCACCAGCGTGAACTCGCCACGGACTTCCCCCTGAAAATGCTCCAGAGCTCCCCGAATATCGCCGCGGTAGACTTCCTCGAACCGCTTGGTCAGTTCCCGGGCCACGGCGATCCGGCGGTTTCCCCAGTGGCGGTACATGTCCTCCAGGGACCTCAAAAGGCGCTGAGGGGCTTCGTAAAGGACGAGCGTCATCGGAAGGCCCGCAACGCCGGCGAAGAAATCCGACCGCGCCCGGCCCTTCACCGGCGCAAATCCCAAGAAGGCGAAGGGCTGAGGCGGCAGGCCGGAAATCACCAGGGCCGCCGTCACGGCGCTCGGACCCGGAACCACCGCCACGGAAAGGCCCGCTTCAATCGCTTTCCGTACCAAATGCTCCCCCGGGTCCGAAATGCCGGGTGTCCCCGCATCGGTCACCAGGGCCAGCGACCGACCGCTCTGCAGGCGGGCGATGAGTTCCGGTTCCCGCTTCCGCGCGTTGTGTTCGTGGTAGCTGACCAGAGGCTTGTGAATGTCGTAGTGTGTCAGGAGTTTCCGAGTGCGGCGGGTGTCTTCGGCAACGATCGCATCGACGCCTTTCAGCGTCTCGAGAGCTCGAAGCGTGATGTCCCCCAGGTTTCCGATGGGGGTTGCAACGATGTAAAGCGTCCCTTGCAGCACAATCGGGCTCCGGCGATCATCGGCAGCCGAACGCGTCGAAGGCGTTGGGAATCCAATCAAGTTCCGGCATCTCCCCGATCCAGGTGACGGCCACCACATCGAAACGCGCCGACCGGTTCTCCCAACGCTTCCCCTTAAGGTACCACTGTGCGAGCCGCACCAGGCGGCGCCGCTTTCCCGCCGTGATCGATTCTTTGGCGCTCCCCTTCACCAAAGACAATCGCGTACGCACTTCCACGAAGACGATGGTATCGCCGTCCAGGCCCACCAGGTCGATTTCTCCCAGCGCGCAGCGGACGTTTCGATCCACGATGCGCATTCCACGCTCTTTCAGGTAAGAAGCGGCCAGCGCTTCACCTTCCTGTCCCACGGCTCGTCGATTGTGCATCCCGAGGCGTCCCTCCCGTGACGGCGGAGCCTGTTATAGGGCCTGTCCAGAAACAAGCTCATAAAAGTCGGGCTCTGATGAGGTTCTGGGTTCTGGGTTCTGGGTTCTGGGTTCTGTAGGAGCGGGCTTGCCCGCGATCGAGATCGCCGGCAAACCGGCTCCTACAGGACATGAGTGGTTGTGGGAGCGGCGCCCTCGCCGCGATGAACAAACCCCAATGCGCCGCCCCACCTCCCATCTGCCCGAGGGCGGGCGGAACCGCTCAGCCCGGCTCGGGACCGCATTCCCGGACCCCGCGAAAGGTGAGGCGGTGGATGGCGCAGGGGCCGTGGCGCTTCAAGGCTTCCAGGTGTGCGCGGGTGGCGTAGCCTTTGTTTACCCGAAAGGCGTAGGCGGGATACCGGGCGTGATAGGCTTCCATGAGGCGGTCCCGGTAGACCTTGGCCACAATGGATGCCGCCGCGATGGAAAGGCTCTTCCGGTCGCCGCCGGGGATGCCCTTCTGCGGCAGCGGCAAAGGGAGGCTGTAGGGACCGTCGATGAGGAGGCAATCCGGCGGGGGCGAAAGTTCCGCGACCGCGGCCGCCATGGCCTTGAACGTGGCCTGCAGGATGTTCAGGCGGTCGATTTCCGCGGGCTCCACCACGCCGACTCCCACGGAAACGGCTTTGGTGCGGATGACCCGGTCGAGCCGCTCCCGTTGAGCCTGGGAAAGCTGTTTCGAATCCTTGACGGCCTCCGCCTTCCAATCGCTGGGAAGGATGACGGCGGCGGCCACCACGGGGCCGGCCAGGGGGCCTCGGCCTGCTTCATCCAGGCCCGCCACCAAACGAAAGCCCCGCCGGCGGGCTTGGGCCTCGAAGGCCAAACCGTCCGCCGGCGGGGCTCCAAAAAGACGCAGCTGCACTAGCGCCGCTCCCGGATCCTCGCCGCCTTTCCGACCCGATCCCGTAGGTAGTACAGGCGCGCCCGGCGCACGCGGCCGCGGCGAACCACTTCGATACGGTCGATCTGAGGCGAATGCAGCGGAAAAATCCTTTCCACGCCTACACCGTAAGAAACCTTGCGCACCGTGAAGGTGGCTCCCATGTTTCCCCGGTGACGCCGGATCACGACCCCTTCGAAGACCTGGATCCGTTCCTTGTCGCCTTCGCGGATCTTCACGTGCACCTTGACCGTGTCCCCGGCCCGGAAGGCGGGAATGTCGAGCCGCATCGATTCTTTTTCGAGGTTCTCAATCACGTTGAAAGCCATGGTATCCTCCCCAAGCTCAAATCAAGTCGTACAGATCCATCGAACGTTCCGTTCACGAACCTGTGTCTATAGCAGCAAAAAACCTGTCGATCAAGATCGCCGCCGCACATCTTACCGACAGGTGATTGTATCCGTTGCGCCCCCGGATGGGGCGAATCACACCGTCACACTTCTGGAGCATTTCCGGGGCCAGGCCCCAGCCGGTCCCGAGCAGCAACAAGCCCGGCCGGCCGCTGTCCATGACCTGTTTGCAAGCGTCCACGGGTGCCACGCTGGTCGGGCTCTCCCTTGCGGTGGTAGCCCACACCAGAGGCGCCGCCCCGCATTCCCGTTCCACGGCCGCAACGGCGGCCTCCACGCTGTCCACCAGCCGGAGGCGCCGCAGAGCCCTTTCGCGGTCCGGATGCAGCGTTTTCGCGATGTCCGACCGCCAGTGACCCATCAGCCGCTCGGCCAGGTCCCGCTGATCCCGGAGCGGCGTCGCCACAAAGCAGGCCGGGAGGTCATAGGTGCAGGCGAGACGCGCCAGATCGTGGAGGTCCAGATTGGTGAGAGCCGACGCGATGCACTCGCCCTTCCGGTTGAGCACGGGAAAATGGACCAGCGCCAGGTAGAGGCTCGGGCCGGAACTAGCCGATGACTTCCCTGGCATGCTGATCTCCTGAATCGTCTTCACTCTCGGCCGCCTGGAGCAGCCGCCGGTCTTCGTCGCTGAGTTTCAAGCGCGAAAAGAGATCGGGGCGCCGGATGCGGGTGCGGCGGAGTGCCTCGGCCCGCCGCCACCTGCGAACCGCCTCGTGATCCCCGGAAAGCAACACTTCCGGCACCCGAAGCCCCCGGAACTCCCGAGGACGCGTGTATTGGGGATATTCCAGGATGGGCTCCCGGAACGACTCCGCTTCCGGCGAAGCCGTGTTTCCCAGCACCCCGGGGATAAGCCGTGCCGCGGCGTCCACCACCACCATGGCGGCCAGTTCGCCGCCGGTCAGTATGTAATCGCCGATGGAAACCTCCCGGTCCACGAAGTGAACCACCCGTTCGTCGACGCCTTCGTACCGCCCGCAGATCAGGATGAGTCGCTCCAGTCGGCTGAATTCCCACGCAAGCGACTGCGAAAACAGCTCCCCTTGGGGGGAAAGCAGCACGGCCACCGCAGGCGGTCCTTCCGCACGGACCGCTTCCAGCGCCTTCACCACGGGCTCCGGCTTCATGATCATGCCCTCGCCGCCACCGAAAGGCCGATCGTCGGCCATCTGGTGCCGGTCCTCCGCATGATCCCGGATATTGTGAACGCGAACCGTGACGAGTCCGCGCGCCCGCGCCTTGCCGAGGATGCTTTCTTCGAAGGGCGAGGCGAACATCGCCGGAAAGAGCGTCAGGATGTCAAAGATCATCGATCAAACCCTCCGGCGGGTCGATCACCATCCGCCGCCGGCCCAGGTCCACTTCCGTGACCACGTCTTCCACCGCCGGGATGAGCACTTCCTTTCCGTGCCGTCCTGCCACGACGTAGATATCGTGGCTTCCAGCATCGAAAACGGCTCGAAGCGTCCCCACGGGGATGCCCGCCGTCGTTTCGACCGAGAGGCCGATCAGCTGGTATGTGTAGTATTCCCCTTCGTCTGTGGGAGGCAGGTGGTCTTCCGAAAGGACGATCTCACCGCCGACGATGGCCGCGGCGGCTTCCGGATTCGGCAATTCTTCGAATCCGGCGAGCAGGAACCTGCCGTGGGGCCTGATCCGGGTGAGCGTCAACGTGCGCAGCGCATGGAAACCCGCCACGCGGACGTGCATTTTCCCGCCCGCCTGGAATCCCGCCAGGGTGTCCCCGTAAGGTAAAATCTTCACATCGCCCCGCACCCCGTGGGCGCGGGTCACCTTCCCGACAGGAACCCAAACCCGCTCATCCATGCTCCTATTCGATGATCTCCAGCACGGCCCGCTTTCGGATCTTCGTTGACGCGGCGCTCAGGATGGTCCGCATCGCACGGGCGGTCCGCCCCTGTTTTCCGATGACCTTCCCCAGATCTTCCTTGGCCACGCGCAGCTCGATCACAGAGGTCTGTTCGCCTTCGATCTCGGAAACCCTCACCTGCTCAGGTTGATCCACCAGAGCCCGCGCCATGTACTCAATCAGTTCCTTCAACATGCTCCCCTCCACCTGCTCTGCGCCGCAAATCGTCGACCTTCAGGAGGCCTCAGGAGGCCTGTGGCACAGCCCGGTCGGTGTGCCTGCGAATCAAGCTGCGCACAGTATCCGTGGGTTGAGCGCCCTGCTGAAGCCAGTAGTCGAGCCGATCGGTCTTGAACGTGACCGCAGCGGGGTCCGTCAGCGGGTTGTACGTGCCAATGCGTTCAATAAAGCGACCGTCACGCGGGGCCTCGGAATGGGTCACCACGATGGAATAAAAAGGCCGTTTCTTGCTCCCTCGTCGAGCCAAACGAATGCGTACCGGCATAGCGAACGTGTTACCTCCTGTTCAAGAACCTGCATGATTGCCAACACCTGCCAAAGCAAATTCTGTTTTTCTACTCCATCCGCTCCCATTTAAAAAGGGAAAAATGTCTTGGCCCGGCGCTTCTTGGGCTTCTTCCGAGTGACGCCTCCGCCCATCATCTGGCGCATCATCCGGCGCGCTTCGTTATAGCTCTTGATGAGCCGGTTCACTTCCTGGACCGATGTGCCGCTTCCCGCCGCGATGCGCCGCTTTCGGCTGGCGTTCAAAATCTCCGCGTTCAGCCGTTCCTGCCGGGTCATGGAATTGATGATGGCTTCCGTCCGGACCAGTTCCTTCTCGTCCACCTGCATTTTCTTGAGTTCCTTCATCGCGCCCATGCCCGGGAGCATCTCCAGGATCTGTTCCAGGGAACCCAGCTTCTTGATCTGGCGCAGCTGATCCCGGAAATCTTCCAGGCTGAAGGTGTCTTCCTTGAACTTGCGGGCCATTTCCGCGGCCTGCCGTTCATCGAAGGCTTCCTGGGCCTTTTCGACGATGGTCAGCACATCGCCCATCCCCAGGATCCGCGAACTCATCCGGTCCGGATGGAAGACCTCCAGGGCGTCGAGTTTTTCGCCCACACCCACGAACTTGATGGGACATCCCGTGACCGCTCGGATGGATAGAGCGGCGCCGCCCCGGGCGTCGCCGTCGAGCTTGGTGAGCACGACCCCCGAAACGCCGAGCCGTTCATTGAAGCTGGAAGCCACCTGGACGGCGTCCTGGCCCGTCATGGCATCGGCCACCAGGAGAATCTCCGCCGGCGAAAGGATCTTCTTCAAGCGCTCCAGTTCGGCCATCAGCTCATCGTCCACGTGGAGCCGGCCGGCCGTGTCCACCAGGAGCGTGTCGCAGCCTTCGCGGGAAGCGAAGGCCAAGGCTTCCCGGGCGATGTCTTCCGGCCGCTGGTCCGTCTTGGACGGATAGACCGGGAGCCCCAGCTGCCCGGCGAGCGTCTTCAACTGGTCGATAGCCGCCGGCCGGTACACATCCACCGGCACAAGGCAGGGGCGGCGCTTGTCTCGGGAAAGCCGTAGCGCCAGCTTGCCCGCCGTGGTCGTCTTGCCGGACCCCTGAAGCCCCACCAGCATGACCGCCAGAGGAGGCTTGCCCGCCAATCGGAGCGGCTCGGCGCTTCCGCCCATGAGGTCCGTGAGCGCGTCGTTCACGATCTTGATGACCTGCTGGCCCGGCGTGAGACTCTGCATCACCTCCCGGCCCACCGCCCGTTCAGCGATCCCCTTGACGAAATCCCGCGCCACTTTGTAATGGACGTCCGCTTCCAGAAGCGCCAGCCGGACTTCCCGAAGGGCCTCCTGGATATTTTCCTCGGTGAGCTTCCCCTGGCCCCTGAGGTGTTTGAAGACTTTCTGCAACTTTCCGGAAAGATTATCGAACATCGTCTTTACCGCCGCAATCCTTCATCGTCCAATGCTTCCACCGGCGCGTTCCCCGGCCGTCGATCTCCCCGCTCCCCCGCCGTTCCACCTCAACCGCCACCTATCCGATACAAACAAGTCTTGGTCTGTGGAATCGCCCCGAAAGAAGCCTTCGGGTCTTGTCCCTGGACTGGGTCATAAGATTTGATATAATTGCATAAAAGTTCTTCCAAGGAAAGACTTTGTGTGCCGGGCAAGCCGGCACTCCCCGCCGTCGAAGCCCAGGAGGCGCCTCATGCCCGTCGTCACGGTCAGCAAGGAATTCGCGTCTGAAAGCGAAGATTTCGCTCGCAGCCTTTCGGACCGCCTGGGCTATTCCATCCTGGACAAGCAGATCGTGGCCGCCGCCGCTCAGGAACTTAACCTTTCCGAAACCGAAGCCCTCAGCTTCCAGAAGGAACGGGAATCCAGGCTCCTGCGCCTCATCGACCGCTACACGTCCACCGTGGTGCAACGCATCGTCGATCGATCCTACGGCCGGCTGGACGACCAGGCCTACCACCAAGTCACCGTGAACCTGGTGAAGAAGGTCGCCGAAGAGGGGAACGTCATCATCTTTGGGTGGGGCGCCCAGTGCATCCTGGAGGATCACCCGGACGCCCTTCACCTGCGCCTCGTCAAGCGGATCGAAGACCGCGTTCGCTGGCTCAGAACCCATTTCGACATGGACGAACGCTCGGCCAGGGAGTTGATCGACCGCGAAGAACGGGAATCGGCGACATACATCGAGCACTACTTCAACCGTTCCTGGGACGACGCCCACCTCTACCACCTGGTGCTCAACCTCAGCAAAATCCCGCTCCAGGCCGCCGTGGACTTGGTGGCCGGCTGGGTGGAGGCCCACCCGCACCCATCCGGCACTTGAGGGCCCTTCAAAGATCCCCGAAAACCGCCCCCCTTCGTCGTTTCGGGGACAGGCTTGAAGCACAAGAGAGCTGATGAAAGTGGGACCCTGACGTGCCTGCCTACCGGCAGGCAGGCAAGCCGGCTTCTACGGAGGCCGGCCCGATTTTCCGTTATCAGATAGGGGTCGGGAAGAGCCGAAGCTCTCCCCGCCCCCCGAACCGTGCCTGCGGTTCTCCCGCACACGGCTCTCCAGTTGGCGTTTCCCCTTGTTCCCAAGCTCCAACATCCCCTTCCCCTTGTTTCCAAGCTGGAGCTTGGAAACAAGGGGAAGGGGAAACCGACCGCTACAGTGAATCCCGGCCGTTCCGCCCCCTTCGCGCTTCCTGAGCCCTGCCTTCGTCTTTCAGCCCGCCGCTTCCGGCCGAGCAAAGCGCGTTCACCGGGCACTCCACGCATCGAGGGTTTCTCGGCCCGCAAAGGGTCTGCCCGTGTTTGACCAGGAGTTCGTTTACCAGAAGCCGATGCCGATCCGGGACGATCTCCCACAGTTCCCGTTCCGTTTCTTCGGGGGTGCGCGTCCGGACGAGCCCCAGCCGGTTAGCAATCCGGTGGACGTGAACATCGACCGGGAGCGCCGCCTTCCCGAAACCGTAGACCAGCACGCAGTTGGCCGTCTTGCGCCCCACCCCCGGAAGCGCCGTGAGCTCTTCGAGGCTTTCCGGCACTCTGCCGCCGTACCGCCGGCATAGGATCGCCGCCGCCTCACGGAGCCTCCGGGCCTTGGTACGATAGAAATTGGCGGGGCGAACCAAAGCCTCCACGGTTTCCAGGGAAGCCGCCGCGAGGCTTGCCGGATCGGGAAACCGTTCGAGAACGGCTCGAGCCGCCAGGTCCGTTTTTTCATCACGGGTGCGCTGCGAAAGGATCGTGCCCACGAGCACGTGAAAGGGAGGCTGCCGGGTGTGCCAGTTCCAGGGTCGGACCCCGTAGACGGCAACGAGGGCGTCCATGATTTTCCCGGCACGTTCGGTCCGAAGATCACCTGCCACTTGCGAAACTCCTCAAGGAATAAAGGGGACGAAAGAACGCGGGTCCTTCACCAGCAGCCGGGCCCCCGCCTGAGCCAGTTCCTCCGGGCCGCGAAACCCCCACAGGACTCCGATGCCGAACATGCCCGCCCGGCGCGCCGTTTCCATGTCTAAATCGCTATCCCCGAAAAAGAGGCATTCCGAAGGATCCACTCCCAGGTTCGCCGCCACCTGGAACGCCGCGGAAGGATCCGGCTTCAAGGGACTCCCGGGCCGAGCGCCGCGGATATCCCGGAAGCCCCAACGCGCGAGCAGTCCACGGACCATCGTTTGCGTGAACTCCTCCCCCTTGTTGCTCAAAACCGCGAGGCTGAACCCTTTTTCCAGGAAACCATCCAGCAGTTCGGCGACGCCCGGGTAAGGGCGGGTGTTGGAAGCCCAGCGCCGCTCATATTCCTCGCGATACGCCCTGACACCTTCGCGCACGGCTTCCGGGGTACGCGCGGCTTCGGGGATCGCCCGCAGGACCAGGTTTTCCGCGCCGTCGCCCACCCAGGTCCTGTAGGTCTCCCGGTCGTGTTCCGGCCAACCGTGAGATCGGAGCACCGCGTTCATGGAATCCGAGATATCCTGGAGGGTGTCGAGAAGCGTTCCGTCCAGATCGAAAATCACCGCTCGAAACGTCATGGGTCGTTCACCTTTCCGTTGGAACCGCCGGAGCTCCCCGGGAACCTTCCAGGCATGGCGCTTCCGCTACGCCCGGCGCCGGAAGTTGAATTCCCGGAAACGGCGGGCCAAGATCGTCACCTCGATGGCTTCGCGGCCGTTGGAAGCTGCCTGATAATACCCCCCACGCCTTTGGAGCTTGAGTGTCCGCTTTTTCCCGTAGGGGCGGTTTACGAACGGCACTTCCAACTTCTATCTGCTCACTCGCGCCGTGGCCCTTCCCATCTTCGGGAAGTTTCTTGTGTTCCATCATAGCAAAGGATTTTCCCCCGTCGCCACAGGAACTTTCGTGTTGCGCTCCGTCCTTCCTGGGGCGTCCCAGTCCATGACCCGGCTCATCGGCTTCCGGGTCCTACAGGGGATCGGGGCCGGAGGCGACTTCGCGCTCACCTACACCGTGCGGTGCAGGCGCTTCGCATCAAAAAAAATCCGCTTGCTTTGCCGAAACCTCTGCGTTAGAAAATGGCGTCGTTTGTTGGTAGGGCTTCGGAGCGGGTTCCGAAGCCTCTTCGTAGACGGCGCGTTGAGGTCCGTTTCTTGGGGTCCATCGAGAATTGGCCTTTCGCATGAGCGAAGCAATCCCGTGGATGTCTCCAAAGTAACACCCGACGAGCTGCTTGAGTTCTAGAAAAAAAGGAGTTCGCTTATGCTGCAGGGCCGAGTCAAATGGTTCAACGAAAAGAAGGGATACGGGTTTATTGAATCTGAGACTCACGGTGACGTTTTCGTCCACTTCTCGGGCATCGAAGGGGAAGGCTTTCGGACCCTTTCGGAAGGGGAAAGCGTGAGCTTCGAAATCGGCGAAAGCCCGAAGGGACCTCAGGCCGTTCGAGTCAAGCGATTGGGCTGAGGCGCGCCTTCAAACCGGATGCCGAGGCACTCTGGAAATGTTCTGGGGTGCCTTTTTTCTTTTCACGGAAGGAGATGTCTCATGACGAACCACAGAGGATGGATCACCATCGCGGTTTTCCTTTTCGCCGCACTTGCCGTAGCGACTTTCGCGGGCGCTCAAGATAAGGCCGGCGACTCCGAAACGGTGGCCGTAGTCAACGGCAAAGCCATCAGCCGAACGCTTTATGAACAGGAACTGACCCGGATCGAAAGCCGCATGATGCAAATGGGACAGCCCGTAGACCCCGCCCAGCTGGAGCAGCTCAAAAGCGACGTGCTGGACGCACTCATCAGCCGGGAACTTCTGTACCAGGAAAGCATGAAACAGGGTATCAAGACGGACGAAGCGGCGGTGGCGGAACAGATGGAGGCCATCAAGAGCCGGTTCCCGGATGAAGCACAGTTTCAGGCGGCCATGCAGCAGATGAATCTCACCGAAGAAGGCATCAAGGACGAGATGACCCGGGATTCTGCGATCCGGCAGCTGGTGGACAAGGAAGTCGCCGGAAAGGTCACCGTTTCGGACGAAGAAACCAAGGCCTTCTACGACGCGCATCAAGAAATGTTCAAGCAGCCGGAAAGGGTTCGAGCCAGCCACATCCTGGTCACGGTGGCAGAGGACGCCTCCCAGGCCGACCGGGATGCCGCCATGAAAAAGATCAAGGACATCCAGAAGCGGGTGAACGCGGGTGAGGACTTTGCGGAACTGGCCAAGGCCCATTCCCAGTGCCCCAGCGCTCAGAAAGGCGGCGACCTGGGTTTTTTCCGCCGGGGCCAGATGGTGAAGCCTTTCGAAGAAGCCGCCTTCGCCTTGAAACCGGGTGAAGTGAGCGATATCGTCGAAACCCAGTTCGGCTACCACATCATCAAGGTGACGGAACGGGCCGAAGCTTCGACGGCGAGCTACGACGAAGTGAAAGAACGCCTCGCGAACCACCTCAAGCAGGAAGAAATAAAGAAACAGGCGGGCGAATACGTGGAAGCCCTCAAGGCTAAAGCCAAGATCGAGAGGACCCCGCCGGAAAAGCCCTGAGGATCCCCGACCGAGAACAGGCCGGTCGAATACCGCATACCCTGTTTACCGTCGGGATGCTGCCGGAACCTTTCGGCACACGACGATCGACGCGGCGATTTCCCAGGGACCCGAAGGGCGCACTCCATGGAATGAAGGGCTTCAGCCGCGCCGCCGAAAGCGGCCGAGGCGGCGACTTCTCAGCCACAGGGCGGCGCTGCGGCACCGGCCCTGTGGCATTCCCAACGGACTGGAAGGTCATCCCCGGGATTAACAACAGGAACACCCGCAGTCGCAGCCTTGTTGCGGCGACGCCTGGTCGTTGATTTCCACCACTTCCACGTCGAAGTTCAAGGCCTTCCCCGCAAGTACGTGGTTTAAATCGATCACGATGTCCTGGTCGGTGACCTTCGCGACGGTGGCGTACACCCGCTGGTCGTCGGGAGTCCTCAGCGCCAGGAGTTCCCCCACCTGGGGTTCGTAGTTGGGCGGAAGGTCTGCGCGGGAAAGCGTGTGATGCAGGCCTTCGTCCCGATCACCGTAGGCTTCCTCCGGTTCGACCCTGAAGGTCTTCTTCTCGTTCACGGCCATTCCGACCAGCGCGTCCTCGAAGGCAGGGATCACCTGCCCCGAGCCCACCTGAACTTCCAGCGGCTGGCACCCTTCGCTCGAATCGAAGACTTCGCCGCTGTCGAATTTCCCCGTGTAATGCACCTTGACAAAATGGCCGCTTTCCACTCTTTTCATTTAGATCTCCTTCCACAATGAGTCTTCGGGTCATGAGTTCTCTCACGCTGAACCTAGTCTGTCGATGGGTCGAAGTCAAGGAACGGTGAGCAAAATTCGGGAGTCCGCCATCGAAACGTTGGCTCATCGCGGCGGGGGCGCCGCTCCTACAACGACCGCGGTTGCTTTTGTAGGAGCCGGCTTGCCGGCGATCAGGCTCACCGGGGCATTGCCGGTTTTACGGGTCGCGGGCAAGCCCCCTCCTACCGATAACGGAAAATCGGGCCGATGGGTAGGGCGGACAGTCTCCTTGAAAGATCCTCGGTTTTGGATTAGTTGTAAAGGTGTTCCACTAGGAATCGGGTCCTTCCAGCAGTTGTTCGCGCTCGCCTTCACGGAGGTGTTCCAGCCGCCATGGAAAACCAATCACGGAAAGGGACCGGCCGGCCTCCCCCGCCCAAGCGCCTTTTCCAGAAGCAACCCATCATGATCCGGATGGTCGCCGCGCTGCTGCCCTGCCTTCTGGGATCGGTCTATTTCTTCGGATTTCGGGCCCTGGCGGTGACCGCCGTCTCGCTGGTCTTTGCGGTCGCGACTGAAGCGGCGTTCACTCTCCGGCAGGGAAAGCCCGTGACGTCCGCCGTGCTGGTTTCCGCGCTCATCTACGCCCTGAGTCTCCCTCCGACGGTGCCTTACTGGATCGCCGCTGTCGGCATGGTCTTCGGCATCGTGTTCGGAAAGATGGTTTTCGGCGGGTTCGGCTTCAACATCTACAACCCCGCCATGGTGGGCCGATGCTTCGTCTACATCTCGTTTCCCATCGCGCTCACCAACCGCTGGGTGGAACCCTTTCCGGGCTTCCTCGGCGGCGCTGCGGCCTGGGCGCCCGGAGTGGACGCCGTCACGACGGCCACCCCGCTGCAACTCCTCAAGGCGGGCGACACCGTTGCCATGGAACGGCTCTTTTGGGGAAACGTCTCCGGGGCTTTGGGTGAAACGAGCGCGTTCCTGATTCTTCTCGGAGGTGCGTACCTCCTCTACACCAGGACCGCTCAGTGGCGCCTTGTGGTGGCGCCCCTCATCGGCGGCGCCGCCATGGGCGGGATCCTCTATCTCGTGGGCATTCCCGGCGTCCCGGACCCGTTGTCCTATCTCCTGGCCGGATCCTTTCTTTTCGGCGCCTTCTTCGTGGTGACGGAACCCATCAGCGGCCCCAAAACCAAGCCGGCCCAATGGATCTACGGGATCGTGATCGGAGCCCTCGTCATCGTGCTGCGCCGGTTCGCCAACTTTTCCGAAGGCGTCATGTTTTCGGTGCTTTTCATGAACACCTTCGTTCCGGTTCTGGACTTGGCGGTCAAAGCCCTGAAAGAACGCAACAAGGCGGAGGCGGTCTCATGAATCCAAGCCGCGCCTTTTCCGTCGTTTACATGTTCGCCGTGTCCCTTGTGTTCATGTCGCTGGTGGCCGGAATTTACGTCCTCAATGCGGAACGGATCGAACTGAACGAACAGATCAAACTCCAGGGCATCATCCTCCGAGTGCTCCAGGTGCCCGTGCCTCCCGACGCGGAAAAGGAGACGGTGGTCCGCATTTTTTCCCAACGCGTGACCACTGTCGCCGAAGACGGGAAAACGCTGTATGTGGCTCGAAACGAAGACGGCGCCGTGACGGGGTATGCTTTCCCCCTCTACGGCCCCGGTTTTTGGGGCTCGATCCGGGGCATGATGGCCGTGGACCCCGAATTGAAAACGGTCCTGGGGATCGCCTTCTACAGCCACAGCGAAACCCCGGGGCTCGGCGGGCGCATCACCGAGGCCTGGTTCCAGGACCAGTTCAAGGGCAAACCCTTGATGGCACCGGAACCCGGCGGGAACTACTTCGAACTCCGCCCGCCCGGAACCGCGGACCAACCCAACGAGGTGGACGCCGTCACCGGCGCGACTGAAACAAGCCGGCGGCTGGAAGTGTTTTTGAACCGCAACTTGAAAGAGTACCTGGCTTGGATCGAAGCCAACAAAACCCGGTTGAGCGGCGGGCGGGACACGGCCGGAAGAGGACGAGCTCGAACCCATCCCGGGGTCCCTATTTCGAGGCGTTCCTTTTCCTGTCGCTTTGAGTGCCCCGTGGGGGCATGAAACACCGCGGCGAATCCGCTCGCTGCGCCTGTGACCTGTGACCGGGAAAGTGCGTGAAGAACCGCCTTTTCGCGGACCACCGGGTCCGCGGACCCTCAAACACCCGATGCAAGGAGTTTCCGCTTCATGGCGCGCGAAACCGCCTCAGCCATCTTCCGCAAAGGCCTCTGGGATGAAAACCCCGTCTTCCGGCAGGTCCTGGGCATCTGTTCGGCGCTCGCGGTCACGAACCTACTCCTCAACACCTTCATCATGGGGGTGAGTCTCATCTTCGTGACCGCCATGTCCAACGTCACTGTGTCCCTGCTCCGGAAAGTGACGCCGGCCCGCATCCGGATGATGGTACAGGTGCTCATCATCGCCTCCTACGTCATGATCGTAGATATCGCCCTCAAGGCCTACCTTCCCGACATCAGCGAGGCGCTCGGCCCGTACGTGGGCCTCATCATCACCAACTGCATCATCATGGGCCGGTGTGAAGGCTTCGCCCGAAACAACGCTGTCTGGCCGTCATTCCTGGACGGCGTCGCGTCGGGGTGCGGCTACGCCTTCGTGCTGCTCACCATCGCCTTCATCCGGGAGCTTTTGGGGTTCGGAACCGTCTTCGGGCTTCGGGTCATGCCGGACGCCTGGACCAATTGGGTGATCATGGTCATGGCACCCGGCGGGTTCTTCATGCTGGGACTTTTCATCTGGGTGGCCCTGAGCTGGAGCGGCGAAAAGAAAAAGGCGTGATCGCGTTCATTCATCGGAAAGGAAAAACCATGGAAACCGGCGTGAGCGCCCCGGTCATCTTCTTCGCGGCGATTTTCACCAACAACATCCTGCTGACCAACTTCCTCGGCATGTGCTCGTTTCTCGCCATCAGCCGGGAAGTGAAGTCTTCGGTGGGGCTGGGGCTCGCTGTGACCTTCGTCATGGCCTGCACCACCGGGATCAATCACCTCGTGTACCACTACATCCTGGTGCCATTCGATCTCGTCTCCTTCCGGTTCATCATCTTCATCGTGGTGATCGCCGCCTTCGTACAGCTGGTGGAAATGGTCATCGAACGCTACTCGCCGCTCCTTTACGTGGTGCTCGGCGTCTTCCTGCCGCTCATCACCGTCAACTGCGCCATCCTGGGCGTGTGCCTCTTCATGGTCATCCGGGAATACACCTTCGTCCAGTCCGTGGCCTATGGGTTCGGGGGCGGCCTGGGGTGGATGCTCGCCATCGTGGCCCTGGGCGGCATCCGGGAAAAATTGAGGAAGGCGCCCGTCCCGAAGGCGCTGGAAGGCGCGGGATTGAGCCTCATCGTGGCGGGCCTGATGGCCCTTTCGTTCGTGGGTTTCAGCGGCATGATCCAGATGCAGTGAGGGAGAGGGTTCCCCATGCTGGAAATGGCCATCGGAGTGGTTTCCCTGAGCGGACTCACCGCCTTTTTGGCCCTTTTGCTGGAATGGGCCGATTCCTATTTCGCCGACTACGGCGAATGCCACATTTCCATCAACGGAGGCGAAAAGGTGCTCACCGTCCAGGGCGGCGGGAAACTCCTGGGAACCCTCATGGACAACGGCATTTTCGTCCCCTCGGCCTGCGGCGGCCGCGGGAGCTGCGGCTTGTGCAAGGTGAAGGTCCTTGAAGGCGGCGGTCCCATTCTTCCCACCGAAACCCCGTACATGGAACCGCAGGAAATCGAAAACAAGGTCCGCCTGTCGTGCCAGATCAAGGTGCGAAACGACCTGGTGATCGAAATCCCCGAGGAGCTGTTCCTCATCAAGGAATACCAGACCCGGGTCGCCGCCATCCGGGAGCTCACCCACAACATCAAGGAAATCACGCTGAAACTGGTGGATCCGCCCGAAATCACCTTCAAACCGGGTCAGTTCATCCAGTTGGAAGTGCCAGAATATGCGGAATCGCCCGAACCGGTCTACCGGGCCTATTCCATGTGTTCGGCGGCGAGCCGCCCCACTGAAGTAAAGCTCGTCATCACCCGCGTCGAAAAGGGCATCGCCACCACCTACATCCACGACTACCTCAAGGAAGGCGACCCGGTAACCATCAACGGTCCTTACGGAGAATTTTACCTCAGGGACACCGACCGCGAAATCCTCATGATCGCGACCGGCTCCGGACTGGCGCCCCTCATGTCTCTCCTGCACCAGATGGCCGACGAAGGAATCCAACGAAAGGCCACGCTCTTTTTCGGCGTCCGTGCCAAGAAGGACCTCTTCTACAGGGACGAACTGGAAGCCTTCAGGCAAAAGCTCCCCGATTTCGACTACGTCCTGGTCCTTTCCAGCCCCGACCCCGAAGACCAGTGGGATGGTGAGACCGGCCTCGTCACCGACGCGGTGGAACGGCGGTTTAATGACCTTTCGGAAATGGAAGCCTACCTGTGCGGCAACCCGTTCATGATCGACGCGGCGGTGAAGCTCTTCACGTCCAAGGGCATCCCCGAAGAACGCATCTACTACGACAAATTCGGTTGATCCGGCCGAAGGGGAGGAACCCATGGCCCGCTTTCCCGTGTATCAGACCCCGGAACTGGACGAGGCGGAAAAGCGCATGCGCCCGCACGCCGACCACCCGCATGGGTTTCTGCGCGGCGACCCGCGCCCGCTCGTCCAAATCCTGAACGCGGATCACCTGGCCGTAAAGGAACTGGGGCTGACCCACGAAGCCATAGCCCAGCGGCTGAAGGAACTGACGGAAGCCGCCAAGAAGGCCTACGGGCAGACCGTCGACGTGGAAGGCCGGTTCCGGGTGCGTATCGAGGCGGCTCGGGGCAAAATCCCGTGCCCGTGGGGACACCCGGGCCTTTACCCCAAGACCCACGTCACCCTGGAACGGCTGGATACCGGTGAAACCCTCGCCTGGAGCGATCTGGGGATCCACATGATCGAAGCCCACGGCTTCTACCAGGGCGCCGGCAGTCCGTACCGGCTCGATCCCCGGCGCCTGAAAACGATCCTGGAACTGAGCGGCTGAAGCGCCCCGCCCTGCCCTCCCGCCTTCGTCCGCCCACCGCCGGATCCCCTTACCCGCCCACATTCCCCCGCCCCACCGGCCCGGTGTTCCGTTATCGGTAGGAGCGGGCTTGCCCGCGACCCGTAAAACCGGCAACACCCCGTTGACCCTGATCGCCGGCTTGGGAACGGCCTCAAATCGAAGCTGGAGCTTCTGCACAGTTGTGTTCCCAAGCTGGAGCTTGGGAACAAGGTGGAAACCGGCAATGCCCCGTTCACCCTGATCGCCGGCAAGCCGGCTCCTACAGGGCATCAGACAGCCTCTTACCTCACGGTTGCCGTCATGCACCGTGGTGAGCGGCAAAGCCGGCGAGAAGATCCAGGGTCCGTTCCGCCGGGGGAAAACCCGACCCGGCGAGGGGCAGATCGCCGTGGCGCTGTCGGAACCGAGCCCCAAAAACGGGTCGGGTGTCGTCTTGAAAGAAGCAGCCCGTCATATAGCGGTTTTCTTCTTGGAGGAGCAGGGAAAGGGCCGCCGCCTGATCTTTCGGGTCATGGGCTTCGGGGACGGGCCGCACGCGTTCCCGGTACCAGGCCACCGGATGGCGACCCCAGGTGATGCAGGGCTGGATGACTTCGACAAGGGCCAAGCCCGGCCGGCGGACGGCCTCCGTCAGGAGCGCGCTCAGCGCTTCCGGATCCAGGGCGAACCCCCGTGCCACGTACGGGCACCGATGGGCCACGGCCACGGCGAGCATATTGAGCGGCGCCGCTTCCACCCCCTCCGGATGAAGGCTTCTTATTTCGCCCATGGGTGTTGTGGGGGATCCTTGGGCCTTGGTCAAAGCATAGAATTCGTTGTTATGGACGAGCACCGTGATGTTGGGATTTCTTCGGAAGGCGTGGAGCAAGTGATTCCCGCCTTCCCCGTAGCAGTCTCCTTCGCCGGTGGTCACGACCGTAATGAGTTGTGGATTGGCGGCCTGGATGCCCGCGGCGACGGGGAGGGCTCGACCGTGCAGTCCATTGAAAAAGTGACATTGCAGATAATGGGGCAATTTGGCCGCTTGGCCGATCCCGGATACGAGGCACACATCCTGGGGATTACAGCCAAGGTCCGCCAAGGTCTTTTTTAAGGCCGAAAGGATGCCGAAGTTGGGGCATCCGGGGCACCATTGCACGGGCACATCGTTTTTGAAAATATCAGGCGAGTTCATGATAGGCCCTCCGGATGAAGGCGGCCGTAAGCGGCAGCCCGTCGCTTCGCAGGATGCGTTTCTCCACTTTCCGGCCGTATGCCAAGGCCATGAGGGCGGCCCATTGGCCGCCGGCGTTGTTTTCCACCGTCCAAAGCCGTCCCTTTTCGGGAAGGGGCGTTGCGGGTGGGGGCCACAGATCCGTCCAGTGAAGCAGCCCCACGCGGACACCACTGCGTCGCAGGGCTTCGACGGCCTCCAACGCCGCGCCTCGCGCGGATCCCCACGTACAGAAAATTTCTTCCGCGTCTTCCAGTCCATAAGCCTCAGGGGCCTTCATGGCTTGTTGAAGACCCGTGCCCTTCTTGAGCCTTTTGGCAAGCATGGACGGGGCCGTGCGGGTCAGGTCTTCAGTGATGTGGCCCCATTCGTCATGTTCGTCGCTGTCCGCCGTGACCAAATGAGGCCCTTGGCCGGGGTAGAGTCGAGGGGAGACGCCCGTATCGGTGAGGGCATAGCGTTGGTAATGCGTGACGTCTTTAGGGTCGGCGAGGTGGCACCGACGGACGATGTCTTCCAGCCGAAAGTCGTCGACGCTGAATCGGGCATCCGCCAGGAGCTGGTCGCTCAGCACGATCACCGGGATTTGGAAACGATCCGCAAGGTCGAAGGCCCGGCCCATGACGTGCACCGCCTCCCGGGGGTCGGACGGGGCCAGCACGGCCTTGGGGAATTCTCCGTGTCCGGCGTGGACGGCGAAGAGGAGATCCCCTTGCGCCGTTCGCGTGGGGAGCCCTGTGGCAGGTCCCGGCCTTTGCGCCAGCACGATGACCACGGGGACTTCCGTCATGCCGGAAAGGCTCACGGCTTCCACCATGAGAGCGAAGCCGCCTCCGGAAGTAGCGGTCATGGAGCGGACTCCGGCGAATGAGGCGCCCAAGGCCATGTTGATGGCCGCAATTTCATCTTCGGCTTGTTCGCAAAAGATCCCCGTCTTGTCCCAATGTTGAGCTAAGAAACGGATGATGCCTGTGGACGGCGTCATGGGATAAGCGGCCATGAAGCGGCACCCGGCGTGGAAGGCTCCCACGGCCAGGGATTCGTTTCCGGAAATGAGATAAAAGGCCTGATCTTTTTGAGGGAAAGACCATGGACGCTGATCCCCCAAAGCTCGATCTGCATGGTCGTATCCCAGTGCGGCCGCCTTGAGGTTGGCCTGGACGGCGTCTTCGCCTTTGGAGGCGAATTCGTGGGTCAGCACCCGATCCAGCACGGCCGTGTTCAGCCCCGCTACGGCCGCAAGCGCCCCCATGGCGAGGGTGTTGGCATAAAGGGGGCGTCCCAATTGGGACCGAGCCATTTCCTTGAACGGAACCACAATGGAACGGCCTTCGGCGGCCGTTTCCCCCACCAGGATCGCCTCCGGTTTGCACCACGCTCGGTATTTCTCCATGGCTCCCGCGTTGAGGTAGAGTAGAATATCGGCTTCCATGGTCGGGGCGCTCACCAAGGGATCCGTCACGCGAATCGTGAACGAGTTCTGCCCACCTCGAATGCGCGACTCATATTCCTGCCAGGCGAAGACTCCATAGCCGTGAGCAGCCAGGGTATCGGCCAGCACATCCCCGATGGTCTGGACGCCTTCTCCGGCACTTCCCGCAATGACGATCGTGCAATCCATAAGCCCTCCGTTCCTTCTTTGAAGGATGCTGTGTCCGAAACCTTGGCCTCTTAGGTCCGTCCCTTACCTTATACCATCCTTGCACCCTCAGGCCAGAGAATGCGTTAGGCCCATTCACGAAGAATCTGGTACAAACCCATCGGAGACCCAGGAACGGGTGACCGTAGTATCGACTTGAGGTTTTATGGAACCTGGTACGAGTTCCAAGACCACGGGCAACACCTGACCCGGCGATATCTGGACCGTGCCGATGGAAGCATCGCCCGCATTGATCCCGAAAAAGCCCTTGAGAATTCTCGAGGATCCGGTGCGCCGCATGGGAGAGAAGGATCTGTGCACACGCTGACGGATTTGCTCATTGTTTTCGTATCGGCCGTTGGAGTCATTCTGGTTTGTGATCGTGTGAAGATTCCCCCGATCGTGGGGTTTCTTCTCACCGGGTGCCTGACGGGGCCGCACGGCCTCGGCTTGATCGAATCGTCGGAAAACGTAGAATTTCTGGCGGAAATCGGCGTAGTACTCTTGCTTTTTTCCATCGGCCTGGAGTTTTCCCTCTCGGAACTGATCCGAATCAAGCGCGTAGTCTTTTGGGGAGGCGGCTTGCAGGTCTTGGTGACGATTGTCGTCGTCTGGGCCCTGGTCGAATACGCCCTTGGATCGCCGGAGTCCGCTCTGCCCATGGGGCTTTTGATCGCCTTGAGCAGCACGGCCATCGTGTTGAAAACCCTTCAGGACCGCATGGAGCTGGAAAGTCCTCAAGGTCAGATCAGTCTGGGAATCCTTTTGTTCCAGGATGTGGCCGTCATACCCATGATGCTCTTTATTCCTCTGTTGGGAGGCACTGCGGAAAGCCTCTATCGAGCCCTGGGCATCCTCGGCGCCAAATCCGCCGGGATTTTCCTCTTGATCTTCCTCACCCAGCGCTATCTCCTTCCACGGATCCTCACCGTAGTCGCTGCAACCCGAAGTCGGGAGCTGTTTCTTCTGACGGCCGTGGTCATCTGTTTCGGTGTGGCGTGGGTCACGTCATCGGCCGGGTTGTCTTTGTCTCTGGGCGCCTTTCTCGCTGGTTTGGTCCTTTCGGAATCGGAATACAGCCATCAAACATTGGCCCAGATGCTGCCTTTCAAAGATCTCTTTACCAGCTTGTTCTTCATTTCCGTGGGAATGACTCTCAACGTGTCCTTCGTCATGCAGAACCTTCCCGAGGTTTTGGCTTGGACCGTTGGGATCGCGGTGCTGAAGGCGCTGGTGTGCATGGGGGTCGTTGCGGCCCTCGGGTATCCCTTCAGGACGGCGGTGCATGTAGGGCTGATCCTTGCCCAAGTCGGCGAATTTGCCTTCGTACTGAGCACGGTCTGCATCAACCACAAAATACTGGCCGGGGATTCTGTGCCCCTCTTCCTGGCTTTTTCTACGCTGAGCATGATCATGACGCCGTTTCTCATTGCCATGGCGCCTCGAATCGCCGAAGCCGCATCCCGCGCGCCGCTGCCTCAAAGAATCCTCAGCGGCTTTGCCGCCCCTTCTTTCACAAAAACCAACCACGGGGAGCCTCCGCTGAAAAATCATGTTGTTATTATAGGTTTCGGCCCCGTGGGGCGCAACCTCGCTCGAGCCGCCAAGAGTTCCGGTGTGCCCTACGCGGTCGTGGAGATGAACCCGACCACGGTGAGAGAGGAGAGGAAAAGAGGCGAACCGATCGTTTTCGGTGATGCTTCCGAAAAGACCGTTTTGGACCACGTCTCCATCAGGGACGCCAAGGTCGTGGTCGTTTCCCTGGCTGACCCCTCCATGGTCAGGCGGATTACGGTCTCGGTGCGCGCCGCCGCCCCCACGGTATACCTCATCGCCCGCACACGGTTTTTGTCGGAGGCGCCTCATTTGATCGCATTGGGGGCTGATGAGGTCATCCCGGAGGAACTGGAGACATCCATTGAAATTTTCGCCCGAGTGCTCACCAAGTACCTGGTGCCTCGAGAGGATATCGAGGCAATGATCGCCCGCGTGCGTGCCGAGGGGTACCATTCGGTGGAAGGCCCGCAGGTGCCCATGATGCAGTGGTGCGACCTGTTGAGGGATCTACCGGACATGGAAGTGCGATCTTTTCGCATCATGGCGGGCTCACCCATAGCCGAAAAAACCATCGGTGCATTAGGTCTTCGGAAAAACTGGGGGGTGACCGTTGTGGCCTTGCGGCGCAACGGCGAATGGATCGCCAATCCAGGACCGGAAACGGCGCTCAAAGCCGGTGATGTGATGGTCGTTTTCGGACGGACATGCGACATTCGAAAAATCCATCCCCTCATGAGGGCGTTAGAGGCATCGGCGTGAGGAGGGGGCATGGGGGACGCTGGACCGATTTATGTTGTGCCGCTTGACAAGTCACCTCAAACGCTGGTTTATTCCTTCCCTACAGAAGGAGCCGGCTTGCCTGCCTGCCGGCTTGCAGGCGGCTCGAATCGCGGCCAAGACCGATCCTACAAACACATCCTTCGCGGCTGAAGCCGTTCCACCCAGGGATCCGCATCGCCGTCTTTTCATTGCCGGACACCGGAACCTCAGAGCGGTCAATGCGGGCAATCCAACCGACAAAAAAGAGGTAGAGGAATGGAGATTATCAAGGGTTTTCCGTCAACGTCGCAGGATGATTATCAGCTGAACATGATCAACATTATCAGGCATGCCGTGAGAAACTTCGGCAAGCAGCAGATTGTTTCGAGAAAACCGGGCGGTTTGTTCCGGTACACCTACAAGGACGCCTATGCGAGAATCAAGCGGCTTGCCAACGCTCTCTACGGTCTAGGAGTCAAGATAGGTGACCGTATCGGGGTGCTCGAGTGGAATACTTACAGATACTATGAAATGGACTTCGGTATTCCGGGATCCGGCGCAGTCCTTCTTCAGATGAATCTGAGGTTGTCGCCTCCGGACCTGAGTTTCGTTGTGAATCACGCGGGAGCATCGTTCATCTTTGTGGATGAGACCCTGATTCCCATCGCGGAATCCATTGCTCCTCAGTGCAAGACGGTAAAGGGCTGGGTGATTCTCACGGACAAGGAGCTTGGAGATGTCGAGACGAAGCTGAGTCCGGTTTTCAGTTACGAGGAAATTCTTGCGGAGGCCAAGGAGGATATTGAATGGCCGAATCTCGATGAGAAATCGGCCTACGCCGCCTGTTATACCACCGGGACGACAGGAAACCCCAAGGGGGTCTTTTATTCCCACCGGAATGTTTACCTCCATTCTGTGGCCGTTGTCATGAATATGGAGCTTTCCTACCGGGATTGCTTAATCGAGCTCGTCCCCATGTTTCACGCCATGGGCTGGGGCATGCCCCAGGCGGCTACGATGGCGGGATCCAAGCTTTTGCTTCCCGGCAGATACGAGGCGGTTGACCTTGGCCCCATCGTGGAGACCATGGTAAACGAAAATGTGACCGCGGGTGCCGGTGCTCCAGCCATCTTTATGCCCATGCTCGAATACATCCGGAAGATGGACGTGAAACCCAACTTCAAGGGCGCCCGTTTTGCCTCCGGGGCCACGGAGCCGCCCGTCGCGCTCATGAAAGGATTCTATGACATGACCGGCGCGGAGATTATTCACGCTTACGGGGCGACGGAAACCACGCCCCTCGTGGGGCTCAATCGGCTGAAACCATGGTTGAACGAGATGTACACGGAAGAACAGAGATGGGATATCAAGCGCAAGCAGGGTTATCCTCCAGTGGGGATTGACGTGAAGATTGTGGATCCGGAAGGGAAAGAGCTTCCTTGGGATGGAAAATCTTCAGGGGAACTGCTGTTCCGGGGCCCCTGGATCACGGGCAGCTATTACAACGCCCCCGGAACGGAAACGCAGTTCACCGCCGACGGTTACTGGAAGAGCGGGGATGCGGCAACGATCGATGAGGAAGCCTACATCAAGATCACCGACAGGATAAAAGATCTGATTAAGAGCGGCGGAGAGTGGATCTCTTCCGTGGACATGGAAAACGAACTCGTTTCCCACCCGGCTGTTCTAGAGGCTGCCGTGACCGGCGTCAGCCATCCCAAGTGGGAGGAAAGGCCGATCGCCCTCGTAGTGATAAGGCCGGAACAGAAAGGTAAGGTATCGAAAGAGGACATTCTCGCTCACCTGGGCAAGAAATTCGCCAAATGGCAGCTTCCGGATGAGATCCTGTTTGTGGATGCCATTCCCAAAACCAGCGTCGGCAAAATCAACAAGAAAGCTATCCGAGATAAATATCACGACATTTATATAGGAGGCAAATAGGGGCATAGATGGAGAAATATGGCGCCGTTTATATAACTTACATTCCCCAGTCATGTCGGTGATGCATGGGGTAATTATGAATGGGTGCGGATCTTTTAGAACGAACATCCAGGGTGACCCTCTGAGGTAGATCCAGATGGCCCTGAAGCAGCAAGCGCATCAGCTCCGTTTCCCCTCGTTCCCAAGCTCCAGCTTGGGAACAAGGTGGAATTTCCAGAGAATTTTAACATCTTACAATGAACACTTTATTTTGTGGACCTGTACTGAGCGCATGACCCCACAATCAGGTGGGCAATAACCTGGGAGCGCGGGCGTCCCGCCCGCAACTCTTAGGCCCATGGCGTCCTCTGCGGGCGAGACGCCCGCGCTCCCAGTGCCGAACTCCTCGTGGCCGCTACCTTGGCTAGACGCATATGGGGCAGCACCCGGGCTTGGTCGACCGTTATCCTGGGGGATACAAAGATGTAATCGATGCGGGGATTCAGCGGAAAAGACCACATCCCTCTCGGCGTTGCGGACCTTGGGATCCACTTCGTTCAGGTGCACCGAGCAAGCCGGCACTATTTCGCCATCGATATCGACCACGGCGCACAGCGCGCCGGAGCCTTTACCGTCGCTGGGCGGCTCGATTTCCCTCATTTCGCCGATGTGATAAACGGATAGCACCATCAGCCCGGCCGGTTTCCCGGACCTGGCCCTCCCCTCCGGGAATTGCTGGTATGCCGGCTCACGAACCGCAAAGCCAGCCGTTGCACGATAAGCGGCGCGTTTCCACCCGAGCGGTTGTTTACGATCACGAACACCCGCATATCCCGGCGGAGGGCGTCCCGCGCGATCGCCACCGTGTCGTCGAGCATCCTTTCGTCGAGCATGTCCTCCTGGATCCGATCGAAGGGATGAGTCCGGGCGTAGGCGTCTTCATAACGGACACCGCGCGGGGTCATGAGGCGCAGCACACACGTGCGCCCTCGGTTGAAAGGCCGGCCGGCCATCCTTTCATATTGAACGGAAAGCGGCGGAAGCCAGGTCCAATGGGAAAGGACCACGCCGACGCCTCGGGCTTCCAAGACATCGAACACGGGCGGCCGCAGCAAGGCGTCCGTCCTCAATTCCACGTGGTAGCGGGAATCCCCGGGCACCGAACCGAAAAACGCGTCGAACTCCCGCGCCACCTGCTGCGGCGCAGGCCGATCGCCGCTTTTCTGGTACTCCTGTTCAAAAACGAACCCCGCGATCTTTTCCGAAAGGAGCTTGCAGGCCGGTTCATAAAACCAGCGTCGAAACACCACGGGATCCAGATACTGCGGGTTCTCTACGACCTTGCCGCCGCGCCGAAGTCTCCTTGCGAACACCGCCTGAGGCACCTTCAGCAGGACCCGAGCATCCTCCGGCAGGTGACGGGCGTAGGCGGAAAGGGCATGGAAAGTCCTTGACGGCGAACCGTCGGGGTTTTGGAGCAGGCCGTAGAAGGTGAAATCCAGTTCCAGCACCTCGAAGTGTTCGAAATATTCGACGACGCTTTCTACAGGCAGGAATTCCCCGGTGAAGGATCGGGACCCGAGCTTCACCGACCGGCGGGAGATACGGCCCTCATAACGCGCCCGGGTATAGATCTGTCCCAGCCAACCGCCATAGCGGTCGCTCGCCGTTCCAAACAGCAGGTGAGGATGGATCCCTCGAAATTCAAAATTCGCGAAACGAGGACCGCCCACCTCGGTATCCCGGGCGGGGGGAGTCACGGTCGCATCCTCGGCTTTTCGGCAACCAGCTGCGCCACGGCGCGATCCGGGTCTGGCAGGTTCCGGGCACATGAATCGTTCCCGCGATCCGATTCAACGGCTCTCGGAACGGGCCAGTTTCTGTTCGGACCACCGCTTCAGAAATCGGCCGATTCGTGTTTCCCTTTGACTTTCGCGAGGGCGCTCCTCCAGCACCCCCTCCTTCTTGAGAGCCGCCTGAAGGCAGGACCTCACCCAGGCACACCCGATGCACTCGGGCTGAGGTTGGATCACGCCCTCATCGTCTCGAGGGCAGACCTTGCGAGGGTCTCCGAAGCACGAAGGCTCTCCGCTCTCGTTCTGCGTCTTGTTCCCTGTGACGACGTCCATCACCTGAGCTCCATCCGTCCGTCCGTCCGACATCACTCGAGAATCTCCAGCACCGCACGCTTCTTCAGCTTGGTGGCTGCGGCGTTCATGATGGTCCGGAGCGCGTGGGCGTTCCGGCCTTCCTTGCCGATGATTTTTCCCAAGTCGTCCTTGGCGGCCTTCAGCTCAATGACCGAAATCTGGGCCCCGTTGATTTCTCGAACCTGAATCTGTTCCGGATGTTCCGCCAGAGCTCGCGCGATCACTTCCACCAGTTCTTTGATTTCGCTCCCTTTCATACCTCACCCCCCGCTCCAGTCAATCACGTTCTTTCTGAACTTCCGATGGGCAATCAACCTGGGTTCTGGAAATGGCATACAAGACTTCAACGCGCCTTTGTGAAAGGGCTGGGGAACCGCTCCCCCAAGCAGGACGCCTGCTCAACCTGGAATAATTCAAGATGTCGTTACGAAAGAAAAGAGAACCCCGATCGGCCGTTCCACAAAGTAAAACACTAGGCCAAAGAGAGCTTCTCTGTCAATTCAAAATGAGGCATAATGTTCGCCAATTAGGTTTCTTACGCCGGACCGGCGTTTCCATCAATGGGTTCCGTCGTGCGCGCGGCGTGGATTCCAGTAACCGGTGCACGACGCCGACCTCAGGCCAAAAGGGAGGACATAGCGATGAAAATGAGATTCCTGGCTTCAGCAGCCTGTGCCCTCGGCTTGCTGATCGCTTCGGCCGCCCGGGCCGAGTCCCTCAACATCAACGGTTCCACGACGGTACTTCCCGTGGCGCAGAAGGTGGCGGAAGCCTTCATGAAAGAATATCCGAGCATCTCCGTTTCCATCTCCGGTGGCGGATCCGGAAACGGGATCAAGGCGATTATCGACGGCACAACGGACATCGCTAACAGTTCCCGGTTCATCAAGGACAAGGAAGTGGCCCTGGCGGTCCAAAAGGGCGCCTATCCGGTTCCCTTCGCCGTGGCTTACGACTGCATCGTTCCGGTGGTTCATCCATCCAATACCATAAGCGATCTGTCCTTGGATCAACTGAAGGCCATTTACGAGGGGAAGATCCGCAACTGGAAGGAGGTGGGAGGTCCCGACAGGCCCGTCGTGGTCATCTCCCGCGACACGTCTTCGGGCACCTATGAAGTCTGGGAAGAGAAGGTGATGAGGAAGTCAAGGGTCTACCCCGGGGCGCTCCTTCAGGCGTCCAACGGAGCCGTGGCTCAGGCGGTGTCCAGAAACGCAAACGCCATCGGCTACGTGGGCATCGGCTACCTCAATGAAGGCCTCAAGCCCCTCACGGTGGACGGGGTGGCCGCCGGCGTGGAGACGACCCTGGACGGAACGTTTGCCATCAGTCGCCCGCTTTTCATGTTCACCCGGGGATGGCCGGAAGGCCCGGTTCTGAAATTCATCAAGTACGTGCTGCACCCGGCCAAGGGTCAGAAATACGTAAAAGACGCCGGATTCGTCCCTCTTTATTGATGCGGGATCGATTTCCTCCCCTCATCCGGGGAAGGCGGCTCGAAGCGACCATTGACAGCAGGCCGGCAGGCTTTACAATCGCGCGCGCCGCCGGTTCCGCCTGAAACCCGGGCCGCCGCATCGCCTGGAAAACGCAGGCTCCGGACACTACCACCAGACATCCCGCAGGGGACGACGATGATCGCCGAGCGAGCGAACAGGGAAGCACTGATCCGCGCCTTTTTCTTCGGGGTGGCCTTCGTCTCCATCGCCATACTCGGGACGATCCTGGTCTTTCTCTTCGCGGAAGGTACCCCGATCTTCCGGACCGTGTCCGTGAAAGCCTTCCTCTTCGGCCGCTACTGGTACCCGACGGCCGACCCGCCGGACTTCGGTATCTATCCCCTGCTGATCGCCTCCATGGCGGTGACGGCGCTCTCAGCCTGCATCTCGGTTCCTCTGGGCATCATGACCGCCCTCTATCTCGCGGAAATCGCTTCCGAACGGGTGCGCGAAACCGTGAAACCCATAATCGAACTGCTGGCAGCGCTGCCCTCGGTGGTGATCGGCTTTTTCGGAATGGTCGTGGTGGCGCCCTTTCTCCAGGAAACCTTCAACATCGCCACGGGCCTGAACCTCTTCAACGCTTCGCTTATGCTGGCCTTCATGTCGGTTCCAACCATCTGCAGCATTTCGGAAGACGCCATAAGGAGCGTACCGCTGGAACTGAAGGAAGCCAGCCTGGCGCTGGGAGCCACTCACCTGGAAACCATCGGCCGAGTGATCATTCCGGCTTCCCTTTCGGGTATCAGCACCGCGGTGATTCTCGGCATGTCTCGAGCCATCGGCGAAACCATGGTGGTGTTGATGGTGGCGGGCGGGGCCGCCATGGTCCCCCTGTCGATCTTCGACCCAGTGCGCCCCATGCCGGCTAGTATCGCGGCTGAAATGGCCGAGGCGCCTTTCCGGAGCGAGCATTACCACGCGCTGTTCGCCATCGGCATGGTCCTTTTCCTCTTCACCATGGTTTTCAACGTGATCGCCGACACCGTGGCTCACAAGCACAAGCAGGTGGGAGCGGCGACCCTTTAGGACGCGTTATGAGAGACTGCATTCCCGTCCGGGAATCGATGAGAGCAGATCCCATGCGAGGTGACGACCACGGGTCCGTTTCCGATCCACCGAAGAGAAATTCCGTGCCCAATGCCGCGCCCACCGCGGGCCGAAGGGCCGCTCCAGCACGGGTTTCGAGCCGGCGACTCCGCCAGAGGTTCTTTTTCGCCGTGTTCAAGGGGGCCGCGGTTCTGAACGGCCTGGCCCTGGGCATCGTCCTTTTCTTCCTGGTCAAAAACGGCTGGCGGGCCTTCTCCTGGACCTTTCTAACCCAGGCTCCCCGCAACTCCATGACCGAAGGCGGGGTCTTTCCCTGTATCGTCGGGACACTTTCATTGAGTCTCGGCGCCTTGCTGGTGGCCTTTCCGATGGGAGTCGCTTCCGCCGTCTACCTGAGCGAGTACGCTCGAGCCGGGCGCATGCTTCGCTTCATCCGGTTCGGCATCAACAATCTGGCCGGGGTTCCCTCGGTGGTTTTCGGGCTTTTCGGGCTGGCTCTTTTCGTCACCTGGTTCAAATTCGGGGTGAGTATCGTCTCGGGGGCTTTCACTCTGGGTGCGCTGACCCTGCCGGTTATTATAGGGGCCGCCGAGGAAGCTCTGCGGGCCGTCCCCGGCACCTACCGCGAAGCGTCCCTGGCCCTCGGAAGCACCCAGTGGCAGACTATTTACCGCGTGGTCCTCCCGGCGGCCCTCCCGTCCATGCTCACGGGGGCCATTCTCGGGATCAGCAGGGCCGCCGGCGAAACGGCCGCCATCATGTTCACCGCCGCCGTTTTTTTCACACCGCACCTTCCAGGTTCCATCTTCGATCCCGTAATGGCCCTCCCTTACCACATCTACGTTCTCGCCACGGCGGGGACGGAAATCGAAGCCACACGCCATCTCCAATACGGCACGGCCCTTCTGCTCATCGTGCTGGTCCTCGGCATGAACTTGGCCGCCATCTGGTATCGCGCGCGGCTCCGAAAAAGGCGCTGAAAGCGGTCGCGCACCACTTCGGCAAGGCCTTCGCGGAACCCCTTTTCTCGATACTTAGGCGAAAACCGCACGACACCACAGACCGGCGCGCGTCACGCCCGCCTCCACAAGTGCGGTGCAGCAACGTCAGGTCTCACAATGGTGCTTGATATTTACACCGTCCACGATGAATATGACGTTTTCCGCGATGTTGGTCGTCTGGTCGGCAACCCGTTCCAGGCAGCGGGCCACGATGATGGTCTGGACGGCCCGCTCCACCGTCCGCGATTCCTCAATCATGTATTCGATCATGGTTCGAAGAACCCGCGAGTTCATCTCGTCGGCATCGTCGTCCATCTGGCAGACGTCCCGCGCCTGGTTCACATTCCCGTTCATAAAGGATGCAACGGCCACACGAAGCATGTCCATGGCCGTATCGGCAAGCCTCTGCAGAGCCGGCAGCGGCTCCAGCGGCGGCCGTTGGCACAGGAACTTGGCTCGTTGAGCGATATTGACGGCCTGGTCTGCGATCCGCTCCAGATCGATGCTCATGCGGATGGAGCCGACAATGAAGCGGAGGTCGCGGGCCATGGGTTGCTCGAGGGCCAGCAGTTTCAGTGACAGCCGGTCGATTTCCAGTTCCAGTTCGTTGATCTCCTGATCGCCGTCGATCACCTCCTGGGCAAGGACCTCGTCGCGCTCGTTCAATGCTTTGAGAGCCCGCTCCATGGCGCGCTCGGTCTTCGCCGCCATCTGGAGAACGATCATGCGCAGGGCTTCCAGCTGTTGGTGAAAATGGCTTTTCATAAAACGGTCTCCTAACCGAACCGTCCCGTGATGTAATCTTCGGTTTGCTTGATTTTGGGCCTTGTGAACAAGGTCTCCGTCTTATCCGTCTCGATCAGTTTTCCCATGTAAAAAAACGCCGTGATGTCGGAAACCCGCGCGGCCTGCTGCATGTTGTGTGTCACGATAATGATTGTATATTCCGATTTCAATGCGTGGATCAATTCCTCGATTTTCTGGGTCGCGATGGGATCCAGCGCCGAGGCTGGTTCATCCATGAGGAGCACTTCGGGTTCAACGGCGAGCGCCCTGGCGATGCACAACCGTTGCTGCTGCCCGCCGGAAAGGCCCAACGCCGAATCTTTGAGGCGGTCCTTCACTTCTTCCCACAAGGCCGCCTGACGGAGGCTGGTTTCCACGCGTTCTCTGATGAACGCCTTGTCCTTGATCCCGTTGACCCGCAAGCCGTAGGCGACGTTTTCGAAGACGCTCTTTGGAAAAGGATTGGGCTTTTGGAATACCATGCCGACCCGCCGCCGGAGTGTCACCACGTCCATGCCGGGTGCGTAAATGTTCTGGCCGTCCAGGATCACCTCGCCTTCCACCCGCGTTCCCGCAATGAGATCGTTCATCCGGTTCAGGCATCTGAGCAGTGTACTTTTGCCGCATCCCGAAGGGCCGATGAGCGCCGTCACCCGGTTTTCGTGAAAATCGATGCTGATGTCATGGAGCGCGTGAAACTTACCGTAATAGAAATTCAGGTTCCGCACGGCCATCTTGAGTTCATGATTCATGGTCTCAGTCCTGCTCCCTGCCACGTCTTGAATCCGAAAGATCGGGACTGTTTCGCCCGAGGGCGCGGTGTCGGCGATGAAGCCGTTCCTCCGCGGGCGTCAAGCCGCGCCGACCGCACGCTTGAGTGAAAAGCAGAAGGCGGAGCCGTGCTCTTTCCCTTGGGGCGGGCTTTCCACCCAGATCCGACCTCCCAGGTTTCGGACGATGTGGCGGCAGATCGCGAGTCCCAGGCCGGTGCCTCCCGTACCGTCTCCCCGCTGCTTGTCCACGCGGTAGAACCGCTCGAAAATGCGACTTTGATGTTCGACGGGAATTCCGGGGCCCTCGTCTTCGACCTGGAACACCGCCATATCCCCTTCTTCGCGTACGGACACCCGGACGGAAGACCCCGCAGGACTGTAGCGGATCGCGTTGTTGAGAAGATTCTGGAACACTTGGACCAGGGAATCCCGAACCGCATAGACGGGAACCTCTTTTCCGGCGAAGTCCGACTGCAGGCCGATCCCCTGTTTCTGAGCCAGAAGAGCACAGGTTTCCCAGGCGCTCTCCAGCGCTTTCGCGGCATCCACCACGCCCAGGGGCGCGTCCAATCCCCGGACTTCCAGGCGGGTCAGCTGCAGCAGGTCGTTCACCATCCGGGACATGTGATTGGCGTTCTTGAGAATGGTCTGCAGGAAGGAACGCGTCTCTTCGCTTTCGGCACAAGGGCTTTCCAGGAGGGTTTCCGCGTAACCCTTGATGGAGGTCAGGGGGGTCCTGAGCTCGTGGCTCACATTGGCCACAAAGTCCCTTCGAACCCGTTCCAAGCGCTTGATGTCGGTGATGTCGTGAAAAACCACCACGGCGCCCCCGGGAGTCCCCGGACCGGGAATCCTCACCAGGTTGATGTCGTAAAAGCGGTTCCCTTCCATCTCGATTTCCAGGCGTTCCTGGTCTTTTTCAAGCAGGACCTCGTCGCACGCTTTCTGCAGTTCCGGGCTCAGGAAAACCTCCAGAGGCCGCTTTCCCGCCTGCGGTTTGGGATCGCGCTGGAGGAGCATGAGCGACCGATTGGTCACGCGAATCCGTCCGTCCCGATCGAGCACCATCACGCCCTCCTTCATGCTGTCGAGGATGGTCTCCAACTGGGACTTCTGGAAAGTGAGCCGCTGAACGTCATCCCCGATCCGGCTCGCCATCTCGTTGATGGCCTTGGCCAGACGATTGAATTCCGGAGAAGCGTCGATGTGGATCCGCCGCTGGTACTCCCCTTTACCGATAGCCTGAGCCGCTTCGACGATTTTCTGGATCGGTTCTTCGAAACGGCGCGACAGAACGTAGCTGATGCCTCCCGTGACCCCGAGAGTCAAAGCCAGAACGGCCCACAGTCTGGGATAAAGGCGGTCCAGCCACCCTTTGACCGTGGGAAACGGCACCGCCAGGCGAAGAACCCCCGAAGGAAGACCACCTCCCGGTTCGATGCGCCTGGCTACGTAAACCATTTCCTGCTGGAGGGTCGCACTGTAACGAATGCTCATTCCCACGCCTCCGTGGCGGGCCTCCATGACTTCCGGCCGCGCGGCGTGATTGTCCAAAAAGGGCAACCGGTCGTTCGGAACGTGGGAATCCGCAATGACCACGCCCCCTTCGGCGATGACGGTCACTCGGAACCCCAGGTGCCGCGCCAGATCCTCGCACCACCGCTCCAGGTCTTCGGCACGCGTGAACCGTTCATGATGTTCGAGGGACCAATAGACGAACTCCAGGTGCTTGCGGGCCGCTTCGACCGCTTCCTCGATCACCAGGTTCTCGAGCGGACCTTTCAAGATGAAGATCGGAAGGCAGAGGGAAAAGGCGACCACCATCCAGAAAACGAGAAAAAGCCGCGTTCTGTACCGAAGAGACCTCATCCGCTACTCCCGGAACCGGTAGCCCACCCCTCGTATGGTTTCAACCAGGTCGGCGTAGGGGCCCAGTTTCTGCCGCAGCCTTCGGATGTGCGTATCGACGGTCCGGGCGTACCCCTCAAACTGGTAGCCCCAGACACGATCCAGGAGCTGGTCGCGGCTGAGCACCCGTCCTCGACTCCCCATCAATTCCACCAGCAGTTTGAATTCCGTCGCCGTGATGGGAACCTCTTCTTCGTCCACCCACACCCTGTGGCTGTCGGCATCGACTCGGAGTCCCTCCGCCTCCAGCACCGATACCGTACCTTCCGTGCTGGAACGCCGGAGGATCGCCCGTACCCGAAGCACCAGTTCCCGGGGACTGAAAGGCTTGACCACGTAATCATCCGCTCCCAGTTCCAGACCCAGAACCCGGTCCGCTTCCTCCCCCCGGGCGGTGAGCATCAAGATGGGGATGCGCGACGTCTTTTCTTTTCTTCTAAGGATCTTGCAGATTTCCAGGCCGTCCAGGCCGGGCAGCATCAGATCCAGAACCACCAGGCTCGGCACCTCCCGATGGGCCGCCTCCACGGCGACTTCTCCATCCTGACAGACGATCACCTCGAAGTCGGCCGCCCTAAGGTGCCAGGCGAGAAGGTTAAGAATATCCGGATCGTCCTCAACCACAAGTATTTTTTCCTTTACCATGAATCTCCCTCATCGTTTACTCTGCAAAATCGTATCAGTGTAAATGCCGGACTGTGTCGGAACGACGAAGGCCCTGTCACGGAACGGTGACCTTGCAATGAAAAGCATCGGGATTTTCCACCAGGGCGCCTTGGGCGATTTTCTTCTTTCTCTTCCCGCTGTCGAAGGATTTTACCATCTCTTCGGCCCATCATACATGGATTTCTGGACCAAATCCGAATACGCTGCCCTTTTTTACGGCAAGGCCTACGCCGGCCGTTTCTTCAGTCCCGACGACTCCCGCTGGGCCGCCTTCCACATGGACGACTTCACCGCCGCACCCGCCCTTCCTCCGGGGGTCACCCAACTGGACGCCTTTTTCCTCTTCGGCCAGGAAAACACGAAGCGCGTCGCCGATCTCCTTTCGCGGAGGCTCCGCATCCCCGTCCACTGGATTCGCTCTTTCCCGAACGAAGCCGCTCAGCGGTCGGTGACCGAAACCCTCGTGGATCAGTTCCACGCCCTGGGATGGCCCATTCCGAACAGGCCCGTTCGCGTGATGGCGGATCCCGCCGAATCCCTTCTTGCGGAAGACATTCTCCGCAACCAAGGCATCGCCGGCGGCCCCTTCGCCGTCGTCCACCCCGGCAGCGGAAGCTTGAAGAAGATCTGGCCGCTTCGCAACTGGTGGTCGCTGGTTCGGTGGCTCCGAAACGACGTGGGCATCCCGGTCGTCTTGACGCTGGGGCCCGCCGACGCGCCGCTTCACCCTTTCGCCGAAACCGCCCGGGGCGAGCTGGGAGCGGCCGTCGCCTCTTCCCTCCCGCTGGCCCGCCTGGTGGCGCTCCTGGATCTTGCCGCTCTCTACGTCGGAAACGATTCGGGGATCACACACCTGGCCGCGGCCGTAGGAACGCCTTCGGCCGCTGTCTTCGGCCCCACGGCGCCCGAAATCTGGGCACCGCGGGGGCGGAACGTGCAGGTGATTCGGAGACAATGGAATCCGGAAAACGTGCTGCACTGGGATGCCAAGGCAGCCGATGCCCCCGATGAAGCGGCGGCCGCCTTTGTGGAGCGGGCGCTCGCCGGGGAGTCGACCCGGCACTCCCGCGATCGGCGGCGCAACTGTGGGAAAGGCGAAACTGCAGGAAAGTGGGGTCAGCCGGCGGCCGGAAACGCCGATTCCTGAAGCCTCAAGATCCGGCGGCGGCATTCGCTCTTGTACGTGTACGCCAGGCCATTCAGACTATCCAGGTGCTCATCGTTCAGGAAGGCGTCCATGGGGCCGTCTCGAATGATGCGGCCCCCGTGCATGACCACCGTCCGTTCGCAAAGAAGGGACAGGAAGTGCACGTCGTGGCTGATGACCACAAGGGTCACCCGAAGCTCCCGGAGAATTTCCAGGAGACGTTCCTCACTTCGAGGATCCAGGCCGGAGGTCGGCTCATCCAGGATGAGCACACGCGGATGCATGCCGAGGACCGCCGCGATAGCGAGGCGCTTCCGCTCCCCGCCGCTCAACCGATGGGGCGCGCGATCTTCGAACCCCTCCAGTCCCACGCGCGCCAGAGCCTCCCGGGTACGCCGGTCCACTTCGGCGGCTGCAAGCCCCATCTGCCTGGGGCCGAAGGCCACCTCTTCCCGACAGGAAGGACAGAAGAGCTGATCCGACGAATCCTGGAACACCATGCCGATATGCCGCCAAAGCCGCTTTCGCCGCTTTTCGTCGACCGGCTTGCCGTCGAAACGGTAAGTACCACGCCCGAGGCGCAGACCCAGCAGGCATGCGGCGAGCGTCGACTTTCCGGCGCCGTTTTCCCCCACCAGAGCCAACTTTTCACCGGCGTGAACCGAAAGGTCGATGCCCCGAACGCCCCAGGTCCCATCGGGGTAGCGATAAGCGAAATCCTTCAGCTGGATCAGCGGAGAAACCTCGGCACCCCTCGAAGACCGCCCCTCGGGGCTGCCGCTTTCCTGCGCATTCCCCGAATCCGCCGAAGGCTCGATCCTCCCGGGTTCATGGATGCCGCAGCAGCTGAATCGAAACGAAAAATCCAGCCCGTGTTCACGAAGCGAGGGCGGGTGGGCCACCAGGGCCTCCAGCGTGTAGTCGTGGTGAATCCTTCCGTGCTCCAGGACCACGGCTCTCGAGCACAGGCCGTAGAGAAAGAGGAGGTCGTGGCTGATGACGATCAGCGTCCCATGAAACTTTTTCAGCAGCTCAACGAAGACGGCTTCCTGTCGCGGATCAAGGTTCGCCGTGGGCTCATCGAGAATCAGCACCCGCGGCTTCATGGCGAGCACCGCGGCGAAGGCGGCGCGCTTTCGCTGACCGTAGCTCAGATGGTGGGCCGGTTTGTAGAGGAAGGCTTCCAGCCCCACGTGCTCCACCGCTTCCCTCACCCGGCGGTCCACTTCCTGCGGGTCCCATCCCTGGTTCAACGGACCAAAGGCGACGTCTTCGTAGACTGTGTTGCAGAACAGGTGGTCGTCGGGATCTTGAAAGAAAAGCCCGATTTCGGTACGGGCCCGCAGAAGGTGATCGCCTTCAAGCAAACCCCCCGCGTAACATACACGCCCCCGACGGGGCGTGTAGAGCCCGTTGAGCACCTTGGCCAGTGTGGTTTTTCCCGAACCGTTCTGCCCCACCAGGGCGATTCGATCGCCTTCCTGGACGGTGAGGTCGATGTCCTCAAGGGCCCGGCGGCCGTCCGGGTAGACATAAGACACCTTTTCGACCGCGATCAGGGGGCGGCCCGGTTCCAGAGACAAGGGAAGGGAAGCGATCTGCTGGTGCAAAAGGCACCTCGTCGTCTCTTTCGTGGAAATGACTTCGCCGTCGCGCCGCCGCTTCGGCACTTTAAAAGCCCCTTCAAGTCCACCGAAGGGAAAAAGCCTCTCTACTCCGGCCTAAGCGCTTGTCCAAAAACAAGCTCACGAAAGTTGGGCCCTGAGGTTCCTTGTTCCTGATAGGAGCGGCCTTGGCCGCGACCCGTAAAACCGGTGGTAACGTAGAAAATAATAGACCTAATATTTGATGCCAAATTCTATTTCCCCTCCCCTTGTGGGAGGGGATTAAGGGCATAAGCGCTAAGTTATTTTGTAAAGATTCACGGGTTACATTTATGCCATTGGGTTGTTTTTAAAGATGAACGTCGAACATCGAACATCGAACGTTCAACATCGAATGAAAAACCGGGTTGCATTTATGCCATTGGGTTGTTTTTAAAGATGAACGTCGAACATCGAACATTGAACGTTCAACATCGAATGAAAAACCGGGTTGCATTTATGCCATTGGGTTGTTTTTAAAGATGAACGTCGAACATCGAACGTTGAACGTTCAACATCGAATGAAAAACCGGGTTGCATTTATGCCATTGGGTTGTTTTTAAAGATGAACGTCGAACATCGAACATTGAACGTTCAACATCGAATGAAAAACCGGGTTACATTTATGCCATTGGGTTGTTTTTAAAGATGAACGTCGAACATCGAACGTTGAACGTTCAACATCGAATGAAAAACCGGGTTGCATCTATGCCATTGGGTTGTTTTTAAAGATGAACGTCGAACATCGAACATTGAACGTTCAACATCGAATGAAAAACCGGGTTGCATTTATGCCATTGGGTTGTTTTTAAAGATGAACGTCGAACATCGAACATCGAACGTTCAACATCGAATAAAGAAACGTCGTACACGCTGAATAAATTTTAACCATCTCTGGTCCCCCTAAGTTCCTTTTTTCCCATTCACCGTTCGATGTTCGATGTTCGATATTCGATATTCGATGTTCGATGTTCGATGTTCGATGTTCGATGTTCGATGTTCAATGTTCAATGTTCGATGTTCATTTTCCAGTCGATACCGGGCAAAAACAACTTAGCGCTTATGGGGATTAAGGGAAGCGGGAGAGGGGAACTTTTTGACCTTCGTTAACTTTTGCCCTCGTTTCCAAGCTCTGGCTCGGGATCGGCCTCAATCGAAGCTAGAGCTTCTGCACAGTTGTGTTCCCAAGCTGGAGCTTGGGAACAAGGTGGACGGTGAAGCTTGGGAACAAGGTGGAAAAGCCTCTCTCCTCCGCGCTAACCGCCCTGGAAAGGAAAAAGGAAATGGAGCCAGGCCGTCATCGACTGGACCGGCACCATCCGATCCAGCAGTAGGAGGCCGGCTCCCAGGGCGGCGAACACCGCCCCCTTGGCCCAGTCACTTCCGCGAGCCGTGAAAGAAACCGTCGCTGGAAATTCCCCGCGGTAACCACGGCAGAGCATGGCTTCGTAGACCCGCTCCGTCCGTTCGAAGCTTCTCACAAAGAGCATCCCAAGGAAATTCCCGGTCGCTTGAAGCGTCGCCCAATTGGTTCGCTTTCGAAAACCCCGAACGGCCATTCCCACACTCATCCGCCGAGCTTCATGCTGAAAAACGTAAAGGTAGGGGTGCGCCAGCAGCAGCATCTGGCAAAGGTTCTTGGGCAACCCGATACGAGCGAGAGCCGAAACGGTGACCGAAAAAGGAGCCGTCCCCAGGAGGGGTTCCATAAGAAGCGTAACCGCCGTCGCCTTGAGCCCGATCAGCAGGGCGATCTCGAAACCCCGGACGTTGAAGCTCAGCCAATCCAACGGCATGACCACCGCTACCATGTCCCCGTCCTTCACCGGTACGGTCAAGGGCATCACGAGAACGAGCATGACCAGAAAACCGCCCATCGCGGCCACCCGCCTGAACGCTCTCCCCAACGGAACGCGGGCCGCCGCCACGCAGGCCACAGAGACGGCCGCGGCCGCCAGGGCCATGAGGACGGTTCTGAGCGAAACCACCAGGAAGCAGTACGTCAGGATCGACGCGATCTTGAAACGGGGGTCCCACTCGTGAAAGGGCGAACGGCGGTCATGGAACGCATCCACCGCGGGAAGGGACCAGTCCCTTTCCGACTCATCGTCTCCTTTCACCTTCGAAGCTTCGCCCTGAAAAACCCGGCGACAGCCCCAGAGGGCCGCTCCCGCCGCCACGACGGTTCCGGAAAGAAAGGCGGGCCAAGGGATCCTCAAGACCTCGGAAACGTCTGTCATGCTCGCACCCTCGACCGGAGGTCACATTCGATCTCCCGCCTCGGCTTCAACGGGAACCGGAAGTGAACGGCCTGTCCAGCAGTTCCGGTTTGACCTTGGCCAGAAAGGAAATCGAAACCCCGGTGATCAGAGCCTCCACCGCCATGACTGGAATATGGGCTGCCAAAGCGATCTTGGCGATCCCCAGGAAATCTTCACCCCCAGTGAACAGGAAAAGGGCGAGGATCAACGCGGCCAGTGCCACCGCCAGGGCACCGGCGACGGCCCCGAGGACCGCTTGTCGGGCCGCCCCTTCCCCCCGGAAGGTCCGAAACAGGGCCCCCGCAACCCATGCCGGGACCCCCATTATGACAGCATTGGCTCCCAGCGCCGTGATTCCACCGAACCCGAAAAGAAAGCTCTGGAGAATCAGGCCGAGAAAGATGGCGAGAAAGGCTGCGGGCCCGAGCAGGATCCCCACCACGCCGGGAAGAAGCAAGTGGACGCTGGTGGGGCCCAGAGGAACATGGATCAGCGAGGCCACAAAGAACGACGAGGTCACCACCGCCACCTTGGGGAGATCCTCCGCCCGTGTTCTTCGAAGACTCCAGGCCGCTGCAGCTGCCGCCGCCGCAAAGCCGCCGAGCGTCACCGCCGTCGGCAGCACTCCGTCCGAAAGGTGCATGTCACTTCCTCATGTCCCCGGCCCGGTTCGGCCCGAGCCCCTTGCGCGGAGGAAAAAGGCCACTCCGAAGAGTCCGAAAATGAAGCCGACGCCGGCCATCGCTTCCTCCAACCCGGGCTGAGAAACTTCCTCACGAAGGCGTGCCACATCGCGTCGCAAGTGGTGCATCTCCTGGGACAGCCGATCCAGTTCTTCCTTGATCAGAGCCAGATCTTCTTCGCATCCCGAACGACGCTCCGGCCGTAACCCCGCTCGTTCGGCCTCAGACGACGCTTCCGCCGCCCGAACCACCGAGCCCGCTTCAGAAAAACCGGACGGTGAAAAGATCCCTATCGCCGCAAGGCACGCGGCAGCCAGGACCGCCTTCCCAAACACCGGCACCGACTTCAACTAGTCCCCCAAGTCTTGCTTCTTCAGCAGAAACTGGTTCCTGTGGCCCATAGATGCGTCGATCACGATGGTCAGGTCGTCCTTTTTCGGAAGGGGGAAGGAAAAGAGCCCTTCCGCGTCCGTTCTGCCTTCCAGCAGTCTGCGCCCTCCGCTATCGAGGACCTGGATCGCGGCGTTTCCCGCGGGCTTGCCGTCAGGGAAATAGCCTTCCACGTGTACCGTGCCGCGTTCCACATAGGCGAAAACGTTCACCTTGTGACTCCAGGCGGGAACCGAAAACCCCGTCACGGCAGCCATGACCGCCAGGATGATCCCCATTCGCTTCAGGTCCATCTCCTCCTCCAGTCAACACCGCCACCCACTGAACCACCGCCGGCAAAACGGTTTCCTCGACCTTTTTTCTTGTTCCCAAGCTCCAGCTTGGGAACACAGCTGTGCAGAAGCTCCAGCTTCGATTCCCATGGGACCGTTCCCAGGCCAGAGCTTGGGAACGTGGGGAATGCCCCGCCCCTACAGGTGCCCAATTCTAGGAGCGGCCGGTCTCAACGCATGTCCGTGGTGCGCACCCAGAAGACGGCACCGATTTCCACATCCTTTTTAACGCCTTGGCGTTCAAGCTTCCAAGACGCATCGCTCAAGGCCGCGAAACCCCACCAGCCGGCCCTCGGCATCGCGTAATTGAAGATCCCGTCTTCGTCGGCCCGGATCACCTGGGTCACAAAGGGGTCCGACGGAGGCTGAACGAAATTCGGATTGCCGGGCGATTCGTTCAGGTATTCCACTTCGATCTCCGCGTGTGGTACAGGCCGCCCCTCCAGCAGCACCCGGCCGGTGAAGATGTTTCCCGTCCAGAGGCCGTAAGGCCGGCTCAGGGGAACGATTTCCGTTTCCAGGCCCACCGGTTCGTCCCAGCCTTCCTCCAATCCCAGGGCGTTCACGCACACCTTGGTGTAATGCACGATATACTTGTCTTCAGCAGGTTCCCAGTAGGGAGCCGGTTCCACGTAGAATACGTAATCCCCGGGACGCCCGATCGCAACCTCGCCTTTCCAGTAAGTGAAGCTTCCCTCCTGATGAGGGCCTTTCCCCTCGGCCTCTTTTAGAACCGGAAGCAGGTCCTTATGCTCCCCCGAACGAACCACGCCGAACCTTTTGGGCTTCGCCATCGCCATGTAAGCTCCTTCCATGGGATGGACGAATTTCACCTCCACCATCAGGTTCTTCGTGTCTTCCTGGGTGACGATATCGTCGGAAGGCAGGATCACCCCGAAATGTGCGAGGGCATTCCAAGGAAAGGCCAACACCGCGATCAACGCGGAAGGTACCACCCATCGAAGCCAGAATCGCATAGCAAACCTCCTCGTATAGCCTCATCGAGACACCGAAGCCACCGCAGCACAAAAAAAGGCCGACACCCAAGTGCCGGCCTTCGTGACCCGATTGAAAGAGCTGCCGGGAACGCTCCCGCTCCCCGCCCATGCACCCGCCGATTCCCTCTAATCCTTCTGGCTCCCGGCCCATGGAGGCCGGCGGAACGCTTCTGCGTTCCTCCCTTCGAGCAGCGTCCGACGCTCATGCAACTTAGCGGAGATCTTTCTTCAAGTCAAGCGCGGAACCCGACGCTCTTCATTGCAGATGCCTCACCGGAAAGAACCGACGCTCCTGTGGCCTTCGGCTGACGCGGAACCTAAACCATCGGTAGCGTAGAATAATAGACCTGATATTTGATGCCAAATTCTATTTGGGGATAAGAGCATAAGCGCTAAGTTATTTTGTAAACATTCACGGGTTACATTTATGCCATTGGGTTGTTTTTAAAGATGAACGTCGAACATCGAACATGGGTGCAGATTTTTGCTTCTTGTTCCCAAGCTCCAGCTTGGGAACAAAACTGTGCAGAAGCTCCAGCTTCGGTGAGGCCGTTCCCAAGCCAGAGCTTGGGAACGAGGGGAACGAGGGGATGTTCGATGTTCAATGTTCGATGTTCGATGTTCAATGTTCGATGTTCAATGTTCGATGTTCGATGTTCGATGTTCGATGTTCAATGTTCGATGTTCGATGTTCGATGTTCAATGTTCGATGTTCAATGTTCATTTTTCCAGTCGATACCGGGCAAAAACAACTTAGCGCTTATGGGGATCAAGGGGAGGGGGGAGAGGAGGATTTTTTGACCTTCGTTAACCTTTTTGCTTAAGGTCTCCACTTTAGAACGCTACCAAACCCTTTGCCGGGAACTCACAAGGCCTTGCCGCCTCGACGCTTCCCGCGCCGCCCCTGAGGGGTCCGGGCTACCCGACTTCCAGTACGAACCCGACGGGAGCAAAGGCGAAGCCGGCACCGAATTCCACGGCCAACCTGGCTGCAGGCAGCTGGCCCGTGCAATGGCATACCGCCAGCGTCTTCACCTTGAATCGCTTCAAGGCCTCGATGGTCCTCTCCAGCTGCTCCCTGGCCGAAAACCCCAGGTGAGTCCCTCCGAGAACGGCGTGAATGCGGTCGATCCCCGTTTTTTCCGTGATGTGCTCCAGGATGTTGATGATTCCCGCGTGGGCGCAGCCCAGTACCACCACCAGGCCCTCGGGGGTGTTCAGGGCGATGGAGTAGTCGTCCAGGAACGGGTCGGGAACCCACGCACCGTCCCGAAGCACCGCGAACTTGGGATCCCCGGTTTCGAAATCCGTTCTGCGGGGGACCACTCCCGTCACCCATACCCCTGGAGCCAGTTCTTCGAACGACTCCACCCAACGAAAACGCGCCCCGCGACTCACCACATACGCTTCGCGCCAGGGCAGGCCGATGGAAATCGGCTTTTCTTCAGGGCCGACCGGCATCCAGCGGAACCGCTCTTCCAGCACCTGGGGATGGGCCACCACTTCGCACGGCCCTCGAACCCCCAAGAAGGCCAGCAGGCCCCCGGTATGGTCGTAGTGGCCGTGGCTCAGGACCAGAGCCGACACCTTCTGCAGGTCCTTCTTGAGGCAAAGCGTGTTGGGAACCAAGCCGAAACCCTGACCGGTATCGAACAGCAGCGTTGTTTCCGGGGTTTCCACGTAGGCGGAAAACCCATGTTCGCCAAGGAGCCCCGGCATGGTAACCGTATTTTCGCAAAGCACCGTGACCTTCCAGCTCATAGCCACCTCCTGGAAACAAGAGCGCCCCGCAGGGATGCGGGGGAAGAACGTTGCGGGATGAACAGGCCTGAGCCTGCTCGTCGTCTATTTCCGGAGCAGCCGGCGCAGCAACTTCCCGGTGGGCGTCCGCGGAAGAGCTTCCACATACTCCACTGCGCGCGGCAGCTTGTACACAGCGATGTGCTGCTTCAAGAATTCCTTCAGTTCCTCGAAGAACGCATCGTTACCCTTATACCCGGGCTTCATGACAATGTACGCCTTGACGATCTGACCCTTCTCCGGATCCGGAACCCCAACGACCCCGGCGTCCGCCACCGCCGGGTGCTTCATGATCGCTTCTTCCACTTCCGCAGGGCCGATGCGATAGCCTAAAACCTTAATCACATCGTCTTCACGTGACACGAAGAAGATGTTCCCGTCTTCCCTCATATAGACCGCGTCGCCCATCTTGTTCCACCCTGTGGTCACGTTCTCTTGCTGAGACCTCAAGAGCCGCTCGTTGTCCACGTAGGGTTTCCAATATAGCGTGCCGGAAGGCGCCTTAATAACCATGCTACCCACTTCGTTGGGCTTCACGTCGTTCCAACCCGCATCGATGACCCGCACCTTGATGCCGGGCAGAGGCTTCCCGATGGAGTTGGGAACCGGCTCGGGGTTCATGGTGTTGGATGTGACCAGGTGAAGCACTTCGGTCCCGCCGAAGCCTTCCCAGATGGGCTGCCCCGTCAGCTGTTTCCACCCTTCCAGCGTCTCAGCCCCCAGCGCGTCGCCTGCCGTCGTGTAAAGCCGCACCGAGCTGAGATCGTACTTCTTGAACTCCGGGAACTTCATGAGAACCCAGTAGGCCGTGGGCAGACCGGTGACCACCGTGATCTTGTGTCTCTGGATGAGATCCAGCATGTCCGCCGGCGCGAACTTGGGAAGGAGAGAAATACCGGCGCCTCCCGCGAAAGGTATGAGGGTGAACGTCCCGAAGCCGGCCGCGAAGGAAACCGGAGCCGATCCTCCTAGGATATCTCCAGGCTTCAGGTCATAGACATACTTATTCACCAGGCAGGCCTCGATGATCACCGGCCTGACGAAGTGCACGCAACCCTTGAGCATCCCGGTGGTCCCGGACGTATACAGGATGACCCCGATGTCGTCGGCGTCCAGCATCCCCGCTTCCAGCTCCGGCGCCCCCTGTTCCATCATCTCCTCGAAGCTGAAGTTGCCTGCCGCCTTCACCTCATCCGGCTTTCCCCCGATGACGATGACCTTGGTTCCGTACTCAAAATCGTCCTTGGCTTCTTCGACGGGTCCCAGAAGCGGCTCGTTGACCACGAAGAACTTCATCTCCGCATTGTTGGCCACAAAAGCCACCTCTTCCTTGGACCACAGGGGGGACATAGGTACGGGGATCCCTCCCACCTTTTCAATGGCGAAGATACTGACCATGGCCTGAGGGGAATTGACCAGCCGGATACCCACACGGTCCTGGGACTCCACCCCGGCCGCCTTCAGCGCATTGCCGAACTTGTTGACCATCCGCTGAAGATCGGTGTACGTGAAGGTCTCGTCCATGAATTTGACTGCAACGCTGTCCCCCCGGCCTTCGCGCACGTGCCGATCAACGAAGTAATCGGCCAGGTTGAGCTTCATGGGAATGTCGGAAAACTCTTCGGGAACGATGTATTCGGGCCACATTTCCTTCGGGGGCAGATAAGATTCGGGTATCCTTGCCATCCTTACTCTTCATTACTCGCTGCGTTTGTTCATCGCGGCGGGGGCGCCGCTTTCTATTCCCCTCCCCTTGTGGGAGGGGATTAAGGGGAGGGGGGAGAGGGGGATTTTTTGACCTTTCCCCTCGTTCCCAAGTGCTGGCTTGGGAACGGCCCCATGGGAATCGAAGCTGGAGCTTCTGCACAGCTGTGTTCCCAAGCTGGAGCTTGGGAACAAGGAAATTGAGGCAAACGCTTTTGCAATCCGCAATCCACATAAAGGAAAGCCGATCGGACGTCATCCGGTCAGGATTCGCTCGAAACCACCTCCACCCCGTGATCTTTCAGCTTCGCGACGATGGGAGCCAGATCACACTTCTTCAAGCGAAAGCAATAGACCGGGTGCTGGTCTTCGAACGGCCCGAGGTAACAGACACTGATGATTTCCGCGCCGGAGCCGTGCAGCACGCGCGTCACTTCTTCGAGCGTCGTTTTCGCAGCTCCCATCTTGACATCCAACCGGCTGGATTGTTCCATGATGCCGAGAAGCGAAATGAACGCCGAGAGAATATCCACCACCGTGATCACGCCCACCAGCCGGGCGCCGTCCACCACAGGCAGGCCGCCGATGCGCCGGTTCAGGATGAGCAGAGCCGCTTTCTCCAAAGAATCGTGCGGGCGGACCAAGTAAGGCTGGCGGACCATCACGTCCGCCACCGTCAAGTCTTCGAGCATGGACGCGATCAGGGCCCCTCGCAGGTCCGCATCCGTCACCCATCCCACCAGCCCCTGGGTTTCGTCCACCACGGGCAGATGGCGGATCGAATGCCGCTTCATGAGGGCCAGCGCTTCCTGGATGGAGGCCTTCTCCGTTGTACTCACCACATCGGTGGTCATCCATTGGCGTACAATCATCCGGCCTACCTTGCGACAACGGGTTTATAGGATTTTGCGTGTCAGCAGCATGGAGGGACAACCTGACAGTCAAGTTACGTTAACAAGTTATCCTTTAATGCAAAATCAGGCGGAAGCGCAACAGGAAAATCGTACATGCGGGGGGCGGCGGGCTTCCAATTGACTTTGAAGGATCGGAGGCTATACTGAAGCCGGTCGGAACGTCCGGCGGCAGCCGAAAATGCAGCAAAGTAGAGGAAAGCAGGTCCCCGCGCCGGAGACCACAACAAAAGAGGTAGAAAGCCCTTGCGACCGTCCAAATTCATCTTCATCACCGGAGGCGTACTCTCATCGCTCGGGAAAGGCCTGGCCGCCGCTTCCATCGGCGCACTCATGGAAAGCCGGGGGCTGCGCGTCACCATCCAGAAGCTCGACCCCTACATCAACGTGGACCCCGGCACCATGAACCCCTTTCAGCACGGGGAAGTCTACGTGACCGACGACGGTACGGAAACGGACTTGGACCTGGGCCATTATGAACGCTTCACTCACGCCAAGATGACCAAGAAAAACAATTACACCTCAGGAAGCATCTACTATTCGGTCATCACCAAGGAGCGGCGAGGCGACTACCTGGGCGGCACCGTGCAGGTCATCCCTCACGTCACCGACGAAATCAAGGCATGCATCCGCGGGGTGGTCAACGGCGTGGACCTGGTGATCGTGGAAATCGGCGGGACCGTCGGCGACATCGAAAGCCTGCCCTTTCTGGAAGCCATCCGCCAGTTCCGAAATGACGTGGGGCGCGAAAACGTCCTCTACGTCCACGTGACCCTGGTACCCTACGTCAAGGTCGCCGGCGAACTGAAGACGAAACCCACCCAGCACAGCGTCAAGGAACTGCGCGGTATCGGCATTCAGCCGGACATTTTACTGTGCCGCACCGAAATGGCCCTTTCCAGGGAGATCAAAGCCAAGATCGCTCATTTCTGCAACGTGGAACCCGATGCCGTGATCACCGCCAAGGATGTGGACTCCATCTACGAAGTACCCCTTCTCTTCCATGAAGAAGGCCTGGACGAAAAGATCCTGCGCCTTCTCAACATCTGGACCCGCGCCCCTCACCTCCAGGACTGGGAAGAGCTGGTCCGGCGCATCAAAAACCCCGCCTACGACGTGACCATCGCCATTGTGGGCAAGTACATCGACCTCAGGGAATCGTACAAGAGCCTCAACGAGGCTCTGGCTCACGCGGGAGCGGCCAACAGCACCCGGGTTCACCTCTCCTTCGTGGACTCCGAAGAAGTGGAGAAACTGGGAGGCGAAGCACTGCTCAAGGACGCCCACGGCATCCTGGTGCCCGGCGGTTTCGGTTCCCGCGGCATCGAAGGAAAGATCAAGGCCATCCGTTTCGCCCGGGAAAATCGAATGCCCCTTTTCGGCATCTGCCTGGGCATGCAGATGGCGGTTGTGGAATTCGCCCGGCACGTGGCGGGCCTTGAAGCCGCCCACAGCATGGAAATCGACAAACACACTCCTCACCCGGTCATCTACCTGATGCGGGAATGGTTCGACTACAAGAACAACCAGGTGGTGAGGCGTGACGAGGGTTCGGATCTGGGCGGCACCATGCGCCTGGGGGCCTATCCGTGCATCCTGGAAGAAGGCAGCCTGGCCTTCCAGGCTTACAGACGGCACGAGATTTCGGAACGCCACCGGCACCGTTACGAGTTCAACAACGAATACCGGGAAGTCCTGAGCCGGCACGGCATGCGGTTCACGGGGCTGTCCCCGGACAAGAACCTTGTGGAAATCATCGAACTGGCCGATCATCCTTGGTTTCTGGGCTGCCAGTTTCACCCCGAATTCAAATCCAGGCCCATGGATCCGCACCCGCTTTTCAAGGCGTTTGTGAGCCAGTCCCTGGAACGGGCGCTGGGGGGACCCCCGCCGGCGCCGCCCAAGGTATGCTGAGAAGGCTGGATCGTGGCCATGGAGGAGCCGCCGGTTGTCGACGTTTGAAGTTCTTGGAAATCCCGTGGGGAAGGACCGCCTTTTCCTGATCGGAGGGCCCTGCGTGCTGGAAAGCGAAGCCCTGGCCCTCAAAGTGGCGACCTTTCTCAAAAGGACTTGCGATGAGCTGGGGGTTCCCTACATCTTCAAGAGTTCCTACGACAAGGCGAATCGAACCGCCATCGATTCCTTTCGCGGCCCCGGGCTGGAGCGCGGCCTGGCGATGTTGGAGCGTGTGCGGCGGGAAGTCGGCGTACCGGTCCTTACGGACGTTCATTCCCGGAGGGAAGCGAAAGAAGCGGCCCGGGTGGTGGACATCATCCAGATCCCGGCCTTTCTTGTCCGGCAGACAGACCTTGTCCTGGCGGCCGGCGAAACGGGAAAACCAGTGAACCTTAAGAAAGCCCAGTTTCTGGCTCCCTGGGACATGGCGAACGTGGTGAAGAAGGTCGAAAGCACCGGCAACCGTAAAATCCTTCTGACCGAGCGGGGGACTGCCTTCGGGTACAACAACCTGGTGGTGGACATGCGATCCATCCCCGTGATGGCGGCCCTGGGATACCCGGTGGTCTTCGACGCCACCCACAGCGTACAGCTTCCGGGGGGGCTGGGGCGGTCTTCGGGAGGTCAGCGCGACTTCGTGCGGCCGCTCGCCTGTGCGGCCGTGGCGGCCGGCGCCGACGGCGTCTTCTTCGAAGTCCACGAAGACCCCGACCGCGCCCTCTGCGACGGCCCCAACTCACTGTCGCTCCCGGACGCCGGAGAACTGCTCGCCGTGCTCGTGGAACTCTACCGGACCGCCCGGCGCCGTTGCGTAAGAGGCGAATCCGCCGCCTTCGCCGACCCCTGAAATCCGGGAGGATGCCTCATGCCGGCTGCTGAACCTCGGACATCCGCCGTCCCGGACGAAACCGTCCGCCGGAAAGCCATCGCCGTGCGGCTCATGATTTTCGACGTGGACGGGGTCTTGACCGACGGTCGGATCATCTACCACGACGACGGTTCGGAACTGAAAGCCTACGACGTCCAAGACGGCCACGGCATCAAACTGCTGCTGCGTGCGGGTCTGGAAGTCGCCTTCATGTCGGGCCGCTACTGCGGAGCCGTGGCCCGGCGTGCGGAAGGACTGGGAATCCGTCGCGTGTTTCAGAACATCCAGCACAAGGCGGGCGCCTACGCGGAGATCAAGGAAGAACTCGGCCTCCGGGACGCCCAAGTGGGTTACATGGGCGACGACCTGATCGACATTCCCGTGATGCGGCGGGTCGGCTTCGCCGTTACGGTCCCCAACGCCAGCCCCCACGTGCGTCCCTACGCCCATTACATCACCCGGGCCGCCGGAGGCCGAGGAGCCTGCCGGGAAGTCTGCGAACTGCTCCTCCACTCGCAGGGACTCTGGGAATCGGTGACCCGTCGATACTTTCACGATGATTTCCCTTCCGAGGTCTGACGTTTCCCTCCGCCGCCGGACGGAAACACCCGCCGTGCGCCGGTTCTTCTCGACCGGGTCCCGGGATGGAGTCTTAGGTGTCATATGGCTTTACACTCCGCCGAGGCGCGTGTTAGAGTCTAACCGTTTGCAATTTCTGAAGATGACCGGGTCTTGACGGAATATGGGAATTCGCGGCAGGTTGTTTCACGGTCTCACCGCGGTAGCGGCGCTGGTGCTTGTGGGCGCACTGGTTTTCGGTTTCTGGAAAGGAGAAAGCCGGCGCAGCAACCGCGCGGCGATCGTGCAGGACGATGTTTCGGATTCGGAGATGAAACTCACGGACATGGAATACACGGAGGTGCGCGAAGGGCGCAGACTCTGGAAACTGAAGGCGTCGGAGGCTCGTTACGACAGCGAGAGCCAGAAGACGCTCCTTTCCAACGTCCACCTGATCCTATATACGAAGGAGGGTGAACCCATCGTTCTGGAAAGCCGGGAAGGGCGCCTTCACGCCGGCACCAAGGATATCGACCTTTGGGGCGACGTGAGGGCCCGGCTGGCCCGGGGTGACCGGAGCTACGAGTTGGTCACGGAAAGCGCCCACTACCGCCACGGAGACGGCGTCATCCATTCGGAGGCCTTCACCCGGATAACCGGTCCGGACATGGAGCTGGAGGGGAACCGCTGGACCTACTTCCTTGCAGCGGAACAGGCGGTGATGGAAGGGTCGGTCCAGGCGGTTTTCACCGGCGTGAGCTTTCGGCGGCCGTAGAACAGAACCAAGGCAGGACGGTGGTTGGGGACGCGATGAAACGACATTCTAGGATTTTCACCTGGGCTGCGGCGATCGCAGCCGGGCTTCTTTGGACCGCCGTCGTTCAGACCGGCTCGGTGAATCCAGCGGCCGCCGCTGAAACACCCAAAGGGCCGGAAGTCAAGGCCCTGGCCGGCGGGTCGCCGCTCCATGTGGCGAGCGATCGCATGGTGGTGGACCAGCGTTCCAATACCATCCGATTCGAAGGCCACGTGGTGGTCAAACAGGACGACTTGGTGATCACGGGAAAGCGGCTCACGGTGTACGCAAAGGAAGGCGCCGACCTTGCTGAAAACCAGATGATGGAAGAGGTGGAGCGCATCGAGGTGGAAGGCGAGGTGACGATCACCCGCGAGGACAAGGTCGCCCGAGCGGAGAAAGCGGTGTTCTTCCAGAAGGAACAGAAAATCATGTTGTCGGGAAACCCGCGGCTGATGCAGGGTAAGAACACTGTCCAAGGGCGCCTCATCACGCTCTACCTGGAAGAGGAACGAAGCGTGGTGGAGGGAACTTCCGACCAGCCGGTGCAGGCGGTGCTCCACCCCAAAAGGTCGGAGGATTGAGCGGATGGGTTGCGCTTCGAGGTCGCTCCGGATTCGGGAACTCGTGAAGAACTACGGCGGACGCTGCGTGGTGGACCACGTGAACCTGGATCTGGAACAGGGAGAAATCGTGGGGCTCCTGGGACCGAACGGTGCCGGAAAATCCACGACCTTTTACATGGTGGTCGGAATCATCCGCCCGGATGCGGGAACCGTTCACCTGGACGGCGAGAACATCGGAAACGACCCCATGTATCTTAGGGCTCGAAAGGGCATCGCCTACCTGCCCCAGGAGCCTTCCGTTTTCCGGAAGCTCACCGTGGAAGAAAACGTCATGGCGATCCTCGAAACCCTGGATCTGGGACGCGCGGAGCGCAGAGAAAGACTCAAGGCGCTCCTGGCGGATCTCAATATCTCGCACCTGGCCCGAAACAAGGCGGAACGGCTGTCGGGGGGCGAACGGCGACGGCTCGAAATCAGCCGGGCACTGGTTACGGAACCCAGCTTCATTCTGCTCGACGAACCGTTTGCGGGAATCGATCCCATCGCCGTGGCCGAGATTCAGGGGCTCATCCGTTCCCTGAAGGACCGGGGTATCGGGGTTCTCATTTCGGACCACAACGTCCGGGAAACCCTCAAGGTATGCGACCGGGCCTACATCATGCACGAAGGCCGCATCCTGGAGGAGGGAGTTCCCGAGATGATCGCTCGAAGCGAACGGGCCCGCGAGACCTACTTGGGGCAGGGATTCTCCCTGTAAGGCGAGAAGCATCATGGCACTGGAACTCAAACAGCAAATGAAGCTTTCCCAGCAACTGATCATCACGCCTCAGTTGCAACAGGCCATCAAGCTGCTCCAACTGTCACGCCTCGAATTGGTGGAAACCATTCGCGAAGAACTGGAAACCAACCCGGTCCTGGAAGATGGCCAGGAGGAGACCGCGGAACGGGAAGAGGGGGAAATCGAGGCCGAACCGGCTCAGGAAACGTACGCCGAAGTGGAAATCACCGAGAAGGTCCGTGAAGATTTCGACTGGGAAGCCTACCTGGAGGAATACAATACCAGCACACCGGTTCTGGTTGAACGGGACCCGGGTCAGGACTACCCTTCCTACGAACAGCGCCTCACCCACAAACCTTCCCTGGAAGACCACCTGATCTGGCAGCTGCGCCTTTCCGGCCTGGACGACGACGAAAAGGAAATTGGAGCCGCCGTCATCGGCAACCTCAATCGGGACGGCTACCTGGTGGCCACCATCGAAGAAATCGCCGAAATGACGGCGGTGACCCCGGAGCAGGTGGAAAAGGTTCTGCGCAAGGTCCAGACCTTCGACCCCCCCGGGGTGGCGGCCCGCGATTTGCGCGAATGCCTGCTCATCCAGGCTCATAACCTGCCCCTTCCCAACGGCCTTGTGATCGACATCATCGAAAACCACCTCCATTTCCTCGAAAACCGCAATTACCAGGGACTGGTCCGGGCGCTCAAGAAATCGCAGGAAGAAGTCAAGGAAGCCGTGGACATCATTCTCGGGATGGACCCCAGACCCGGGAGCGCCTACACGGAAGACGACGTCCAGTACATCAGCCCGGACGTTTTCGTGATCAGAGTGGACGACGAATTCGTGGTCCTTCTGAACGAAGACGGCATGCCCAAGCTCAAGGTGAACCCCTACTACAAGGAAGCCTTGGGCCGGAATTCCGACGTTTCAGGAGACACGAAGGAGTACATCCAGTCCAAGCTGCGTTCCGCCGCCTGGCTGATCAAGAGTATCCACCAGCGCCAGAGAACACTTTACAAGGTCGCCCAAAGCATCGTCAATTTCCAACGCGATTTCCTAGAAAGGGGCGTCTCTCACCTCAAACCCATGGTCCTTCGGGACGTGGCCGAAGATGTGGGGATGCACGAGTCGACCATCAGTCGAGTGACAACCAATAAGTATATGCATACCCCTCAGGGGATTTTTGAGTTGAAATATTTCTTCAACAGTTCCATAAACAGCGTCGTGGGAGACGCGGTGGCGTCCGAAAGCGTGAAGGAGCAGATACGCCGGATCGTGCGCGAAGAGGATCCGGGAAAGCCTTACAGCGACCAGGAAATCGTCGACCTGTTGAAGAGGGACAATATCCGGATCGCCCGGCGGACAGTGGCCAAGTACCGGGAAATGCTTGGTATCCTTCCGTCTCACAAAAGGAAGCAGTTGTTGTGGGGAGAAAACGGCGGCTAGTGCGTCGAGCCCTGGTTTCCGAGTGGTGCCATAGAGTGGAGGGAAACGTAAATGCAGATCAACGTCACTTTTCGTAATATAGAACCTTCTCCCGCCCTGAAGGACTACGCTGAAGAGAAGATTTCCCGGGTCAAGAAGTACGTGGACGAACCCATTGAAGCCAATATCGTGCTGAAGGTGGAAAAGTTCCGGCATATTGCGGAAGCGACCATCGACGCCAACGGTATTCGCATCAACGGCGTGGAAGAGACCGAAGACATGTATTCCGCTATAGATATGGTTTCGGATAACATTGAATCCCAAATCAAGAAATACAAGGACAAGCTCAGGAAGCGGAAACCGCCGGCGGGGGAAAAGAACCTGCAGGCGGCCTCGGAAGTGCTCGAATGGGCCGAAGAGGATGAGGAACGCGGGCCCCAGGTGGTGAAAACGGAACAGATCCACGCCAAGCCCATGGACCTGGACGAAGCGGTGATGCAGCTAAACCTTTCCAACGGCGGGTTCCTCGTCTTCACGAACCGCCACACGAACCGCGTCAACGTTCTTTACAAACGAAACGACGGCAACTTCGGGCTCATCGAACCCATACAATGAACGGCGGACCGGCCGCACGAAGACGGTCCGGCCCGGCTGCGGGCCCCTGCCTGCGGCGAAGGATCAACCGGCCAGGAGGAATCAGAACGATTGATGAAGATACTGGACATTCTCCCCATGGAAGCGATCATAGCGGAGCTCAAAGGAACGACCAAGCGGGAAGTCCTCGAGGAACTGACCGGTGCCCTGCTGCATTATAAGCCTCATCTGGATCGGGAACGCCTGATCGAAGTGCTGTTGGAGCGCGAACGGCTGGGAAGCACGGGGATCGGCGAAGGCATCGCCATCCCTCACGGAAAGATCGAAAACCTGGATCACCTGGCTCTTTCTTTCGGCAGGTCCTCGCGGGGCGTCGACTTCGAGTCCATGGACGGTAAGCCGGCACATCTCTTCTTCCTGCTGGTCGCACCCGAAAGCTGCGCCGGAATCCACCTGCGGGCGCTGGCGAAGATCGCCCGACTGCTGAAGAACAACACCGTCCGAAAACGGCTGAGTGGAGCCGCGTCCCGCGAAGAGATCTATTCGATCATCAAGCAGGAAGACGACGATTTCTAGAAGAAAAACCCGGAACGTCGACGCGCGGGGCGGCCGGCGGTCGCCGCTCCGAACTCGACGGCCGGACGGTGGGCCTCGTGAGGCGAAAGGCTGTTTCTCCCCGTCACCTCCCTTTCGGCCTCCACTTCGAATCCCCTCAATCCGCCAAGCCCATGCCTTTTCGCGCAGCCGTGCGGCTGCATCCCCGTAGCGCCGCCAACCGTCGAGGGAGAGAGGACAGGCTTCCATGGAAAATCGGAAGATTCACGTGGTCGTGGTCACGGGGCTTTCCGGGTCGGGAAAGAGTACCGCCATCAAAGCTTTTGAAGATATTGGCTATTTCTGCATCGACAACCTGCCCGTGCCCCTGCTGCCCCAGTTTCTATCGCTTTGCGAAAAAGACATGCCCACCATCAATCGGGTGGCCCTGGGTATCGACATCCGGGGCCGATCGTTTCTCAGGGACTACGAACCGATCTTTGAGTCCATGGAAAGGTCCGGCTACTCCCTGGAAATCATCTTTCTGGAAGCCTCGGACGAATCGCTCCAACGGCGGTTCAGTCAAACTCGGCGCCTTCATCCCATGGCCTCGGCCGACACGCACCTTCGCGACGCCATCGCCGGCGAACGGAGGGAACTGACGGCGCTGCGGTCACGGGCCGACCGGATCGTGGACACCACCAATCTTTCGGTCCATCAATTGAAAGCGTTGATCACGCGGACGTATTCGCTTCTGAACGACAAGGAGCGGCTGAGCGTCCAGGTGCTTTCCTTCGGTTTCAAATACGGGATCCCTTATGAAGCCGATCTAGTGATGGACGTGCGATTTCTTCCAAACCCTTACTTCGTGGAGGATCTGCGCTCCCTGGACGGGAGGACTCGGCAGGTGCGCGACTGGGTCCTGCGGTGGCCGGAAGCCGAAGGCTTCGTGAGGGAGTACACGGGCCTACTGTTCAAGCTTCTTCCGCAATACATCAACGAAGGAAAGCGGTTTTTGACCATCGCCATCGGGTGCACCGGAGGTAAGCATCGGTCGGTGGTGATCGCCGAGCAGGTGGCTGACAAGTTGCGGACGAAGGGTTATTATGTTGTATTATTCCATCGTGATATTCTCTTGGAGTGAGACGCATCGCCCGGGTCGCCCTCTTGCGGCCGCGGGTCGAAGGAGACCAACCCAAGATGATCGGGCTCGTCGTGGTATCCCACTGCGGGGTGGCGGAAGAAATGTTGTGCGCGGTTGAGCTGATTCTGGGGCATCTTGAGGGGATGCGGGCCGTTTCCATGGATCCGCGCAAGTCGCTGGAAGCCATGGGCGCCGAACTTTCGGATGCCGTCAAGGCGGTGGATTCCGGCAAAGGGGTCCTGATCCTGACGGATCTTTTCGGCGGCACTCCGGCGAACGTGAGCTTCTCTTTGCTCGGCCCCAACGTGGAGATCCTTTGCGGCGTGAATCTTCCCATGCTCATCAAGTTCGCCGCCTGCCGCGGCGACGGATCCCTCAGGAAAGTGGCCGAGACTCTGAGGGATTACGGCCGGCGCCACATTACGCTTGCCGGCGAAGTGCTGGCTAAACCGGTCGCGAGGGCGTGATGACGGGCTTCAGCGGGGCGTCCCCTCCGATCCGCATCGCCGAAATGGGTCTCGGTGACCTTCCGGAAGTCCTGGAAATCGAAAAGGCCAGCCATGTGGAGCCTTGGGATGAACGATTTTTCAGGGAGGAATTCGAAAGGCCCCATTCACGGTTGCTTGTGGCACTGAAACAGGCGACGGAGGTGGCGGGCTACATCTGTTTCTGGATGGTGGCCGACGAAGTGCAGATCTTCAACCTGGCGGTGGCACCTGGCGAGCGGCGCCGGGGCGTTGGGCGGTCGCTCCTTCTGGAGGCCTTGAAGATCGCCTGCCGAAACAAGGCCCGCCTTGCGCTGCTCGAGGTGCGTCGGGGCAACACAGCGGCCCGGCGTCTCTACGAAAGCGTGGGCTTCCGTCCCGCAGGGATTCGACCCGGCTATTACGGCGTCGGCCGGGAAGCCGCCGTGCTGATGGAACTGGAAATGGACCGCGCATGGCGATCCAGGTGGTTCGCCGGAAGCGACCCGGATCCAACGGAAGGTGTTTCATGGAGTTTGCGACATCCGTAAAGGAAATCCAGTCGGACGCATGGAACAAGAACATGCGGCTCACCAACGTGCCGGTGGTGGTGGAACCGGTGTTCACGGTTCTGGAAGAAGCCGTGCGAGGCTATGCGGGCAAGGAACGACAGGCGGGGGAGCTGCTGGTCGAGTATCATCACCGGTACCGCAACTGGCACTTCGTGGTGCAGGAAGCCTGGCGCTACGCCACTTCCAACTTCCGTCTTTACACGGTCCATCCGCACAACGGGCGGATCTTCGCTCTGCTTTCCCGCATCTTCCTGGAGGCCCTCGAAAGTTCGGAACAGACCGACGTTCGATCGCGCGCCGCGGACTGCCTTCTGGCCTTGTGGCTGAAGATCGTGGAAGAAGCCCCCGGGCTCTTCGCCGCCGCCGCCCCCGAAGGCTTTGCCCTCGACTGGGTCCTGGATGATCCCGTCCGGCTGGACACCTGCCACCGAGGGATACCGCGGGCCTTGTTCGCGGCCGCTTCGGCCCTCCCCCCTCGGGCCTTCGAGTGCCTGACCCGAAGCTACTACCAGCCGAAAAAACTGGGCCGGGCCCTCCTGGAACTCTGGACGGAACCCGAAGACTTCCGCGAATTCCGCAGCCTCATGAACCGGGTTCTCCGCGAAACCCATCTGTTCTGGCTCCAACGCGAAGATCCCCTGGAATGGATCCTCAAGCAGATGGACGGCGCCCCCGTCTCCCCTTCCTTCCGGGACTTGTTCGCCTCCCTCACCCACGGCTCCCACCGCCGGCAACTGGAAACACTGGAACGGCTGGCCCAGGAAACCGACCATCGAAAGGCGGTGGCGCAGATGCTTACGATCCCCGATTTCCGGGACGTCGTGCTGGTCTTTCACCATCTCCCCGATAAGCTCAAAGGCCTGGAACTGGGCAAGAATTCCGAGCACCTGAGCATGCTTGCACGCCTTAAGATCCTTGAAACCAAGGGGCTCGAAAGTATTCACGAAGAAACGCTCAGAGAAATCAACTTCGACATGGTCCGGTGGATGCGCAACGAATCCATCGAGAGCCTCCAGGACCGCCTGGAACGGGTCTACGACGCGCTGGCCGGCTGCCTCCTGAACTACCCGGAAGCCGCACTCCAATGCATCCGCACCATCGGGCTCGAGATCCTCGACAGCCAGCACGGCCCCCTCATTGACGCGTTTGTAAAGCGGATCATCGCCATGGGCTTTCAAACGCCGGAACTGGGAGGCGTCAGCCGCCACTGGCAGGTCCAGGTCAACCCGGCGCACATTGCCAACATTCGCATCTGGCTTGAATTGATCAAAAAGAATCCCAAGAAGACACGGTCGCTTCTTTCGGCCTTGATCGTGAATCTTTCCCTGGGCGGCATCTGCATCCGGGACACGGAC